>DATKHR010000218.1:0-41872 GCA_035510155.1 Vicinamibacterales bacterium
CATTGGATCAATGGAAGTCCTCGGCGTCCCGGTGAAGTTGTCGGCGACGCCCGGCTCCGTGCGCACGCCGCCGCCCCGCTTGGGCGAGCACACGGCCGCCGTTTTGGCGCACGACCTCGGCCTCGGCGCGGACGCCATCGCCACGCTTCGCGAGCAACGGGCGATTTGAATGGAAATCGCCGATGTTCGTAGAGGCGTGCACGAGACGATGGCCCGCGCCAAGCAGCGGGCCGCCGAACGGCGCGTCCGGGCGGACGCCGCATCGCGAGCCTTCGAATCGTTCCTCAGCCGCACCGCGGTGCCGCTCTTTCGCCAGGTCGCAAACGTGCTGCGCGCCGAGCATTACACCTTCAGTGTCTCGACGCCTTCAGGCAGCGTTCGATTGATGTCCGACACCAGCGCCGAGGACTTCATCGAGGTCTCGCTCGACGCGACCACCGACTCCCCGCGCGTCGTCGGCCGCACGAGCCGGGCACGCGGCCGCCGCGTCATCGACTCGGAGCAGGTCGTGGCGTCGGGGGATCCCGAATCCATCACTGAAGCCGAGCTGTTTGCGTTCCTGATGAGGGAGCTCGAGCCGTTCGTCGAGCGGTAACCGCTACACGAGCCGTTCGGCGAACGACGTGTCCAGGCCCTGGAGTTTGAGTGCTGCCTGAAGGCCATGGCGATCGCTCGCGCAACGGTACGCTTCGCGACCGTCGACAACGCCCTGCTGAACGAGGCTGACGAGCGCATCGTTGAGCGGCATCATGCCGTAGCGCCGGCCGGTCTCGATGGCCATCGGGAGTTGTGAGGTCTTCCCCTCTGCAATCACGCTCGACACCGCCGGCGTGTTCAGCAGCACCTCTCGCGCGGCGACCCGGCCGCCGCTCCTCTTCTTGAGCAGCGCCTGCGCCACAACGCCACGGAGGCTGCCGGCGAGCGCCAACTGCACCTGTCGTCGATGATCGGGCGGGTAGAGATCGATGATGCGTTCGACGGTTCCCGTTGCCGTGGGCGCCGAGAATCCCCCAACGACCAGATGGCCGGAGGCCGATGCCTCGAAGGCGACATCCATCAGGCCCGCCGTTCGCAGGTCTTCGATGACGAGCACATCGGGATCTTCGCGCAGCGCGGCACGCGCAGCGGCGAGCAGGTCGTCGTCGTTCCCCCGCACTTCGCGCTGGCTGATGAACGAGCTCCCGCGCTCGTGCACGATGTTGATTTCGCGCTCGATCGTGATCACATGATCGCGGCGCGTCCGATTGATCAGATCGACGAACGCGGAAATCAGCGTGCGCTTCCCGCTGGACCGCGGTCCGGCCACGAGCACCAGGCCCTCCGGCTCGCTCGCGAGCCCCCGCACCGCAGAAGGCAACCCGAGCTGGTCGACCGACACCGATCGCGGCGACATGAGCCGGAACACCCCGCCGTGCCCGCGATGGTCGCGGAAGCTCATGCAGCGGACGCGACCGACCTCCTCGACATCGAGGATCCACTCCGTGCCCGCGCCCGTCCCGAGCGCTTCGCGATTGCGCTCGGGCATCAACGTCGACAGAAGCGACTCGACGTCTCGCGCGGTCAGCACCGGCTCGCCCTCGAGCGTCTGCAATTCGCCGTCGACGCGCACGCCAGGCCGCGAATCAGGCGACAGATAGAGCGTGGACGCGCCGCGGGCAGCGGACAGGCGCAGCAGCCGGTCCAGATCTGACACGGCCTTGTCGCCCAAGGGCGGCCGGGGCTCGGGGCGGATTTGACTGCGGGTGAGCGGCAACACCACCGCTGGCTGCGCTGAAAGGACAACCGGTTCCGGCGCTTGCGGGAGGACAACCGCTTCGGATGCCGGAAAGACAACCTGCTCGGGCTCCAGGGAAGCAACTTGTGGCGCCTCCGCCGCGAGCGCTCCCGGTTCCTGGGCTTCCTCCTTCGGCGCCTGGGCCACCCACGCCTCAGCTGCCTCCGCCTCGGTCACCCACATCTCCGTCGCCCAGTCCTCTGCGAGCCCGGCCTCTGATGGCTCCTCTCCCACCAGCCGTCCCTCTTCCGCCCGCGGTTCCAAGACGCGCTCCTCGGAGAGCCACTCCTCTGCGAGCGGTGATTCCACGTCACCCGCTTCTGCCGCCTCCGATTCCAACGCCAGCGCGGGGACGACCGCATCCGCTATTCGCTTCTCGATCGCCTCCTGGGACTCGACAAAACGCCGCGACGTCAGGGCTCCCATAAACCGGTCCGGCTGCCGCTGATTCCCTGACGCGGCGTCCGTCCGGAAGCTTGTCTCGGACATGCCGTCCGCCGTGCTTTCGCCGCGGGTCTCGGCCTCCGCACGAGCCTGAGCTCGGCTGAGTGTCGCGGTCTCGCCGAGGACCCCGACGCCAACCCGCCGTTCATGCTCATCGCGAACTTCGGCTCCATCGCGGGCCTCGGTCCCGCCTTGCGTGCCGTCTCGACTTGCAATCTCAGTCGGCGCAGAGGCCTGGGCATCGCCGTGGGGCCGTGCTTCCCCGCGCGCACCAGCCTCAGCGGAAGTCATGGTCGCAGAGCTAATCGGAGCACCCGCGACGGGGTGCCCCTCGGCGGGCATCTCCGCCGCGAAGTCGGTTGGCACGCCTTCTCGCCCCTGCTCGACCAGATCATCGAGCTCCAGCGAGTCGGGCATCGGCTCCACGGGCGGGGAGAAGCCCGGCGCCGGCGTATACGCCGGATAAGGCGGCGCTGCAGCGGCAGAATCCTGCAGCGTGAAGGTTTCCTCCGCGGCGTGCTCATCGTCCGGATTCCGCCGACGCCGGACTTCCACCCACACGTCGTCGCCGCTGCGCGCCGCGACAATCGTGAAGTGCTCTCCTGGGAATTCGGCGATTGGCGCGAGCTCGTGCTGCACGGCACCAAATTCGCTCAGCGCGCCTTGAAGGTCCGCCGGTAACAGCTGGCCGATGATGCCGTTGACGGCGTCGAGGGCCAGCCCCCGCGTCGCGAGGTCGACCTGTCCTGTGGGCGCCACGACGTAAGGCTTGTCGCCCGCGTGCATTACCAGGGCGTCACCGTCGACATGGACGATGGCCTGGAGCAGCGAGGGAATGAGACTCACCGTTCACCTTGTCGGCAGAACATCAGCGTTCTTTAGGGAGATCTCGTAAATGCGAACGAGCTCGACGAGTTTATACCCCCGCGTCTGGTAGGGAGGGATCACCCGTTCGGTCCGGAGGTACTGCAGCATCCCCTCGTCAGAATAGTCCGGGGCGCCGATTTCGGGAATACCTGTCAAGACAGCCTCGAGCCCAGCAAGGGTCATGGCCTTTTCGGCGACCGATCGGGTCGCCGGAAAGACGCCGAACCGCCTGAACCGTTCCTGCCGGTTCGACACGACAAAGTCGACGAACAGCTCGTTGCTCATGAACTGATAGTCGGCGTCGGACCGCGTCGCCGGCGCGTCTTCGACGCGGACGAACCGGATCCCATCGACATCGCAGAGACGCGCCAGAAGGAGCTGCGTGAACTCCCCCTCGCCCGACCAGTTCGCCGTATCAGTCTCGAACGCCATCGTGAATCGCCATCAAGCCACCGAGCACCGGCTGATAGGCGGTCCGGGAAAATCCGCGCGACTGCATCATCCGCACGACGGCCTCCGCTCCGGGATACTGGCGGATCGACGCAGGGATATACCGATAAGTGTCGGGATCGCCGTGCAGAACCCAGCCGAGCAACCCGCCCACCGCGCCGAGATAGGCCAGGTACACCGATCGAACGACGCCGTTGGCCGGTCGATTGAAATCGAGCGAGAGCAGGCGGCCGCCCGGCCTCAGCACGCGTTGAATTTCCTCGAGCGCGGTCGCCAGGTTCGGCACATTCCGCAGGCCGTAGCCGGTCGTCACGAGATCGAACGACCCGGCCGGGAAGGGGAGCGCGAGCATGTCGCCCACGAGAAACTGGAGCGCGCCGGGGGCTCGCGACCCGAGCGCGGCTTTTCGCGCACATGCTTGCTCGATCATCCGCTCGGTGATGTCGAGACCGACAACGCGCGCTCCCTGGCCGGCGCACGCAAACGCGATGTCGCCGGTTCCCGTTGCGAGATCCAGCGCCCACAATCCGGGGCGGAGCGAGGCCATCCGCACCAGCCGGCGCTTCCATCGTTGATCCTGACCATACGAGAGCGCGACGGTGATGAAATCGTAGCGGTCGGCAATGGTCGCAAACAGCGTGCGCACGTACTGCCGTTTGCCTTCCGGCGTCGCAATCCGGCGATCCAACGCCTCTCCAGGCATTGTTGGATAATAACGTCCAATGCTCCCGTCGAGCACCGTCGAGAACTACCTGAAGGCCATCTATCAGGGCCAATCCACGCTGACCGACGGTGCCCGTCTTGTTCCCATGGGCCAGGTCGCGTCAGCGCTCGGCGTCACGCCGGGAACGGCAACGACAATGGTCAAAGCGCTCGCCGAATCAGGTCTCGCCGAATACGAGCCGTACAGTGGAGTGCGCCTGTCGACGGCCGGCGAACGGCTCGCTGGGCTGGTCCTCCGTCGGCATCGCCTCGTCGAGCTGTTCCTGGTTCAGGTCATGGGCATGCGGTGGGACGAGGTGCACGACGACGCCGAGCAGCTGGAGCACGTGGTCTCGGAGCGCCTGATCGAGCGGATCGATGAAATGCTCGGGCGCCCGACGTACGATCCGCACGGCGATCCGATCCCGGATCCCGAAGGCGCGATCCCTCAACGTCATCTGGACAGCCTCCTGACGTGCCCGATCGGGACGCCGCTCAGAGTCATGCGCATCACCGATCAAGATCCGGCGTTCCTGAGATTCATCGAGAAGAACGATCTCAAACCCGGACAGAGCGTCGAGGTCGAGAATCGCGACGCCGCGGCGGATGCGGTGTGGCTTCGCGCGAAAGGTCAACGCATCATGATCGGCGCCCGCGCCGCCTCGAAGCTCCTCGTCGAGCCGATCGAATCGTAAACCGGGCGCCAAACCGCCACGCGCCGAGCCGCGCAGACTCTGAGCAGCGCGCGTCCCGCTACATCAGTTTGCCGAGCGGCCCCAGATCGAGGTTGAGGTCTTCAGGCGAGAGCCCGAATCGTCGGCCGATGTCACGAATCGTTTCTTCGAGCCGCATGAGGGCCTGACCGACGGCCTCGACCTCCCGGCGGGTCAGCGTCTTCTGTTCCATGCGTCGAATGGCTTGTCGTTCCATCAGCTGCCGCAGGAACTCGACGACCGTCAGGACGAGCTGCGCAACCGACCGCTGAACATCGTCGGGCTCGGGATTCCACCGGATTGGTTTGATCTTGCGCCCGAGCTCGCGCCGGAGCGCGCGCAGCTGCGCGGCCGTCACCGGCGCAGCCCGAACGGATCCGCCGGCGCGCTTTCCGCCGCTGGCGCGAGCCGACCTGCCGGCACGTTTCGCGCGATGACTCCGAAAGGACCTTCCTGGCCGAAGCCTGCGATGAATCGCGGCTCGAGAGCGGCGTTTCATCGTCACGCTCGGAGTCTGGAGGGTCTTGATCGTCGACGCTCGCGGGCTCGGGCTCGTGTGACCGGAAGGACTCGATCAGACGCGCAGATGAGGGCGGAGAGCCGAACGTAGACGAGATCGACGCCCGCCAAGCCAAGGGTCAGATCTCCGTTGACCATCGCCCCTTTGTCGAGCAATCGATCGAGCAGATCCAGGACCGACGACTCCGGCGAGGCCAGGACGAGATCGGCGACGCGCGGAGTGGCGGGCACCCGCTTCCGCGGCATGTCAGTCTTGAACGAACGTGTAAGGAGGCCAGGGACCAGTCAGCGTGACCGCGTAACCGTGTGGCGCCAGGGCACGTGCCTCCTTTGCGGCCAGCGCGCGGAACACTTCCGTCCGCGAACGGCGGACGAGAAAGGCGGCGTCGAGAAGCAGCGCGCCGCCTTGCGCGATCGATTCCATCGACGTTCGGCGTCTGGCAAGCCGCGCATGCCTCGCCAGACGGTCGTACAAGGATGACATGGTCTGGCGCGCCCGGGTACTCAGCGCGAGCGACGCATCGCGATGAGCTTTCTTTCGAGACAAATACGCGAGCCCCGTCGCCGATTCGCTCCCGCCCCGGGGGCGGACGGCGAGCGTGCCGCCGGTGCGGCGGGCAACGACGCGCCCGTGGTCCGTGCGGCCGCCACCGGCGAGGTCGGTCGCGATCAACGCGCCAGCCTTGGCGCGATCGAGCAACACGCGCAGGCCCCACTCCTGGTGGCTTGCGACCCGCCGGGCGGCCGCAGCGAGCCGCGATCGTTCGGCACGCAGGTGCCCAACCGCCCGCTCGTCGCTTGCGAAGATCGTAAACAGCTTCATGGGCAGGACCGCGCCGGCATCGATGAAGTGCTCGACGACGGCTTCATGGCGAACAGCAGCCCGAGAGACCCAGTCCAGATCCGCCAAATGGCGATTGATCGCTCCCTCGCTGAACCGCTTGGACGGCGCATCGGCGACGACGGCAAACAGGCCGCGATCGACGTCCAGCAGCCGTACTTCACCCGCTCCATCGAGGCCGCGCGGCACGCGCGTCAGGCGCGGCCGGTGCGCGGAGGCGACCACGCAGTAGACATAGGTCGAGCTCATTCGGAATCCCACGTCTCGATCTCGACACGCGACGTGTCGTCATCGGACGGCATTGAAATCGCCTGCTGCCGCTGACCCTTGACCTCGCGGATGCGCGCGAGAAGAGCCCGCTCAATCTTCGCAAACGCCTTCCGCGATATCTCGCCCGCCTCGAGCCGCCCATGCGCCTCGAGCAGCTGTTCGCGGAGCGCGGACTCGTCGTTCATCTCGGCGTTGACAGCGGTGGCCACCTTGTCGAGCACGAAACGCAGGGAACCGATCAGGAGGGAGTCAAGGACGAACATGGCGAATGGCTCGAGCGGCGGATGTCATGCTCTCTCCAGCTTCAGGCGAATATTCACGAAATTGTAGGGCGGCCAGGGCCCGGTGTACTTGAACGTCAGCCTGTCGAACCGGGCGGCGATCGACTTGACCTTCGCGTCGAACTCCGGTTCGCAATCGCGCGTGATCAGAAACGCGGCGTTCATGATCATCTTCTCGCCGATCGGCTTGTTGATGCGCGACGCCACGGACACTTCGCGCAGCAGCTCCAGGATCTCCGCCACGTAACGCTCGGACCGGGATTGCAGCGCGGTGTCGATGAGCCGTCCATACTGCATCCGGGCGAAGTAGGTCGGGCCCTTCTGGCCCGAGATTTCCTTCTTCAGCCGCGTGATGTCCTCGTCCTCGGTCTCGACCTCGCGAATCGCCTGATCGCGGTCCCACAGCACCTTCAGGCCGAACTCGAGCTTGTTCTGCATCTTGTTCAGCACGTCGTCGAACGCTTCGGCCGCCGAGCGCAACAGCTCGACGATATCTTCACGTGTTTTGAAGATGGTCCCGAACGACATCGGTATGACGGTATGGTCGCGCATGACCGCTTCGTTCACGCGCTCGTGCGCGAGGACGTTCTCCCGCGTCGAGTCCAACACTTCGAGCGGCGCATCGGACACGACCGCGGCGAGATCACGATAGTGCACCGTGTAGACGTCGGACGGGGCCGCGCCAATCCCGATGGGACCGAAGCGCAAAGGCTCATTCGATCTGATGATGCAGTAGACGTATTTCCCCCGGCTGCCCCCCGCCGTGGCCGTGCCGGGACGAACGGTGTGCAGCACGCGCTCGGCGGTCCGGCGCGTGGCGACGCGATCCGGCTTCGACGCGGGTTTCGCTGCGGAGGGTGAGGCCGCAGCCCGAGGCTGGCTTTTCGCTTTCGCTGACCTCGAGCCGGAACCACCGGCCGCTTTCTTCGCGATGGATTTGGAGGCGCCGTTCACGGCCGGCGGGTCGCCGGAGCGACCGCCTTTCCGGCCGTTAGCGAACGCGCCTGGCATATTTCCCGCCCCTGGGCGACTTCTTGACGGACATCTTTCTTCCGCTCGACCGTTCATCGAGAATCGCCCGAATCTCCCGCACGAGATCCTCAGGCAGACACGGTTTGGTGACGAACGCGTCGCAGCCGGCGCCCTTCGCGCCCTCCGAGATGCCGGCGAGCGCGTGACCTGTCAACGCGACAACGGGGATCGATCGAGTGCGCTCGTCCGCTTTGAGGCGCCGGGTCGCCTCCCATCCATCCATGACAGGCAGCGACAGGTCCATGAGAATGATGTCGGGCGCCGAATCGATCGCCCGCTGCAACGCTTCCATGCCGTTGACGGCCTCGACGACTTCGAAGCCGGAGAATTCCAAATACTCGCTGTACATCTCTCGCGCGTCCGGGTAGTCGTCGACGACCAGGACCCGCGGCCGCTCATGTTTCGTCGTCACCTCCGCCCTCCAGCAGACTTGACCGGCAGCGTCAGCGTGAAGGTCGACCCTTTGCCCACCTGACTCTCGACCGTAATTCGCCCATCCATCATCTCCGCAAGGCGCCGGCAGATCGAGAGACCGAGGCCGGTGCCGCCGTAGGCGCGGGTGGGCGAGTTGTCGAGCTGCCTGAAGTCTTCGAAGATCTTCTCTTGATCGGCCGGCGCGATCCCGATGCCGGTGTCCGTCACTGAGACGGTGACCGCGCGCTCGCGCGGATAGCGGCGGGCGGTGATCGTCACGTTGCCATGATGCGTGAACTTCAACGCGTTGCTCAACAAATTGAGCAGGATCTGCTTGACCTTCTGGCGATCCGTCACGAGGATCGGCAGATCCTTGTCCAACTGGCTGGACACGGCGATTTTCGACCGGATGATGATCGGCTCGAGCTCGGCTTTCACCTCCGTCACGAGGTCGGGGATGCGCAGCCTCGAGATCTGCAACGGCATCCGGCCCGCCTCGATCCGCGAAATGTCGAGGATCTCGTTGATGATGGTCAAGAGGTGGCGACCGTTCGACTCGATCCGTCTGAGCTGCCGCTTGGCGCCCGGCTCGATAGGTCCGCCCAGACCCTGCAGCACCATCGAGGTGTAGCCCAGGATCGCGTTCAGCGGCGTCCGGAACTCGTGCGACATGTTGGCCAAGAACTGTGATTTGAGCTGAGAGGCCTGCTCCAGCTCGATGGCCTGCCGCCGGAGCAGCTCGTTCTGCTGGGCAATATCGGCCGTCGCCGCCTGAATTTTGCGCTCGAGCTCATCGGAGGCTCGCTTCAATTGCTCGTAGAGTTTCGCCTTCTCGATGGCCTCGCGGCGATCGTGCAGGATGGTCACGACCGCGGTCAGCTCGCCCTGCTCCGACACGATCTTCCCGGCGATCGCTTCGACCGGCATCGGCTCGCCGGTCTTGGGATCGACCAGGCCGATCTCTCCCACACGGCGTTGATCGGCCCTGACGAGCATGCCTGCAATGAACGATGAAAAGTGCGCATCGTTGGTCTGGACCCAACGCTGCTCGTCGGCGCTCGCGCGAGCGGGAGTCGTGAACAGCCGCTCGGCCGGCTCGTTCATCAGCGACGTCGCGCCGCTGGCATCGGTGGCGACGATCGGGTCGGCCACCGAGTCGATGATGAGATTGAGTCGATCGCTCTCGCCGCGCGCTTGAACCTCGGCGACTCGCATCTTCCGGTAGTTGTCTTCAATCTCCTCGCTGGCGCGCCGCAGGTCGGTCACGTTTCGCAGAATCGACACGACGCCGGTGCCTTGACGCGAATCCTCGGTGACGGTACTGAGCAGCTCGAAGACGAGATCCGAGCCGTCGGTCGGGTTGACGAGCAGGAGCTCTCGCCGCGACGCGCCGGTCTCTTCGATCGCCTTGCTCGACAGCGCCGACGATAACAACATGGTGTTCATGCGGACCGCTCGCCGGCGGCCATCGCTGTCTTCCTCTGTTGCCGTAAACAGCGTGAGCGCGCGCGCGTTCGCGATCGCCAGGCGGCCATCGGTGTCCGTCAACAGGATCGGGTCGCTGACGGCGTTGATGATGCTCGTCAAGAGCGAGCGTTCGCGGCTCTGACGCTGATCGCCATCGGCCAGCGCCTGGTACCGCAGGATCTGATCGAGCTTCTGGCTGAAGACGATCGTGAACCACTGGAGCTCGGGCACACGCCGGCCCGGATCCCCGAGCAGCAGGAGGCCAAACGCTTCGTCCGACACTCCCGGCGCGCCGAGTGGAAGCGCGTGATAGGCGGCATCCTCGAACGGCGTCGACGGTCGGCGATTCCGGTCGGCGGTCGCGTGCGCTCGCGCGAAGAAGATGGGGGTGCGCTGCGCCAGAATCGAGACGAGCGGATTGCTCCAGTCGTCGAGGGAGACGGTGTAGGAAGTGACCGCGGGTCCGAGCATGCCGTACGCGCCGACGACAAAGAGCGCGTGCTCGCTGTTCGGGCGGATGAGGCACACCGACTGCGGCACGCCGGCCACCTCGCCGAGCCACTGGAGCGCGAACTGCGCGCAGTCGGCGATCTCCGTGCGGCCGACCAGCCCCTCGAGCAGCCGGACGCGCGCCGCCAGCGGCGCCTCGTCGTCGTCACGCTCGATTGAGACACGCACTGGGGCGCTGCTCCGGTACGATGGCGAGTCGTGCCGCTCAGCGGCGCGCCGACTTGCGCCGACCGCCACGAGAGCGGCGGGCCGGGCTGCCACTCTTGAGCTTGACGCGGAGCGCGTTCTCGGCAGCGATTTCACCATACGCCCTGCCTTCGATCGTCGGCTTCGAGACCGTCGGGACTTGACCCACCATCTCGGAATACTTCAAGTACGTGTCAATCGATGCAACGACCACGCGAGCTTCGACGGTGATGAGATCGATGCCCACCAGGGAAACGCGGACCCACGCGTCGATGACGATCCCTTTGTCGAGGACCCGATCCAGGACGTCAATCAGACTAGCGCCGCCTGCTGCGCGTTCAACGGGCATCGAAGACTCCTTATTTCAATGCAGCGGTCCGCCGGCGCATCTGCATCGCCAGTCGACGCTCGAGCGCCCGCACCTGCTTGCGCAGCTCCTCGTTTTCCGCAGAGAGCGCCTGCTTGCCCGGCGAGAGGTGATGATCGAACTTCCACCAGTCGAGGCCGATGTGCTCGGCCTTGTCGATCGAACAGATCAGCAGCCGGATCCGAATCGTCAAGAGCTCCACTTCCGCGAGCGACACTTTGATATCGCCCGCCACGACGAGCCCTTTGTCGAGCACTCGATCAAGGACTTCGACCAGCCCCGCGGATCGTCCGTGCGCCTCTGGCAGTTGCGGCATAAGCAACGTATTCTACGGCGACTCGTCAACGACACGACGTCCGGGCACAGCGCCCGAACCCGTTGATGTCTCGCGCAAACGGCGTCGGAATCGTGAGCCTGTCATCTCAGCAATGGCAGTGCCACGACGTGTTGCGCAATTTGGTGTGGAATGGAACGCACTATGCATCGAACTCGGACACCGGCGACGCGGTCAACGTACTGATTTCCTACAGCGCAACGCGCGGGCGCCCCAGCCAAACTTGCACCTCACGCCTCGACACCCAGAGCTCCGACGAGCTCCGCCGGCGTGTCGATGACCAAATCGTCCGGTCCGATGCTCTCGGGTGGAAGGTCGTCGAAGCCAAACCCGTATCGCGCCAGGCAGACGGAGGCGCGCGCGGCGCGCGCCGTTCGCCAGTCGATGACCGAGTCGCCGACGAGCAGCGTCGTCGCGGCCTCGGCACGCGCGAGGTGTATGAGCTCACGGAGCGCGGTGGGATCGGGCTTGCGAGGAAACGGGCCGTCGCCGCCGAAGACCATGCCTGACGCAAAATAACGCGCCAGCCCCAGCCGGTCGAGGATCGTTCGCGTCGCCGCCAGAGGTTTGTTGGTCAGCACGGCCAGTACCGCGCGCACGCCCAGCGCGGTCAACGCGTCCGCGATGCCGTCGTACGGCCGGGTGTGGTCCGTCAGATGGCGATCGTAGATCGCGAGGAACCGCTGCAGCGCGTCTGGAGGGCGCTCAATCCTGCTCGCCTCGAACGCGCGCGCGACGAGTGTCGCGGCGCCGTCGCCCACCATGCGTCCAATCCGCGCTTCGGCCAGCGGCGCCCCTCCGCATTGCACGAGCAGCGCATTGGCGGCGTTCGTGATGTCCCGGCGCGAATCGACAAGCGTGCCGTCGAGATCGAAAGCTATCAGACGATACGATCGCGCCTTGTGCGTCGTGCCGGACGTCCGTCCCGCGATCACGATTTGATGAGCTCCGTGCCGAGCGCTATCGCTCCGCGCGGTATTCCGCGAACGATGTGGGTGTCTCCCAGACCGTGACGCGCACGACCGGAAGCCCGCCTTCCTTCGCCTGGTCGAAGATCAGCCTGGCGATCCGCTCGACGGTCGGATTGCTGTCGACGATGAACACCGGCTCGCCGAGCGCCTGCAATGGGCCTACGAGCGGATCGTCGTGGCGCAGGATCATCTTGTGGTCGAGCTCGCGGTCTATCCAACCCTTGACTGCCCGCTTGATGTCGCTGAAGTCGCATACCATATTGCGATTGTCGAGGGTCCCGGTCCGGACCTCGATCTCAGCCACGGCGTTATGGCCGTGTGGGTGCTTGCAGATGCCGTCGTAGTCCAGAAGTCGGTGGCCGTAACAGAATTCGACGCGCTTGGTCACGGAATACATAGGGGCTGGAGATGGCGGAATTTGGTCATTTGGCTATTGATTGCGAGTGGCGCACTCTGCTTCAATGCGCAATCGATAGCCGGGTAAAGGGGTAACCGACAACCAGATTCAACAACCAGATTATCAGATAACCCAACAACGGGATGGAGCGATGCCAACGGCCGTTCTCCTCTCCGGCGGACTGGACAGCGCGGTACTCCTTGTGAACGAAGTCGAGGGAGGCGCCGACGGGCCGGTGCAGCCGATCTACGTCAGTGTCGGCCTCGCATGGGAACGCGCCGAGGGCGCAATCGTCGCTCAGTTGCTCGCCCGAGCGCCCATCGCCGGACATGCTCGCCCGCTCGTCACGCTCAGCGTTGATATGCGCGACGTCTACGCGGCCACACATTGGGCCCTCGTGGGTAAGCCGCCCGGTTACCATACGCCCGACGAAGACGTGTATCTCCCGGGGCGGAACATCATTCTTCTGGGAAAGGCCGGCGTCTTCTGTGCCGCGGCCGGGCTCGATCGCGTCGTGATCGGCACGCTTGGGCACAACCCGTTTCCGGACGCGACGGCGGAATTCCGAGCTGCGATGGCGCGCGCCCTCTCTGTCGGCTTGGCCCACGACCTCGCGATCGACGCCCCCTATGCCGCCATGTCGAAAGCCGACGTCATCCGTCGAGGCGCGGCGCTTGGCGTGCCGTTCCAGCTGACGTTGTCGTGTATGAAGCCCGTTGTCGAAATTCGGGACGACCCCGTTCATTGCGGCCAATGCAGCAAGTGCCGCGAGCGGCACGATGCGTTTCTCGAGTCCGGTATCAGCGATCCAACGATTTATGCGGACCACCGGAACATCGTCCACTCTTGAGCAGACCCGTCACGCCTGCAGGATTGGGCGCCGACCGGCGATTGGCACCAGACCTGCGACTGTCGACACACCCGCGACTGGCAGCAGACCGGCGATCGCGGTCGTCGCCGGGACGCTCGCCGCCTCGCTGGCCGTCCTGGCCGGGTCGCTGGCGGCGCACGCCGCCTCGAACCTCGAGGCGAGGGCGTGGGTGGCTCTCGAAGCGCAAGCCTCGACGGATCTCGAGGTGCTGCTCGCCCACGTTGGGGATCGCATCGAGGAGTACTACGCGCGCGCGCAGAACCTCATCTGCGTCGAGCGAGTGACGGCGCTGCCGATCGAGCGCGACCTGAGGCCGGCGGGCTTCGGGCGTGTGCTCGAGTACGAATTGCGCGTCGAGTCGGATGCCGCATCCGACGGCGACCGGCCGACCGAGGCACAGGTCGTTCGCAATCTGCGCAAAGTGAACGGGCGGGCGCCGAAGCCGCAGGAAAAGCCGGGGTGCTACGACCCCAATCCTCTCTCGCCGGAACCTTTGGCGTTCCTTCTGCCGAGCCATCGCGCCGAGTACCAGTTCGCCTTGGCCGGCATGGGGAAGGGCAAGGATCGGAACGCGATGCTCGTCGATTTCCGGCCGCTCGAATCGGGGAAGCCGGAAATCCTCGATGACGCCGAGGGCCGCCCCGGCTGCTTCAACGTCTCGCTCCCCGGCGCCACGAGCGGGAGAATCTGGATTGATGTGACGACTCACGACGTGCTGCGCGTCGAAGAGCACCTCAAGCGGGCGGTCGATATTCCCGTGCCGTTCGAGCAGCAGCGCAAGCACGGGCTGCCCGCGTCGCTGGTGATTGATCGGTACGACTGGGCCATCCGGTACACACCGGTCGCGTTTGTGGACCCGGTCGAGCAACTGGTGCTGCCCGAGTCAATCGAGGTGCTGGCGATCCTGCACGGCGCGCAATCGCACCGCAAGCGCCAGGTGTTCTCGAACTACCAGCGTTTCATGACCAACGCCCGGCTGGTCAAGAACGAGTGAACACGAGCTGCCCCGCCACGTAGGTCTGGACGACCGCGAAATTGGCGTCGAGCACGACGAGATCCGCGACCGCATCGGAAGCCAGAACGCCGTGGCCGATAAGACCCAGCTCACGCGCAGGCGTCGTCGAGGAAACGGTCACCGCCTCCACCAGCGACAGGCCGACACGCCCCACCAGAACTTGGAACGCCCGATCCATCGTCAACACGCTTCCCGCCATCGTCCCATCCTCGAGCACGGCCGTGGAAGAACTTGCCACAATGGGCTGGCCTCCGAGCATCGCGCGGGAGCCAGGGGGCAGACCCGATGCGGCGGTGCCATCGGTAATGGCCAGAACGCGCGAGGGGCGTTTCGCGGCGATCGTGGCGCGAACAACCGCGGGATGGACGTGAACGCCGTCGCAGATGATTTCAGCCGCGACCTCCTCCGCCTGGAGCACCGCGCCCACAAGACCGGGCGCGCGGTGGTCGAGCGGCGGCATCCGGTTGAAGAGATGGGTGCCTTGTTTCGCGCCGGCAGCAATCGCCTCGAGGGCTTCGTCGTAGGTGGCGCCGGAGTGGCCCAGCGACACCCGATGACCGCGCGCCGTCAACCATCGTAGGAGATCGAGCCCGCCGGCGATCTCGGGAGCCAGCGTGACGATACCCACGTCTGGCGCGGCGCGCTCAATCTCTCGAAGGATGTCATCGGCTGTAAACTCGGACGCTTCCGAGTCGGCCGACGGACACAACCTGCGCGACTGCCCGGACCCGGCTGTAACGCTCCCGCTCGCGCTGCCCATCCCATGAGACCCGCGCGACCCAGCCGACGCGAGCGGTGCACTGCGCAAACATCTCAGAGGCTGCGCGCCGCGGTACGCCGGGTTGATGAAGTTGCTCTCGAGGTGCGCCGGCAGGACCCGCGCCGCCCGGGGCACCCGCGTCTCACGTGCGTGCCGGACCTGGTCCAGCACGGCCCGCAGCGCCGCCGGGCCGCACGCGACCGTGGTCGGACAGAACGCCGTGACGCCATAGCGCGGAAGAGCGGAGGCAATGGTGCCGATCGCCGACGGGGAATCCAACGTATCCACGCCGTCGACGCCGTGCACGTGAACGTCGATGAACCCCGGCACGATGTAATGCCCGTGGAAGGCAAACGGCGTCGGCGTGGCGGCCGACGGCATGTCGGATCGAATCTCGGCAATCCGCCCGTTGTCGATGACGAGCGTACCAGGGGAAAGGATGCGATCGGGCAGCACCAGCGCAGCGCCCGACAGAACGATCATGGGCAACCGTCGTCCCGTCCCCACTCGGTGTTCAACTGGAGCTTTCGCCCCGAAAGGGGCGCCAAATCACCGAAGTCTTGGAAGAGATGACGATCGATGCGGTCGAGAAGCGCGGCCAACTCGCGCTCGTTCGGGGCGTTGATCACGAGGACGCCGCCGCTTTGTTGCGGGGGAAACCGCCGGTCGTCGAGATAGTCGCGATCCATTGTGACGAGGGTGCGCCGCAGCTGTTGGGCCAGTTGGTAATGTCTCACGTCCCGCGCGCGCCGCAAGTCGGCCTCTTCGAGGACGAACAGGACGTCCCATTGGAGTCGGTGGCGCATGTGGACGACCAGCCCCGATGGAACGTTTGCGTCGGCGTAAATGCGCGGTCGCGGTGTCAGCCGCTCCGCGTGAGGCCCCAGCTCCGAAGATAGCGTGCCCATCGGGTCCTACTTCACCGACACTTCTGTCACGCCAGAAGCGCCTTCTCCCGTGACCGCCTTCCGCTTCTCATCCGCAGCCCTGGCTTCCTGCTTCAATGTCGCGACGAGCGCGTCGCGCCGGTGGACGAGTTCCTTGCGCGCCCGGCGTCCGTGCTTCGATCCGATGACGTACTCACAGAAGAGCGGAAACGCGATCGTCGAATCGCAGTAAGCGATGACCGTGTCGGGGAGCACGCCTGGATTCACCTTGCCCCAGCTCACCGCCTCGGCGGGCGTGGCGCCCGAGAGCCCGCCCCAGACCACCTGGTCCGTCGTGATTTGAATGAAGTAGTCATTCCCGCCTTTGGGGATGCCGTAGATCTCCCAGAGGGTCGGCTGCGCCTGAAGATAGAAGTTCTTCGGGGATCCCCCGCCAAGGATCACGCACCCATTGCGCTCGCCCGCCAGCACGATGGCGCACACCTCGTTGACATCCTTGTTCGGGTCGATCATGAACCGGCTCTCGTTCATGAGCTCGTGGTAGGCGATATTCATCCCGATTGAGCTGTCGCCGGGCGACGAGGTGTAGAGAGGCACGCCTGCCAGCGCGGCGCGCGCGACGACCGAGTATTCCTCGCAGCCCGGGAACTTCTGCGCCAAATCCAGGCCGAGGCGGTAATGGAATTCGGCCGTCGACATCGCGTCGTTCAGCTTCGACCGCACGATGAACTCACGAACATACGCGTCGGTTTCGAGCAGGACTGTCGCCGGAAAAAGCACGTCATAGATCCGGATCACGCCTTGTTCGTACAGCTCGCGATCGTCGACGAACGGCGACCCGCGGCTGAGCGTGAAATTCATGGCGTAGTGCAGGTCGTGATAGAGGTTGGCGCCGGTCGAGATCACCAAATCGACGAGCCCGCGGTCCATCATCTCGATTACGCAGCCGCCGAGCCCAGCAGGGGTCATCGCGCCGGCGATCGTCAATGCGATCGTTGTGTCGTGCTCCGGCGCAAGCATCCTGTCCGCGAAGATCGAGCAGGCCTCTGAGAGACGTCCGCCGTTGAACGCCTGAAAGCCTTCGTCGATGAGGCGGCGAATCTCGGCGCTTCCCTTCGGCCGGTAGTAGCGGATTGGCTTGCCAGACAGAAAGTCCTGGCGGGAACGCCCAGGTGAGCCGGGAGCGCGGTAGGGCAAAGTCGTCTCCTTGACTGGACAAAATAGCTTAACATCTGCGTTTGTGACTGGCGAATACGACTGGCTGTGGTGGGTGCTGGTCTTGGGCGCGGCAATCGCGCTCCTGGCCGGCTGGTGGGTGTGGCAGAAAGGCCGCCCGTTCATGGCCGGTGACGTGTTCCGCGCCAGCCGCCTCAGTCGCGGCAATCGCTTGTTCCCCACGCAAGTGGCCATAACCCCGAGCAGCGTCGTCCAGTTCAAGCCGCGATGGTTCGGGAAACAGGAGCTGACGATCCACATGGCGCACGTGGCCTCGGTGAACATCGACACCGGCATCGTGCTGTCGAATGTGCTCATCGAGACGAGCGGCGGCTCCGATCCGATCGTCTGCCACGGGCACCACAAGCGGGACGCCATTCGGATGAAGGAGCTGATCGAGCAGTATCAGACGGCACACTACCGCACGACGCCCGGCGGGGCGGCATCGTCAAGCGCTCAGAGCAATGCTCCCAGCCCGGCGCGCCTTCGATAGCGCCGGAACCATTCCCCTTCCCGGAGGCTATCGTTCGCCGTCCGATCGGCCGATAACCCGAGTGATAAATGGACGACCTGACCTTCAGCGCTCGGCGCGCGTCCGCGCCGGCGGCCCCCCGCACCGTCGAACCACAGGATCTTGAAACCCGCTTCAGGACGCTCGTTCAGTCGCCGCTTCGCGCGGGCATCCTCCGGTATTTGAGCTCCCGCCCCGACGAAAGCTTCGATGTGGAATCGCTGATGCAGACGTTCGGCCGTTTGCGGCTCGACGTCGAGAACTGCGTTCGCGAGCTGGCGGACTTCGGGGTGGCGCGAATGATCCCCGGCAATCCGCCCCGGTACATGGCGGAGCGTCCCGCTGAAGATGGTGTCGTCGACTACCTCGACCACTTTCTCGAGCGCCGGGCCGCGGTCAGCACCGAGGATCAATCGCCGTCGGTCCAGCGATTCCGCGAGATGATCGGCCGCGACGAGAAGATGCTCATTGTCTTCGAGTGGATTCGCACGGCCGCCAAGTCGGACATTTCCGTCCTCGTCCTCGGTCCGACCGGTTCAGGGAAGGAGCTCGTGGCGCGGATGATCCACGAGCTGTCCCGGCGGAGCATGGCCAAGTTCCAGGCCGTCAATTGCGCCGCCCTGCCGGACACGTTGTTCGAATCGGAGATCTTCGGCTACGAGAAGGGCGCCTTCACGGGCGCACATGACCGCAAGCCAGGCCGGCTCGAGCTGGCCAACGACGGCACGCTCTTCCTCGACGAAATCGGCGACATGTCGCTCATTGCGCAAGCCAAGCTCCTGCGCGTGCTCGAGGAGCGCCGCTTCGAGCGGCTCGGAGGGCATAAGTCCATCGCCGTCGACTTCAGGCTGATTTCGGCCACGAACCGTCCCCTCGAGCAGTTCGTCCGCGACGGGCGCTTCCGCGAAGATTTGTACTACCGCGTCAACGCCTTCGCCATCCGATTGCCGTCGCTCCGCGAGCGACAGGTCGACATTCCCGTCCTCGCTCAGCGCTTCCTCGCCCGCTACTGCGCCGCACAAGGGCTCCCGCTCGACAGCAAAAGCTTCGCGCGCGAGGCGCTCGACGCGATGCTCAGCTACCACTGGCCGGGCAATATTCGCGAGCTGGAGAGCACGGTGTCTCGCGCGGCGCTGTCCGCGCCCGGGCGCACGATCCGCGCGTCTGACGTCGAGTTCCTCCATGCGAACAACCCGAGCCCGCAGGCCACCGGCGAGCAGCTGCCGACGTTGGCCGACGCGGAGCGGGCCCACATTGTCCGGGTGCTCGAAGCGGTGCAGTGGAACAAGAAGGAAGCGGCGCGGGTGCTCGACATCAGCCGCGGGACCCTGTATCGCAAGATCGTCGAGTACCAGCTCGAGCCCGAAGCCCGTTCAACCGCCAGACGCTCGCGCGAGGCCGACGTCTGAGAGGGGCGCGCCCGGGCTCCCTGTGGCGCGGGGGGACCGGGCTCCGGCGTCCCAGTCCAACGTGCGGCACCCGCTTCCTGGCGGTTTTCGAGTATCATCGCCGGCGTTTTGGTGCCCCCTGCCAGTGATATGAGCGACCTGCCAGGTCCAGCGCGGCTCTACGTGGGAGCTGTCATGTTGGCGGGGGCCGTGGTGCTCGCCGTCTTCGTCCCGCACGGGATCGCGAACTTCTCTATGTTCGCCGCGTTGCTGCTCCTCTCGTCCTTTGCCTCGGCCTTCAAGGTCAGCCTGCCGCTCGCGAGCAGTGGCTCGACGATGTCGGTGTCGTATGCGGTAGATTTCGCGGCCCTGTTACTGCTCGGGGCGGACGAAACGATGCTCGTGGCGGCGGCGAGCGCCTGGAGCCAGTGCACGCTGCGCGCCGAGTCCCGCGCGCCTGCTTACCGGACCCTGTTCAGCATCGCGTCGCTCATTCTGACGGTGAAAGCAGCCGGCTTTGCGTATGCGTCGCTCGGCGGCACGGGGCCCGGCACGCAGATGGGACTCTTCGAGCTCGCCAAGCCTCTTGTCGGCGCCGCGACGACCTATTTCGTCTTCAACACGGCGTTAGTGGCCACCGCCATCGCGCTGTCGACGCGGCAGCCGGTGTTCCGGGTGTGGCACGAGAACTTCCTGTGGAGCGCGCCCAGTTACTTCTTCGGCGCGGGGGCGGCGGCCATCGCGGCGGCGATTGTCGTGAGGGGCGGCTACTGGATGGCGCCTTTGACCGCTGCGCCGGTCTATTTGATTTACCACACCTATAAGGTGTACATGGGCCGGATTCAGGATCAGCAGCACCACGTCCGGCAGGTATCGGACCTCCACCTGGCGACGATCGAGGCGCTGGCGCTCGCCATCGACGCCAAGGACCAGAGCGCGCAGAGCCACATCCGCCGCGTTCAGGTCTACGCCGCGGGCATCGCCAGGGCGCTCGGCATGAGCGAGAACGAGATTCAGGGCGTGAAGACCGCGGCACTGCTGCACGACATCGGCAAGCTCGCGGTGCCCGAACACATCCTCTCAAAGCCGGGTCCCCTCACCCAGGAGGAGTTCCAGAAGATTCGCATCCACCCGCAGGTGGGGGCGGAGATTATCAGCGGCGTGCCGTTTCCTTATCCGGTCGCCCCACTGATCCTCAGCCACCACGAACGGTGGGACGGGAAGGGCTATCCGGTCGGGCTCAAGGGCGAGGAAATTCCGCTCGGCGCCCGCATCCTGTCAGTCGTCGACTACTTCGACGCGCTGATGTCGGAGCGGCCATATCACAGGGCACTACACCTGGACGCGGCGCTCGGCCTGCTGCGCCAGGAGAGCGGCAAAGCGCTCGATCCCCGTGTGGTCCAGGCGTTCACGGGCCTGTATCCGCGATTGGCGGAAGAAGCCGAGAGCCGGCAGGAGCCCGCGCGCAAGCTCACGCGCGTCGCCCCGCTCGCGTCCGGCGCGCAGCCAGCCGTCGGCCTCGTCCACGAATCGCCGGCGCGCACAAACGTTTTCCAGGACATTGCGCTCGCGCATCGTGAGATCTACGCGCTGTACGAAATTGCGCAAGCCATGGGCAGCAGTCTCGGCGTGGCCGATACCATGGCGCTCATTTCGTCCAAGCTGAGCAACCTCGTACCGTTCGCCTGCTGTGCGTTGTTCCTCTACGACGACGAGAGCGAGACGCTGCGCTGCCGGTTCGCGACCGGAGTCGAAGCGGATCTCATGCAACACCTCACCGTCCGAAACGGCCAGGGTTTGACCGGATGGGTCGCGCGCAATCGCCGTCCCCTCGTCAATGCGAGGCCGAGCGCGGACTACGAGGCGGCTGGCCAGCCTTCGGACCGGACCTCCCTCCACTCGGCGCTCGTCTGCCCCCTGCTCTTCAATGACCGCTTCATCGGCACGATTGCGGTGTACCACGCCGAGCCTTCTGTCTACACCGACGATCACCGTCGCCTGTTGGACCGGATTTCGGAGCAGGCGGCGGCCGTCATCTACAACTCCATCGTGTTCGAGCAGACCCAGGAAGACTCGTTAACCGATCCCCTGACAGGGCTGCCGAACACGCGATACATGTTCATGCATCTGACGCGCGAGCTCGCGCGCGCCGAAAGGCTGAAGTCGGAAGTCTCGCTGCTCGTGATGGACCTTGACAGCTTCAAGCACATCAACGACACCTACGGCCATCACGTCGGCGACCGCGCGTTGCGAGAAGTCGCGGCTGTCCTCCGCGCCGCCATCCGCCCATACGACATCTGCGTCCGCTACGCCGGCGACGAATTCATCGTCGTGCTGTCGGGCTGTGGTTGCGACGAGGCAGAGCGCAAACGGTTCGAGCTGCAGCGGGCCGTGGACGATCTGCGATTCGAGCCGCGGCCCGGCAAGGCGCTGCCGCTCGCGATCAGCGTGGGCGCGGCCGTCTTTCCGCACGATGGCGCCTCATACGAGACGCTGTTGTCGACCGCGGACAGCCGGATGTACCGCGACAAGGCACGGCGAAAGCAGGCGGCAGGCGCTCCGGCACCCGAAGCGCGAGAGAGCGCCAAAGACGTCGCGCCAGCGGTGTCCGACGTCGACCTTCAACGGCCGGCCATCGGGATTCTCTGACATGGCTTCTTGCTAGCCATCTTCGGGATCCCGAAAATCGGGAGACGGCCCCGTGAGTCCCGTCCAGACAAGGGCGACACCGGTGGCTGCGCACACGAGCGCCGCGCCCGACACCCACCAGGCCTCCCACGAGCCGCTCACCTCCACCCACGCCGCGGGAATGGCAAGCGCCAGCCCTGTCACGATCGACAGGCGGCGCCGCCTCGCGAGTCGCAGTAACAGCCCTCGACCTCGCCGAAGCATGCAGTAGCATTATCCGCCGTGCGCCTGACACTCTCGATTCGCGAGATGGCGTTCGCCACGCCGCGCGCGCGGATCGTGCGCCTCGATCTCGACGGGCACACGTTCGACTACACCGCTGGACAAGCGCTCCTCGTGGGCACCCCGGACGCCGGGAAACGGCGCCCCTACTCCATCGCCGCCGCACCTGAGGACGCGCGCCGGGACCACGCTCTCGAGCTTCTGGTCGGTGTAGACGGCAAGGGTCGAGCCGGCGCGCACCTTCCGCTCGAGCCCGGTGTCGTCGTCGACGTAGAGGGGCCGGTCGGAAATTTCACGTTTCCCGACCGGCCGGAGGAACGTCATGTGCTCTTCGTCGCCGGCGGTACTGGCATCGCGCCTCTGCGCGCGATGGCGCGCCACGTGATTGCCGATCCACGCTTGAAGGGTCGCCGCGTCGGCCTGCTGTATAGCGCGCGCACGCCAAAGGAGTTCGCCTACGAACAGGAATTTCGCGCGCTCGCGGCGCAGGGCGTCATCGAGCTTCGGCAAACCGTGACGCGCGCAGCCGAAACCGGTTGGTCAGGCAACCGCGGCCGCATCGATCGGGCCGCGCTCGCCGCGCTTATCCACGACGCCGAGACATTGTGTTTTGTGTGTGGGCCGGCCGCGATGGTCGACGATATCCCGAGGCTGCTCGGCGAGATCGGCGTCGCACCAAGGCGAATCCGGATCGAAGAGTGGTAAAGAAGGTCGGGGAGGTCAGGTGGGTCGGGTGGGTCAGGTATAGGAGGGCAGGAAGTCAGGAAGTGGGTGGGCTTGGAACGCCGCCCATCGCGTGGAAGCCGGCGTCGACCATCATGACCTCACCCGTGATCGCCCGCGCGCCAGGGCCGAGCAGGAAGACCGCCGCGTCGGCGACTTCCGCCGCGTCGACGGCCCGGCGCAGCGGCGCGTGCTCGCGATACATCTGCAGCATCAACGAGAACCCGGAAATACCCGACGCGGCGAGCGTCCTGATCGCCCCCGCGGAAATCGCGTTGACGCGGATGTTCTTCGGCCCAAGATCGGCGGCGAGGTAGCGGACCGACGATTCGAGCGCGGCTTTCGCAACGCCCATCACGTTGTAGTTCGGGAACACACGATCGCTCCCGAGATAGGTGAGCGTCACCACGCTCCCCCCTCCGCGTTTCTCCATGAGCGGCAACATCGCGCGAGTCAACCCGATCAGCGAGTACGCGCTGATGTCCAGCGCGATTCGGAAGCTCTCGCGCGAGACCTCCACGAACGGACGGTTGAGCGCGTCGGCGGGCGCGAACCCCGCGCCATGAACGAGGAAATCCAGACCGCCGAATTCGCGATCGAGGGTCGCCGCCAGATCCGCCATCTGCGCATCGCTCGCGACGTCACAGGGCGCGATGACCGGACGCTCGAGCTGTTCTGCGAGCTCGCGGACGTTTTCCTCGAGCCGCTCGCTCGGATACGTCAACGCCAGTCGAGCGCCTTCAGCCTGCGCCGCCCGCGCAATGGCCCATGAGATCGAGCGCCTGTTCGCGACACCGACGATGAGGCCGTGCTTACCTGACAGGGAGGACAAGGGCGTTGCTACTTGGATCGCTTGCGCCCGCCGCCGTGCCCGTGACGTTTCGGGCCGGGTCGTCCGCCGTGCGGGCGCGGACCGCGCGTCGTGTTTCCGCCTTGGCTGCCATCGAATTGGTGGCCCTGATGGCGCTGGCCCCCGCGGTGGCGCGGGCGGAACCGGTGGGGGCGAGCCCCGGTGCCAGGCTGACGAATCGTGAATTCGGGGATAGGTCTCGCAGGTGGCTGATGTCCCTCGGGCCGCGGAAGCGACGCACGAATGAGTGGACGATGCACGGGACCCTCGTCTTGAGCGTCAGCGTCCTCCGGCTGCATGTCCTCCCCGGCATCCCCAGAATCCGCGGGATTCTCAGGATTCCCGGGGTTTCCCGGATTCTCCGGGTTGTCCTGAGCGCTGGACACATCGTTTTCGTGCGTGACCGTTGCGCTTGCTTTGACCGGCTCGCCGGCGACGACCCGCTTCGGAGCACCCGACGCAACCTGCGCGTAGAGCGCCGCCGGCGCCTCGTTCTTGCGTCGCTGGCGCGGAACCTTCGCGTGCTTGTACTCGTGCTCGGTATCGCACGTCGTACAGCGCGTCTTTTTGACCTCGTCCCCGATCATCGCCACGACGGCGTGATTGGTCACGCGCCGCTCGCGCGGGCAGTAGTCATCCAGAATGTCACCAAGCCGAAGCTGGCGCTGCTGCATCAACACTCCCGAGATACCGCTGGCGGGGAAAAGAAATCGCGAAAGGCAAATGATCTTAGCACACTCCCACTCCCTGCAGCCAATTTCGCACTTCGGCGAGGCGGCGACCCACGTCGGCGGGCGCCGTCGATTGGGGCGTGCGCTTCGCGTTGACTGACGCCGCAGGGGTCACGCGCTCGATGATATCCGCTTCGAACCTGTCGCTCGCCGCACGCCACTCGTGTAGCGAGAGCGACGTGAAATCTCTTCGCTCCGCGACAAGCGTGCGGACGAGCGCGCCGACAATTTCGTGAGCGCGGCGGAAGGGAATGCCCCGGCCAACCAGATAGTCAGCGACGTCGGTCGCGAGCAGCAGCCCGGCGGCTGCCGCCGCCGCCCGCTCGCGGTTGAGGGTCAGACCGTTCACGACCGATCGGACGACGTCGAGACATCCCATGACCGTATCTTCCGCGCCAAACACCGCTTCCTTGTCTTCCTGCAGGTCCTTGTTGTAGCCGGTCGGCAGTCCTTTGATGGTCGTCAACAAACCGACCAGGTGGCCGATCGCTCGTCCGCTTTTACCTCGCACGAGCTCCAAAGGATCGGGATTCTTTTTCTGCGGCATCATGCTGCTGCCGGTGCTGAGCGCGTCGGACAGCTCGAAGAACCGGTGCTCGTCACCGGAGAGGATGATGAGATCCTCCGCCAATCGGCTCAGATGCACCATCGTGAGCGAGCACGAAAAGAGGAAGCTTGCGGCAAAATCGCGATCGGACGACGCATCCACGCTGTTGTCGACGACGCGCGAAAACCCAAGGTCGCGAGCGAGCGCTTCAACGTCGATGTCGTACGCGGTGCCGGCGACAGCGCCGCTGCCAAGCGGCAATGCGTCGGCCTCCCTTCGGGCGGCTTCGAGTCGCTCGAAATCGCGCCTCAAGGGAGCCGCGTGCGACAGAAGAAAGTGAGCCACGAGGATCGGCTGCGCGGGACGAAAGTGCGTGAACGCAGGCATGAGCGCGTCGCCGGCCGACAGGGCCTGCCGGGCCAGAGCCTCGACCACGCCGGCAACAGCGCGCTCGACCAAGGGTATCCGGCGTTTGAGATACAGCCGCAGATCCAGGGACACCTGCTCGTTCCGAGAACGACCGGTGTGCAGCCGGCGCCCGGCGTCGCCGATCGCCTCGACGAGAAGGCGCTCGACAAAGCTGTGCACGTCTTCGTCGCCCCCGGTCACGAAGTCGGGATCAGCTTTGGCGCGCTCCGCGAAAGCGGCGAGCGCGGCGTCAACTTGCACGGCCTCGCTGTCGGCGATCACGCCCGCCCTGGCCAACGCCTTCGCCCACGCCCGGCTGCCCGTCACATCGTCCTCGAACAGCCGGCGGTCGAAGCGAAACGACCGACCGAATTCGAACGCCGCGGCATCCGGCGCACCGTCGAACCGTCCTGACCACAGTGTGGGCGTCATCAGTGCGCCGTCGTCACCGCCATGCGCAAACGTTTTGCCGCCACCCTCGGCTCGACGATCTTGCGGCCGACGATGCGGGCGTCGCCCTTGAAGAGCTTGAGACGGACAGCGCCGCTGACGCGCTCTTGTATCTTATCGACGTAGGCGTCGAGCGCTTCCCGCAAGGGCGAGAACCAGGCCCCGCGATCCACGAGATCGGCGTACTCGCGGCTGACGCGCTTGGAAAAACGCGCGGCCTCCTTCGTCGTCACGAGTTTCTGCAGCTCCGCGTGAGCCGCATGCAGCACGACGGCCGCCGGCGCCTCGATTACCTCCCGACAAGCCGGGCCGTGAGCGCCGGCCACGTCGAGCCGGCCGACACCGTGACCGCCGGCGATCATTTCGACCGTGCCGATGAGATCCGTGAGCGGCATGGCCACCCCGTTGACGGCGGTGGGCACGCCCCGCTCGAACGCGATGTCGACATACGCCGGCTCGCCCGGGCATGCCGTGGCCGCCTTGGTGAGCGTGAACACGTCCTCAGGCGGCTCGGTCCACGTATCGATCGCACCGCACGCAAGGGCTCGCCCCCATACGTTTGCGTCCGCGCCGTGGGGAACGCCGACCGCGAAGGGGACGGCGATGATGCGCGTCTGGGCGTACGCCATGGCGTCGATCCGCGTCAGATCCCAGTCGCGCGCCGGCGCGAGCACGGTCAGCTGCGGGTTGAGCGCCCGCACGGCCGCCTCGATACGGGCCGCGGCCTGCGCGTCGGCGGCCCCGTGCGCGACCACCAGAGCCTGCTCGATCGCCGCGATCTCGACCACCTTCCTGGCGAGCATCGGCGCCGCCAGCTGCGAGACCATCGGCCAGCGGTCGTCCGTGAGCGCGTCGGCCTTCAGCGCGCGGGCAACATGATCACGCGCAAACTCCTCGCCGACGTCGAGCACGTGCGCGCGAACCGCCCCGCTTGCGAGCGCGCGATCCCGCACCTCCTCCAGGTCACCGTGCTGGCCCAGATCGAGCGTGATCGTGACAACATCGGCATGCTCGGCTTCCGCCAGCCAGGGCACGGCAACCGATGCGTTCAACCCGCCCGAATAAGCCAGCACGACGCGGCCGGTTCTGGGGGCATTCGGGACATTAAGCGCATTGAGCACAGGCGGCGCCGGCGCGTTAGGGCGGCGGGACGAGCGTCGAGCATTCATTCTGATGAATAGTCTCTTAAGCGTTTGAGGAGCGCGGCGGCCCCGCGCGCGCCGCGCGCGACGACCAGGATCGTATCGTCACCGGCAATCGTGCCGACTGTTTCGGGCAATTGCGCACGATCGAGCGCAATCGCGAGCGGCTGCGCCTGGCCGATACCGGTTCTGATAACGACGAGCTGTTGAACGCGATCGACACGGCGAAGGAACTCGGTAGTGGCCCGCTCGAGCGCGGCGAGCGCCGTCTGCGGGTTCGCCGCCTCGACGCCGGGGCGCTGATACGCGCCGTCGCCGGCACGCTTGACGAGCCCGAGGTCTCTGATGTCGCGCGAGATCGTGGCCTGCGTCGCTGTGAAGCCCCGTTGGCGCAACCGGCGCCGCAGCGCTTCCTGGCTGTGGAGCGCCTCGCGATCGACCAGCTCGAGAAGCACCGCCTGTCTTCGCGCTTTCATGAACATGTCAGGGGCCGGGCCCCCGTGAATAGATGACGTGACGAAGTTGTGACCTGAAAAGTCACACATTATACATCGATTTTTATTGATCGAAAGCGCTCCGGACTGTATACTTATTCTTTGCGGTGTATACAGTCAGCGAGCGCAGAGGAAGCCCAGTGAGAGTCAGTGAAGCGGGCAAAGTGGGGATGGCGGATAACGTCAGCGCCGTGGGCCCGCTGGCGAGCAGTGACGCCCGTGCGGACCGTCAGAAGGGCTCTGGCGAGCGAGACGCCACCGTTCGCGTGGCGATCGCAGGCGCGACCGGCTACACGGGACAGATCCTGCTCGGCTTGCTGGCGCGTCACCCTGCCGTGGTCATCACCACAGCGACCTCATCCGGCCGAAGCGGCGGATCGCGTGACACCGCGTCCGGCGCGGTCAGCTTGCCTGCGCTCGCCCACGTGTGGGACGGCACAATCATGCCGCTCGAGCCCTCCTCGTTGGCCGTGGACGCCGATCTCGTATTCTTGGCGTTACCGGACAAAGCCGCCGCCGAGCTGGGACCCGCGCTCGTCGACCACGGGGTTCGCGTCATCGATCTCTCGGGAGCGTTTCGGCTCCGGTCGGCGGATGCGCGCGCGCGCTGGTACCCGGAGACCGGTCGCCTGCCGGACGGTGTGGCGTACGGGTTGACCGAGCGGGAGCGCGGCGCGGTGGCCCGCGCGCGGCTCGTCGCCAACCCCGGCTGTTATCCGACGGCGACGCTGCTGGCGCTTGCGCCGCTCGCCGAGGCCGGCCTGCTCCTCCCCACCGCCGACATCATCGTTGACGCGAAGTCGGGCATCTCAGGCGCAGGCAAAACGCCGTCGGAGCGCACGCACTTCTCAGAGTGCTACGGGAGCGTGTCGGCGTACGGGGTCTTCGGCCACCGACACGGCGCTGAAATCGAGCAGGGTGTCGGCCGCGCCGTCACCTTCACACCTCACCTCGTCCCGATCAATCGCGGCATCATGTCCACGATCTACGTCCGCGTCGCCCCGGGGACCAGCGAAGACGCTCTCGCCGACGCGTACCGCCGCGCATACGCAGGCGCCACGTTCATCCGGCTCACCGGTTCCGCGCTGCCCGAGATCAAGCACGTCGCGCACACGAACTTCTGCGACATCGGCTGGCGCGTCGATCCATCCGGTCGCGCGATCCTCGTGTCGGTCATCGACAACCTCGTCAAGGGCGCGTCGGGTCAGGCGGTGCAGAACTTGAACGTGATGCTCGGTCTCGATGAGCGGACGGCACTGCTGTGACGTCGAGCGCCTTCATCCCGCGCCCGCTCGTCCTCAAGCTCGGCGGAGAGCTGCTCGAGGACGGCTCCCATCTGGCGACGGTCGTCCAGGCCGTGCGAACAATCGCCGCGCGGACTCTGCCAAGTCTGCCCGCTCCGTTAGTCATCGTCCACGGTGGCGGCAAGGAGATCGACGCCCAACTGAAGGCGGCAGGCATCGAGAAGCGCCAGGTGGACGGCCTTCGCGTCACGAACGCGGCGACTCTTGATGTCGTGGTCGCCGTGCTGGGCGCGGTGAACACACGGTTTGTTGCGGCCCTCAACGCTGCCGCCGTGGACGCCGTTGGGCTGACCGGCGTGGACGCGAACGTGGGGCTGGCCGCCGAAGCCCCGCGGCACGTCGCCGTCGACGGACGTATCGTGAACCTTGGTTGCGTCGGCGTCCCTGTGGCCGAATCTCCGACGCGTCTGCTGGAAACGCTCGTCCGCGACGGCTTCGTCCCGGTCGTGGCATGTATCAGCGCCGGCGCGGACGGGCAGCTGTTCAACGTGAACGCCGACACGCTGGCCGGGCACCTTGCCGCCCGCCTCCATGCTCGCCGGCTCGTGATCGCCGGCACGACGCCAGGGGTTCTCGATGAGGCCGGCGTCACGCTGCCGGTCCTCGATGTGGCAGCAATCGACGAGCTGGTCCAGGGCCGCACGGCCACGGCAGGCATGATCGCGAAGCTTCGCGCGTGTGAGCTCGCGCTTTCGCACCTGGTCGACGATGTGGTGATCGTCGACGGAAGGGACGGAGCGGCCCTCGTGGGAGCCGCCACGCCGGGAGCCGACACGGTCGCCCCGGCGACACGATTGGTCAGGATGGTGACCGCATGACGACAGCAGTTCCGGGGGCCCCGGCGCGGCACTCGCGATCGGGTGAAGCAGACGCCATCGTCGCGCGCGAATCGCGACACGTTCTGCAGACCTACAAGCGCAACCCGATCACGTTCGTAAGAGGACAAGGCGTCCGCCTGTACGACGTCGACGGTCGCGAGTACTTGGATCTCTTGTCAGGGATCGGCGTGGCTTCGCTTGGTCACGGACATCCGGCGCTTGCGCGCGCGGTTGGCGAACAAGCGCAGACCCTCATCCACACGTCGAACCTTTTCTATCACCCGCTGCAGGGCGAGCTCGCCGAGCGGCTGGCCGAGCTGTCGGGCCTGCCGCGCGCCTTTTTCTGCAACAGCGGCACCGAGGCGGTGGAGGCGTGCCTCAAGTTCGCGCGTCGCTACTGGCATACGAAGCGCGAGCCGCGCGCGGAATTCATCGCACTGGACGAATCGTTCCACGGACGCACGTTCGGGTCGCTGTCGGTGACGTCCGACGAGCACTACCGGGCGCCGTTCGAGCCGCTCGTACCAACCGTGAAGTTCGTGCGGACCAACGATGGCGCGGCGCTCGCCGCAACGGTTTCTCGAGCCACCGCCGCCATCATCGCCGAGCCGGTCATCGGCGAAGGCGGTATTCGCCCGCTGACGCCGGAGTTCGCGGCCGCAATTCGACAGGCGTGCGCCAGAACGGGTGCGCTCTTCATCGCTGATGAAGTGCAAAGCGGCCTCGGGCGCACGGGCTACCCCTTCTACTTCCAGGCACTCGGCCTGACGCCCCACCTGGTCGCGCTCGGCAAGGCGCTGGGCAGCGGCGTTCCGATCGGCGCCGCGCTCGTTGGTCAAGAGGTCGCCGACACGGTGTCGTACGGGGATCACGGCACGACCTACGGGGGCAATCTTCTCGCGTGCCGCGCAGCGCTGACCGTTCTCGGAGAGATCTTCGACCGGGGCATTGCCGAAAACGTCAAACGCGTCGCACCGGCATTCGAGCAGCGCCTCCGCGCCATCGCGGCGAAGCACCCGATCGTGAAAGAAGTTCGAGGCGCTGGGCTGATGTGGGGGCTGGAGCTTGGGCGCGATGCGGCGCCGGTCGTGCCCGCCGGTCTGGAGCGCGGCGTGATCGTGAACCGCACTGCCGAAACCGTCGTGCGCCTGCTGCCGCCGTACATCATTACGGAAGCCGAAGCCCTCGAGGCCCTCGGCCGTCTCGACGCGACGCTGGGCGCCGTCGGAGCCTCGTCATGACGCGATCGCCTATCACGCTCAGGACCGCCGAGGCTCGCGAGGCCAGGAAACTGTACGCGCTTATTCAGGCGAACCTTGAAGAAGGACATCTGCTTCCGCGAACCCTCGACGAGCTCGTCAAGCACGCGACGCGCTTCGTGGTTGCCGTGAAGGCACGCTCGATCGTGGGCTGCGCCGAGCTCGCGACCCTCAGCCCAACGGTCGCCGAAGTGCGATCGCTCGCGGTCGACCGCGCGGCCCGCGGCAGCCGCGTCGGCATGACGATCGTCGACGAACTGCGCCGACGGGCGCGACGCGAAGGGTTCGACAGACTGTGCGCGTTCACACACGCGCCGGGCTACTTCACCAACATGGGCTTCTCCATCGTGCCGCACACCTGGCTGCTCGAGAAGATCTTCACCGACTGCGTCAAATGCCCGCAGTTCCGGGCGTGCGGTCAGTACGCGCTGGTCGTGCCGCTCGACACCGCATTCGACGCCGAGCGGGGATATGGCGTGCCGGCGTCCGACGGCGTGCCGCTCGCATAAATGGCGGCCGGGGCCTCGACCGTCGCCGGCGGCGTGACCACGCCGCTTGGATTTCGCGCGGCGGGCGTGTCGGCCGGCATCAAGGCGAACAACGCTCTCGATCTCGCGCTGCTCGTTGCCGATCAACCGGCCACGGCCGCAGCGGTGTTCACAACCAGCCGCGCCCAGGCGGCGCCGGTGGTCCTCTCTCGTGAACATCTCAGGGCCTCCGGCGGCACGGCACGGGCGATCATCGTCAACAGCGGCTGCGCAAACGCCTGCACGGGCAGCGACGGCATGCGGGCCGCAACAGAGATGGCCGCCGAGACCGCGCGCCTTCTCGGCTGCCCTATCGAGCACGTCCTGGTCGCGTCGACCGGTGTCATCGGCGTCGCGCTCCCCATTGACAAGATCCGCGCCGGACTCCCACTCGCGCTTGGCGCCCTTGGATCCGGTGAGGACCGCGGGGGCGCGAACGCGGCGCGCGCGATCATGACGACCGATCCGTTCCCGAAGGAGTCGGCCACGCGACTCTCGCTCCGTGGTCCGGGAATCAACGCCGGGACCGGCGCCAGCGGCAGTTTCGGCATCAGGGACGTTGCCATTGGGGGCATGACCAAGGGCTCCGGGATGATCGAGCCGATGATGGCGACCATGCTCGGCTTCGTGACAACCGACGCTGCGATACCGCCCGCACTCCTCGACCGCGCGCTGCGCGCGGCCGTCGATGTCACGTTCAACGCCATCACCGTTGACGGAGAGTGTTCGACGAACGACTGTGTGATGGCGCTTGCGAGCGGAGCGAGCGGGGCAGCCGTCACCGACGCCAACTACGACGCCTTCCTCGCCGGCCTGACAACCGTGTGCCGCGACCTTGCGCTCGGCATCGTCCGCGGCGGCGAGGGGGCGACCAAGCTCATCACCGTCAATGTCACGGGCGCGGCCTCGTCCAGGGAAGCGAAAAAGTGCGCAAAAGCGATCGCGAACTCGCTGCTCGTCAAGACCGCGATCCACGGCGGCGACCCCAATTGGGGGCGGCTGATTGCCGTCGCGGGGCGCGCCGATGTCGCGTTCGAGCTCGAGCGAGCGGCCGTCAGCATCGGGACGATTACCCTGTTCGAGAACGGACAGCCGCACGATGAGAATGCGCCACGCGCCGCCGAGTATCTCAGGGGCAAGGACATCGCGGTTGGCGTCAGTCTCGGCGCGGGCGAGGCATCGGCCACGGTCTGGACCTGCGACCTGAGCGCCGAGTACGTGCGCATCAATGCGGACTATCGGACCTGATACCTGTGCCTCACTTCGCCGCCGCGAGGGTGGAGGAATCGTGACCGACATTACATCGACGCACAGAGACTTCCTGTCGGTGCTGAACTTCGATGCAGCCGACCTCGAGCGGTGCCTCCGCCTCGCTGCGCACTTGAAGGCCGATCGCTCGCTCGGAAGGCTCGCGCCGACCGCACAGGTCCTCAACGGCCGCCATGTGGCGCTCCTGTTCGACAAGCCGTCGCTCAGGACATTTACGACCTTCGAGATCGCCACTCGCGAGCTGGGCGGGGACGTGGTCTCCCTGCCGGCGGACGTGACGCTCGGCCGGCGCGAGCCGATCGCTGACGTCGCGCGCAATCTGGAGCGGTGGGTCGACGCGGTCATCATTCGGACGTTCTCACAGAGGGTGCTCGAAGAGTTCGCGGCCGCTGCCAGCCGCCTGCACGTGATCAACGCCCTGACCGACGATGAGCACCCATGTCAGGCGATCGCCGACTTTCTGACCTTGGAAGAGCGGTTCGGGACATTGAAGGGGCGGACGATTGCGTACGTCGGAGACGGCAACAACGTCGCCCGATCGCTCGCGCACGCGGGCGCGATGCTCGGCGTGCACGTGCATGTGGCGAGCCCCGAGTCCCATCAGTTGCCGCACTCGGTGGTCCAGGAGGCAACGAGCCGGGCGCGGCACGGCGCGCGGCTCAGACTGTTCAGCGACTCGGCCGACGCGGTTGCCGGCGCCGACGCGGTCTATACCGATGCGTGGACATCGATGGGCCAGGAAGCGGAGGCCGAAGCGCGGCGAGAGGCGTTCGCGCCGTACCAGGTCAACGAGGACTTGATGACACTCGCCAAGCCGGGCGCGGTCTTCATGCATTGCTTGCCCGCTCATCGGGGCGAAGAGGTGACAGCCGAGGTGTTCGAGTCGGACGCGTCGGTCGTGTTCGATCAAGCCGAAAACCGCCTGCACACGCAGAAAGCGCTGCTGGTGATGCTCCTCGCGCCTGCGGCAGGCATATAATTCCCTTCTGATTGAATCAGAGGGGGATTCTCATGCGCCGACTCATAGCGGCGACCGGTCGGCTGTTCTTATTCTTCGTTTTTGTCTTCGCTCTCAGCTTGTCTGCGGCCCAACAGCCGCCCCGGCAAGAACCGCAACCAACGTCACAACCGCCCAAGCAGGAAAGCGGAGGAGCGCCGCAGACGCAGCCGGCGCGACCGGGCGGCGGCGGAAACACCAGTGCGACCCCGGCAAAACCGATCGTGCCAGTCGCGGCCAACACGATCATTGCCAACCCGGATCCGTACCTCGGTGAGTACATCAGCCTCACCGCAGCGGTGGGGGAGCCGCTGACGAAGTCGACGTTCTCAGTCGATCAACACGGGTCGGGTGGGACAGGCGGGTCGAGCGGGATAGGTGGGTCAGGTGGGAAGGACATCCTGATCGTTGCACCGACGATGACCGGGACGGTCGAGCACGGCTCGTACGTCACGGTTCTCGGCGAGCTGGTGAAGTTCGACCCTGAGGAAATCAAGAAAAAGACGAAGAACTACTCCGTCGACCTCTCCCCGGACGTCATCGCCAAATACAAGGGAAAGCCTGCCGTTGTGGCCACGGCCGTTGTGGTCAATTCGACCGGCATCGATATCGCGAAGGTCGCCCCGCCACCGCTGACCGCGGAGGAAGAAGCGTATCAGAAGGTGATGCGTCAGGTCGGCCCTGCCAACACGGCGCTGCGGAGCGCCATCGACAAGATGGACGGCTCGGCCGTCAAGGATCAGGCCGTGATCCTCTCAAAGGCTTTCGCACAGACTGAAACGTTCTGGAAGACCAAAGGCAAAGCTGACGCCGTCGGCTTCGCAACCGAGGCGAGGAAGAACGCCGACGTCATTACGGCAGCGGCGACAGCCGGCAAGTGGGACGACATCAAGGCAGCCGCGGCTCCGCTCGGGCAGCAGTGCGCCAGTTGCCACGGCGTCTACCGGCAGCGGCTCGACGACGGATCGTTTCGCATAAAGGAAAGCTCTCGGTAGGTGGAGGGGCCAGCGCCGTGGCTGGCGCATTACGACCCAGGCGTCCCGTCAACGCTGGCGCCCTATCCTGACCATACGCTCACCGACTACCTGGCCGACGCGGCTCGCGAGCGGCCGGATGCCCCCGCGCTCCTGTTCAAGGGAACGACGGTGTCGTTCGCCGATCTCGATCGGTTGAGCGACACGTGCGCCGCGGCATTCGGGGCGCTCGGCGTCAGACCCGGCGACCGGGTCGGGCTCGTGTTGCCGAATTGCCCGCAGTTCGTCATCGCCCAATTCGGCGCGTGGAAGGTTGGCGCCATCGTCGCGCCGATCAACCCCACCTACACGGATCACGACCTGGAGGATTCCCTGAGCAACCAGGGTATCGAAACCGTCGTGACGCTGACGCGGTTCTATCAACGCATCAAGAACATCCAGCCCCGAACAGCCCTCCGGCGGGTCATCGCGACCAACATCAAGGAGTTCTTTCCACCGGTTCTGAAGGCCCTGTTCACGCTCGCCCGGGAAACGCGGGAGGGCGATCGTGTGTCGCTGCGACCTGGCGATCACGATTTCGCCCACTTGCTCCTGGTCAACAAAGGCAAACGGCCCGAGCGTGTGCGGCCGGCGTTGAGCGATCCCGCGGTCCTGCTCATGAGCGGCGGGACGACTGGCATCCCGAAGGGTGTGCTCGGCACACACGGCGCCTACACGATGGCCGGACTGCAGATCATGGCGTGGCTGCGCCCGATCATCGAGGGAGAGACACGCCCGGTGTTCGCGGCGCTGCCGCTTTTTCACGTCTACAGCAACGTCGGCATCCAGCCGCTGGCGTTTATCTCGCGACTGCCGATTGCGCTCGTGCCGAACCCGCGCGACATTCCCGACCTGCTCGCGACGCTGCGCAAGGTGAAACCCGGGTTCTTCGTCGGCGTTCCAACGATGTACATCGCGCTGCTCAATCAGCCGGCCGTGAGCAAGGGCAGAGTGAACTTCAAGTCGATCCGCGTCTGCGTCTCAGGGGCGGCGCCGCTCCTCGCGGACACCAAGCAGCGGTTCGAAGCCATCACCGGCGGGCGGATCGTCGAGGGATACTCGTTGACGGAAGCGATGATGGCGGTATGCATGAACCCTGCTCGGGGAGAGAACAAATTGGGCTCGGTCGGCATGCCCCTTCCCGACGTCCACGTCCGCATCGTGGATCCCGACGAGGGAACCAGGCTCCTCCCCACGCACGAGGTCGGCGAGATCGTCTTCGCCGCGCCGCAGCTAATGTCCAGTTATTGGAACCAGCCGGACGAAACGGCTCACATGCTCCGCCGTCATCCCGGCTTTAATAACGACATTGGCAACGATAGCTCTCGTCTGTGGCTGCACACCGGGGATCTGGGCTATCTCGACGAAGACGGCTACGTGTTCATCGTCGACCGGAAGAAGGACCTGATCAAGCCTGGCGGCGGCTTTCAGGTGTGGCCGCGCGAGATCGAAGAAACGCTGGCGACGCACCCCGCGGTGGCGGAGGTCGGCGTCGCGGGCGCCCGAGACCCCGTCAAAGGCGAGATTGTGAAAGCGTGGGTCGTGCTCCGCGCGGGTCAGCAGGCCAGCGAGCAGGAGCTCCGCGACTACTGTCGCGAGCGCTTGGCGCCGTTCAAGGTGCCCTCGAGAATCGACTTCCGGACGGAGCTGCCCAAGACCATGGTGGGCAAGGTCCTGCGCCGGGCCCTCCGCGACGAACCCACGTGACCTACCCGACCCACGCGACCTACCTGACCTACCCGACCCACTCGAGCTACCCGACCTAATTGAGCTGCCGGTTGCCCGTGTCAGGAATGCCGACCCACGCGATCGCCGCGAGCAAGAACGCCGCCCCGGCCACGCCAAACGCCACGCCGAAGCCGCGCGTCGCGGCCAGCGAGCCGACGACGTACGGCGCGACGGCGCTCGCGATACGGCCGGTGTTGTAGCAGACACCGGCCGCCGTCGCGCGGACCGAGGTCGGGTACAACTCGGCGACGACGGCCCCGAAGCCGCTGTAATAGCCCGTGCCGAAGAACGCGACCAGCGGGCCGAGGGCGAGCAGAATCAAAGGCTCGCGCAAGTAGCCGTACAGGGGCAACAGGACGCTCGCGGCGAGCACGAACATCACGTATGTCCGCTTGCGCCCGATCGCGTCCGCGATGAATCCGAAGCTCACGTAACCCAGCCACATTCCCCCCTGCATCGCAATCACGAACCACGACATCGTCGAGGAAGAAAGCCCGATGCCGTGATAGTCGGGCGACAGCTGCAAATAGGCAGGGACCCAGCTGTTGAGCCCCCACCAGCCGAAGAGCGTGCAGGCATTCATCACTGTGATGAAGATCGTGATCCTCGCGATGTGCGGCGCGAACAACGCGCCAATTCGACCGCGATCGGCGGACGACGTGCCGTGCCAGATTTCCGGCTCCTCGACGCGACGCGCAATCCAGAAGGTGAAGAGGGCCGGCACCACGCCGACAAAGAACACGCCGCGCCAGCCCCAGAGCGGCATGACGATCAGGTTGACGAGCGCGGCGAGACCGTAGCCAATGGCCCATGAACTCTGGACGAAGGCGAGCGCCTTGCCGCGGTGCCTTGCCGGGAACGACTCCGACACCAGCGCGGCGCCGGTCGCCCACTCTCCACCCATGCCGAGGCCGAGCGCCACGCGGAAGACCGCCAGCTCGATGACCGACTGGGCGAATCCGCACGCGGCCGTGAAGATGGAATAGATGAGGACAGCCGCCATGAGCGCCCGCTTCCGGCCCAATCGATCGGCGACGACGCCAAACGCGATACCGCCGCCCGCCGCGGCGACGAGCGTGATCGAGTTGAGAATGCCGGCGACGGTGAGCGAAAGGCGCAAGCCTGGGTCCTCGATGAGCGCGGCGAGGACCATCGAGTACAGCATGACGTCGAACGAATCCAGCATCCAGCCAAACGAAGCGGCGACGAAGGCGTGACGAGCGCGGGTATCCGCCTCGCGCCACCAGCCGAATAGACCTTCGCCTTCACGGCTGACGGCTGACGGTGGACGGCGCAATGCCGGCTGCGCCGGGATCGTCACGGGAGGCCTACAGGCTTCACGGTAATGCCCGCACGCTCCAGGCCCGCGCGAATGCTCGCAGCGAGATCGTCGGAACCGGGTGTATCGCCGTGGACACAAATCGTGTCGGCCTGGAGCGGGACGACCGAGCCATCAATCGCCACGACGGTGTGGTCTTTCACCATGCGGACGGCGCGCTCGACGACCATTTCGGGGTCGTGTATCACCGATCCCGGCTTGCGGCGGGATGCGAGGGAGCCATCGGGCTCATACGCGCGGTCGGCAAACACCTCGGCAGCGACCCGAAGCCCTTCGGAGCGGCCTGCTTTCAGAATCTCAGACCCGGGCAGACCAAACAGCAGGAGCATGGGGTCGAACGCCGCAACGGCGCGGGCGATCGCGGCGGCCAGCTCGGCGTTCCTCACGGCCATGTTGAACAGCGCGCCGTGCGGCTTGACGTGCTGGATCCTCATGCCCTCGGCTGACGCCACGCCGGCCACAGCGGCCACCTGATAGAGCACGAGGTCTTCGGCTTCCCTGGCCGTGACGTTCAGCTCCCTGCGGCCAAAGCCGACCAGGTCCGGGAAGCCCGGGTGCGCCCCGACAGCGACGCCGTGCGCTTTGGCCGTCCGGATCGTGGCGCGCAGGACCGAGGGGTCGCCGGCGTGGAAACCCGCCGCGATGTTGGCGGACGTAATCGACTTCATCAGGCCGGTGTCATGGCCGATGCTGTAGGCGCCGAACGACTCGCCAACATCCGAGTTGATGTCGACCCTCATACCCTACCTGACCTGCTCGGTCGACGTCTTCTTCTCGCCCTCGCTTCTCGGCGGCTTCGGCGGACGCGGACGATTGACGGTCAAGCTGACCCCCCGCCAGAACGGCTCCATCTTGCGCTCCACCTCATGGTGCCCCTGAACGAGGTAGTCGAGGACAGCCTTGTCCCACTGCAGTCCCGCGGTCGCCACGAGCTTCATCCAGTCGCCACGGGCGGTTTCATCCGGCGCCTCGGTGCTGCCGTCCCAAATCGTGACGTTGGGGTTGCGCGCCATGAAGTCTGTGGCCCGAGGGTCCGCGCGCGCGCCTTTGATCGCTTTGTAGATCAGCACGCCGTTCGTGAAATCGAGCTTGAAGTTCTTCTGATCGAAGTCGAAGCTGTAGCGCTTGTACCGATCGTACGCGCGCTCGTTCAGCTCGACCGTCCCTTTCTCCGCCTTCGCGTAGTCCGTGATCATCCCGAGCAGCTTCATCTGCTCATCCTTGTGCCGCGGGTAGCGCGAATCGTCGAGCCACGCGAACCCCGGCATCCACCAGCCCCTCATCGTCCAGTAGTCGCGGGTCTCGACCGCGCGCGTCCGGACCCAGGCCGCGTATTCCGAGAAAAGCTGTACCCACTCGTGCGTCGGATACCCATGTGGATTCAGGAAGATGTCGGGCAACCACGTGCGCCAGATCTTCGGACGGATGCCGCTTTCCGGATAAATCGGATCGGGGTCCCACTGAGCGGTTGTGACGTCCACGCCGAGCGCCCCCAGGTAGCCTGCGTGGAGCATGTAATTGGGGTTGGCCTTCTGAAGCTCGTAGGCGAGCTCGGCGCCGTCCGGATTCGTGATTGGATGCACGACGACGTTCACTTTGTTCAACTTCTCGCGGTACGCGGGGTCAGTCAGCAGCAGCTCAGCCAGCCTCAGCACATGGCTGGTGGACGACACCTCGTTCGCGTGTTGCCGCGCAGAGTAGACCACCGTCGGCTTCATCGTCGTCTGCTTGGCCTGCGACCAGTGGGTGGCGGTCACCGGCGGCATCAGGTCCATCGCCCAGACGTCCTTGCCGAGATAGCTCTCGCCGACTTTGTAGACCGTCGCTTCCTTGAAAGCGGCCATCTTCGCGAGCACTGCGTACGCTTCGGACGGCGCAATGGGCGTGTCCCATTGGGTCATCCCGCCGGGCGCGTTCGCCGGTCCACTGTCGTACTTTGCGATGTTCGGCCACGGCGCCGGCGAACCATTCGGATCGAGCGCGAGGAAGACATCGTCCGGCTTGGCGACATGCTCCACACCCATTGCGATGCGAAGCTCGCCAAGATCGTGATAGGCCAGCGCGTCGCGATAGAGCCCCGCAGCGCGGAGCCGGACAAGGTTCCTGAGCGCGGCCTGGGCCTGCTCCGCCGAAATCACCGTTCGATCGACACGCTCCTCCGCCGCGCGTCTGACGAGCGCCTCCCGCTCGTCGCGGGCAGTGTCGACCTTGATGCGAACGTCCAGCCGTTCGATGCCTTCCTTGCCCTCTCGCACGAGCGCGGCGAGTGCCTGCGGGCGATCGACGGTGATCTTCGGCACGTCGAGGCGGGCTTCCCCGCGGCGGCCGTTCTGCTCGACGTAGTCAACGACAACGGACGACCGGGGCGCGTCGAAGCCTGTGACCGTGATTTTCGCGTGGCCCGCCTTGCCATCCGCCTTGGCGTGCATGCGCGGGATGATCCGTCCCGGATACGTAAGCCCCGCGCCGCGCGTGAAGCGGCCCATCACGTCGAAGAAATGCAAGGTGTTGAAGTACAGCTCTTCGTGAATCGCTTCCATGGATGAGATGAGCTCTTGATCGACAGGCAGGCGATAATCGGGCTCGCTCAACGTCAAATCCACAGTGAGCTCGCCGAAAAATGGGGCGTCCTCGGCGCGCGGCTTGCCATTGCCGAGCGCCATGATGTGATCGTAGAGCGCGGGCAGGGTCCTGGCCTGAAAGTGATCCCAGAACCGCTCAGGATCCGTCGCAATCCGCTCGTCCACAACGACTTTCCCGGAAACTGCGGCCTTCAGCCATCCCGTAGTGACTCGCACGCGCTCGTAGTCGGGAAAGCGATCGAAGAACGCCCGCTCGACGAACGCCGGATCGAACGTGCGGCGCAGCAACTCGCCCCCGTCGCGGTTTTTCACCACCACTTCGTACGCCGGTGAACCGATGGGCGCCATCTCGAAGCGGATCTTCTTCAGATCGAGGTTCAGCTCCTTCGAGAGGATCTCGTCGATCGGATAAAGCTCGAGAAGCCAGCGGGTCGGGACGTACATGCCCTGCTGTTTCCACCCCGCCGGCGGACCGATCTCCGCGAACCTGATTGTGATGGAGTCGGCGCCCTTCCCGGTGATGGCAGGTCGTATCACATCGTAGAGCCAGCTATACCCCTGCTTGTACGCCGAAAGAATCGTGACCGACGTGGCCCTTTCGTCCGCACCCGCCTTGACGATCTCCGCACGGGCCTGTTGCTCGAGAAACTGGCGCGTTTCAGGCGGCTCGCTCAAACGTGCTTCGATGACAACGCCGGCCCGTTTCTTGATGGCTGGGATGACGCGCGTGTGAAGCCTGGCCCAGAAATCTTCGACCTCCGATGGAATGTTGAATTCGTCGTTGATGATCGGCCGCCCCTTCTGAACGTCCAGGCTCTGAACGTCGACATCGACGGCTCCCGCCTTGATCTTCGTCGCGGCCTCACGCCTCAAAAACCCGCTCAGCTCGTCCGGGGCTTTCTCGACGAACACCCGGACACGCGCCGAGGCCAGCTCCTTGCCTTCGAGCTGCGCCGCGATCTTGTCGAGCTTGTACAGGCTCGTCGCGGCCTGCCCGGCCGGCGACCGCCCCGCTACGAACCTTCTGACGTCTTCTTCGACGTCGTCCAGTGTCGTGCGGTCCTTGCCGCGCGACCAGATGTGCGGAAGCCGTTGCGCCAGCTGCTCGAGAGCCCGGTTGACGCCGGCGGCGTCGCCGCCCGTGACAATGACCGCGCTCTTTTCACCAAACGCCTTCTTGACGACCTGAATCAGCCCTTCGCCTGGCGCGAGCGGCGGCCGTTCCCATTTGCCGCCCTTGATCAGCTGATCGACGATTGGATGAGACTCGCCGACCAGCACGAGCATCGGCTCGCTCTCGGGCTCCGTGATCGCTTTCGCGGGTTTCGTGATCGGAAGCGCGACCCCGGTCGATTCCAGACCGAGGCGTGCCGCGAGATCGATGACGCCTTCCACACCGGCGCCCTCGGCGCTGACCAGTGCGTCAACGCGGTCTGGAATCAGGTTGTTATCGGAGTCTCCGAGCGCCCCATCGATGCTGTAGAACGATGACAGATCGACCGTCTCTTTTGCGCTGGTCCCGGGCCGGCGCGCCGGCCCTTGCGTCGGCGGGTCGAGTGGAGCGCTTCGCGGCAGATCGAGCGTTTCGCTCGCGC
>DATKHR010000219.1:0-10123 GCA_035510155.1 Vicinamibacterales bacterium
GCTCGCCATCGTCGTCGTGATCGACTCGCCCAAGGGGCCCAACGGCGATCACGGTGGAGCCGTGGCCGCGCCGATTTTCCAGCGCATCGGGGAAGCCTCCTTGCGCTACCTGGGCGTCGCGCCTAACGTGAATCCCGCGCCGCCGGTTCTCGTTGCGCGGCAACAGGACACTGACAGTCGCGATGTGCCGGCGCCACAAGCTGAAGCCCGCTTGACGGACGCGTCGACCACCCCTTCGACCCGACTTCCAGGTGCCTCCACGACGCTACCGTCGTCCGCGATCAGTCTTACGACGCCGCAGTTCGTCACGCTCGTCGTTGACGCTGGGACCGTCCCGGACGTGCGCGGCATGGGTGCACGCGACGCGGTCCGCACGCTGTTCAAGCTCGGAATCAACGCACACGTCTCAGGAGACGGCATCGTCGCCTCGCAAATGCCGGCGCCTGGTGAACCGATCGACCACGGGGGCGTGTGCCGTCTGCTGCTCGAACGGTGGGCCCATCCTCCGGAGTTTCCTCAGGGGTCGCGGCCATGACGGGAACGCTCGCGCCAATGACGTGGACCGAGCTCAGCGGGGCGCTGCGCAACCGCGGCCTCATCGTCGGAGAGGGTCCAGCGTTGGACCGCGTGATCGCTGGAATAGCGTACGACTCGCGCGCGGTCGCTCCCGGCGAGGTCTTCGTCGCGCTGCGAGGCCAGCACGCGGACGGCACTTCGTTTGCGCGTGAGGCGATCGCGCGCGCCGCCGCCGTCATCGTAGCCGAACAACCGGCGCAGAAAGGGATGGACATCCCTTGGATTGTTGTGAAGAACGCGCGCCTGGCGCTCGCGCTTCTGGCGAACGCCTTTTATCGCGATCCCAGCCGCGAAATGCGCGTCGTTGGCATCACGGGCACGAACGGAAAGACAACGACCGCATACCTGATTGCCTCCATTTTCGAGGCCGCCGGAGTCCGCTGCGGTCTCTTGGGGACGGTGGCGTATCGAACCGGACCCGCAGACGTCGGGCAGGCGGGAGCGCTGGAAGGAAGCAAAAACACGCGCGATGCCGTGCGCACGACGCCAGAGGCGCCGGAACTGCAGGCGCTGCTCCGCGAGATGGTGGAAAAGAAGTGCGGCGCGTGCGCGATGGAAGTGTCGTCGCATGCGCTCTCGTTGCGACGTGTCGACGGGATGACGTTTGCTGCCGCGGTATTCACGAACCTGACCCGCGATCACCTCGACTTTCACGCAGATATGGAGGCCTACTTCAAGGCCAAGCGTCGGCTGTTCGACATGCTCCCCCCAGGTGCGCCGAGCCTCTTGAACGTCGACGATCCCCGCGGCGTCGCGCTCGCGGAAGCTGGCAGCCGCGCGGTCACCTACGCGATCGGTCGCAAAGCAGACATCACGCCCGGTCCGCTGTCGTTCTCGCTCGACGGCCTTCAGTTCGACGTTCGAACGCCGCGGGGCACGCTGCGCGTGACTTCCAAGCTCGTCGGGCGCCCGAACGTCTACAACATTCTTGCAGCCGTCGCGACAGCGACCGCGCTCGATCTCTCGTTCGACGCCATCGAAAGGGGGATCAAGCAGCTCGACGGCGTGCCCGGGCGGTTCCAACTGGTGTCGAAACCAACAGGTGTGGGGACGGCGGACGTGAAAGTGAATGAAGTCACCGTTGTCGTCGATTACGCCCACACCGACGACGCGCTCCGGAATCTGCTCGAGACAGCGCGGCCCCTGACGCCAGGGCGATTGATCACGGTGTTTGGCTGCGGAGGCGATCGGGACCGGACGAAGCGGCCTCTGATGGGGGCGGTTGCGGGACGGCTGAGCGATGTCGTCGTGATCACGTCGGACAACCCGCGAAGCGAGGACCCGATGCGCATCATCGAGGAGATTCAACGAGGCATTACGCCGGACACGCGGCGTCCGGCGCCTGGCTCAGGCCGATCCGATCGCGGCGACGTCCGTACAAGCAGTCCGACTCAACTGACGATTGTCGATCGCCGCGACGCGATTTCGAAAGCGATCGAGCTGGCGCGTTCTGGAGATCTCGTCCTGATCGCCGGCAAGGGCCACGAGAAGTATCAGGTGATAGGCGATCGCATCCTGCCGTTCGATGACGTGGCCGTCGCTCGTGAGGCTCTGGCGAAACGCCGCACGAACTCAGGCGTGCTGTGAAACCGTTGCAGCGTACCAGCGTGACAGTGAAGCAGCGTGACAGTGTGACGCCTACGAATCCCACATCCCGAATCACGAATCCCGAGCTCAGGCTGACCGCCGAGTGGGTCGTGCAGGCGATGGGCGAAGCTGGCGCGCGGCTGACTGCGGGCGCATCTGATCGCGAGTTCAGCGGGGTGTCCATCGATACGCGGACGGTGGCGCCGGGCGAGCTCTTTGTCGCGATTCGGGGCGAGCGCTTCGATGGCGCCGAGTTCGCGGCCGCGGCCATCGAGAAGGGGGCCGCGGGAGTCGTCGTGCCTCGAGGCCGCTTCACGACGCCGCCGTTCGGTGTGGCCGAGCGGCCGTCGGCGCCTGTGGTGATTGAAGCCGAGGACACGATCGTGGCCCTGCAAGCGTTGGCACGCACGATCCGGCGAAAGTCGGGCGCCAAAGTGATCGCGATCACCGGCAGCGCCGGCAAGACCACGACGAAGGAAGTGGCTGCCGAGTTGCTCGCGCTGCGGTATCGGGTGATCCGCAACCGGGGCAACTTGAACAATCACATCGGGCTCCCGCTGTCGCTGATCGAGCTCCGGCTGCGGCCGGAGGTCGCGGTCGTCGAGCTGGGCATGAATCACGCAGGCGAGATCAGCACGCTGGTCCGGATTGCCGAGCCAGATGTCCGCGTCTGGACGAACGTCGGCGACGCGCACCTCGGATTCTTCAGCTCTGTCGACGCGATCGCCGACGCGAAGGCGGAGATCCTCGAACGCGCCACGCCGTCGACGGCTCTGGTCGCCAACGCGGACGACGACCGGATTGCGGCAAGGCTGCGCGCGACGTCCTTCCCCGGCCGCATTGTGACCTTCGGCATCGATCGCGACGCGGACGTGAGGGCGACAGAAGTCGTCGACCGCGGCATCGACGGAACGACGGCGCATGTGACTGCGTCGGAGAAGACCGTTCAGATGGCCGTCCCCTTGGTAGGACGCGCGAATTTGTCGAACGTGCTTGCCGCCGCCGCGATCGCATTGGAGTTCGGCATCCCGCTGACCGCGATCGCCGATCGGGTCGCCAGGGTGTCGCCCGCGACACATCGCGGCGAGATTGTCAGGTTGTCGAGCGGCATGACGATTGTCGACGACAGCTACAACGCGAACCCGAGCGCGATGAAGCAGGCGCTCGAGATCCTCGCCCGCACCGAAGCGACCCGGAGAGTGGCCGTGCTGGGCGAGATGCTGGAGCTTGGCGATCACGCGCGCCGCCTCCATGAAGACGTGGGCCGGGCCGCGGCGCGCAACCGGATTGACCTGCTCTTCGTCGTCGGAGGCGATGCCGCCGGCGCGATGGCGGAGGCTGCCGTTGCGGCAGGAATGCCGCGCGAGGCGGTTCGGTATTTTCGGACGATCGAAAATGCGGCAGCCTCGATCGTCGCAGGCGTCGAGCGAGGCGATCTCGTCCTCGTCAAGGGATCGCGCGGGGTGAAGACGGATCGGGTCGTGGAGCGGCTGAAGGCGGAACGTGGCTGATGCTCTTCCATTTGCTCTATCCGTTTCACACGCAGATCTCCGCGTTGAACGTGACGCGCTACATCACGTTCCGTACGGCGGCTGCGAGCCTGTCGGCGCTGGCCATCAGCCTGGCGCTGGGGCCGTGGATGGTGCGCACGCTGCGGGAGTTTCAGATCGGGCAGGTCATCCGCCAGGAAGGGCCGCAGACGCATCGGCCCAAAGCGGGGACGCCGACGATGGGCGGGCTGCTGATTTTGACGGCATCGCTCGTGCCGACGCTCTTATGGGCCGATCTCACGAATGTCTACGTCTGGATTGCCGTACTGACCACTGCGGGATACGGGGTGATCGGGTTCGCGGACGACTATCTGAAGATCGTCCGACGATCGCACCACGGGCTGTTGCCGCGCTACAAGATGGGCAATCAACTCCTCATCGGCGTAGCGGTTGGCGTCGTGTTGCTCATGCTCGCCCACAGCAGTCTGTACAGCACGCGGCTGATCTTTCCGTTTTTCAAGCGGCTGATCCCCGATCTGGGGTGGGGCTACGTGCTCTTCGCGACGTTCGTGCTCGTCGCCTGCTCGAACGCGGTCAATCTGACCGACGGCCTCGACGGCCTGGCGATCAGCGTGTTCGCCATTGCGGCCGCGGCGTATACGGCGCTCGCGTACGTCACGGGGCACCGCGTGTTTGCCGATTATCTGCTCCTCGTGCGCTTTACCCCGGCCGCCGAGCTGACCGTGTTCGGCGGGGCCCTCGTGGGCGCGTCGCTTGGTTTCCTCTGGTTCAACTCGTATCCGGCCGACATTTTCATGGGCGACGTCGGATCGCTGGCGCTGGGCGCGGCGCTCGGCATCATCGCGATTCTCATCAAGCAGGAGTTGCTGCTGCCGATCGTTGGCGGCATTTTCGTGCTCGAAGCTCTGTCGGTGATTCTGCAGGTCGGCTACTTCAAAACCACGGGGGGCAAACGGCTCTTTCGCATGGCGCCGCTCCATCATCACTTCGAGTTGATCGGATGGAGCGAGCCCAAGGTGATTACGCGGTTTGTGATTGTCGCGATCATTTTCGCGTTGTTCTCGCTCGCGACGCTGAAGCTCCGTTGAATTGAAGGGGGATGAGTACCGAGTGTGATGACGTTCGATGTGACTGACAAACGCGTGACCGTCGCCGGCGCGGCGCGAAGCGGCATGGCGGCCGCGGAGCTGCTCGCGCGGCGCGGCGCGCGTGTCACGTTGTCTGAAACCCGCGCGGACGTGCCTGCGGCCGAGCCCCTTCGTGCGCTTGGTGTCCAGCTCGAGCTCGGTGGCCATCGCGCTGCGACGTTTACGGGCGCCGACCTGATCGTCTTGAGTCCTGGAGTCCCGCCGGAGCAGCCGGTGATCGCCGCCGCCCGCGCTCAGGGCGTGCCGGTGATAGCTGAGATCGAGCTTGCCTCCAGGTGGCTGCGCGGACGCGTCATCGCCATTACCGGCACGAAGGGCAAGTCAACGACCACGGCGCTGACCGGACGCATTCTGGAGACCGCGGGCTTCAAGGTGACCGTCGGGGGCAACATCGGGCTGCCGTTGAGCGCGCAGGTCACCGCGTCCACGCCTGACACGCTCCACGTCGTCGAGACGAGCAGCTTTCAGCTCGAGCAGATCGACACGTTCCACCCATGGATCGCCGTGGTGTTGAACTTTTCACCGGATCACCTCGATCGTCACCCGACCGTCGAGGCGTACGGAGCGGCCAAGGCTCGGATCTTCGAGAACCAGCAGGTCGGCGACTGGGCGGTCGTGAACGCAGACGACCCGTCAGTCCTCGAGATGGTGCGGCGCGCGCGCGCCAAGGCGGCGACGCGCTTTTTTGCTCGTCGCACTCATCGTCAAGACGGCACGGTCATCGAGAACGGCTGGATCGTAGACCGTCATGCGAATCAGGACGTGTCCACTCGACTCGTTCCCTTGAGCGCTATCCATTTGCTCGGCCCGCACCTGGTCGATGACGTGATGGCGGCTGCCACCGTTGGCGCGATTGCCGGCGCGGCGCCCGCGGCGATGACCGCGGCCGTCGACTCGTTTCGAGGTCTCGAGCATGCGATGGAGCTGGTCGGTGAAATTCACGGCGTGCGGTTCGTGAACGACTCGAAGGCCACTAATGTCGAGTCGGCCCTCCGCTCGATCGAGAGCTTCGACAGCGGCCTCGTGCCAATCATCGGCGGCCGCTTCAAGGGTGGCGACTTGAGACAGCTGCGCCGGCCGCTTCAGTCACGGGCAAAGGCCGTCGTGGCCATCGGCGAAGCGAGGCCCCTCGTGCGCGAGGCGCTCGACGGCGCGGTTGAGGTCGAGGAGGCCGCCACGCTGAAAGACGCCGTCGATCGCGCCTACGCGATTGCAAAGCCGTCGGGCGTCGTGCTGTTGGCGCCAGCCTGCGCAAGCTTCGACATGTTTACGGACTACGCAGAACGTGGCCGCGCGTTCAAGGAGCAGGTTGCACGGCTGGCAGGGACCAAGGACCAAGAACCAGGCACTTAGGCCGAAGGACCAAATGAGTGGTGAACAGTCGTCAGTCGGTTGCGCGGTGGGGGATCGGCTGCTGGGAACCCAAACTGCCCCGGTTTGGGAAGCTGGTGCCTCTACCCCGGCCGACTGATGACTGTTGACCGCTCATGGCGATCCTACCCCCGCGTAGGGGGCCGTGTGGAATGTTGTGAACTCGCGGGATGTTTCGGGCGAATCGAACTGGACCTTTAGCCCATGGCGCGAAAGCTCAAATCTGACAGGGTGCTCTTCCTGACGACGATCCTCCTCGTCGGGCTCAGCATCGTCATGGTCTACAGCGCCTCGGCCGCGCTGGCGCTGGACAAGTACGGGAAAGGCTCGGCCTTCCTCGTGAAGCAGAGCCTCTGGGCCGTGCTGGGGCTGGCGATTCTGGCACTGGTGATGCGGATTGACTACCGCACCTATCGCGAGCCGGTGTTCATCTGGACCTGCCTGGGGGTCGTCAGCGTGGCGCTGGTCCTTGTCCTGTTCAGCCCGCCGGTGAACAACGCGCGGCGGTGGTTTGGCCTCGGATCCATCGGTGTCCAACCCTCCGAGCTGGCGAAGCTCGCGGCCATCTTCTTCATCGCGGCCATCCTGGAGCGCCGGATCAATCGCATCGGCGACGTGAAGTTTGCCCTGCTGCCGATTGGGTTCGTCGTGGTGTGCCTGGTTGGGCTGATCCTGCTCGAGCCCGATTTCGGCACCGCGATGTCGCTGATCCTGATTGCGTCGGTGATGGTGTTCGCGGCGGGCGTCGACTATCGCTACGTCGCGGCCACGGCGTTATGCGCGTTGCCGGCCGTCTACTTGCTCGTGATGGGCACCGCGTACCGCCGGCGTCGAATGCTGGCGTTTCTGCACCCGTGGGATGACCCGCTCGGTGACGGCTTTCAAGTGATTCAGTCGCTCATTGCCGTGGGAACCGGCGGCATGTGGGGCAAGGGGCTGATGAACGGCGTGCAGAAGCTTTTTTACCTCCCGGAGCCGCACACCGATTTCATCTATTCGGTCATCTCCGAGGAGCTCGGGCTGATTGGCGCGACCGCCGTGCTGCTCTGCTTCGCGGTCCTGACGTGGCGCGGGATTCGCGTGGCGCTGCGCGCGCCCGACACCTTCGGGTCGTTTCTCGCGCTCGGCCTGACGACGATGGTCGCCGTTCAGGCGTTCATCAACATCAGCGTTGTGCTCGGCCTGATGCCGACCAAAGGCCTGCCGTTGCCGTTCGTCAGCTCGGGCGGTTCGTCGCTGCTCATCAACCTCGCCGGCATGGGCATCCTGCTGAACGTGTCGCAGCATGTGACGTCGACAGAGGCATGAGCGAGCGGGCCGGAATGAACCATGACCGTCGAGCGCAGGTCGAACCCGCTGTCTGTGGTGATTGCCGGTGGCGGGACCGGTGGGCATCTTTATCCGGGGATCGCAGTGGCACGCGAGCTGCAGGCCGAGCGGCCCGACGCGCAGGTGTGGTTCGCGGGAACGGCGCGCGGCATCGAGTCACGCGTCGTGCCGCGAGAGGGTTTCGAGCTGGACACCATTCGGAGCGGCGGCTTGAAAGGGAAGTCGATCGCGGCGATCGCGCGAGGAGCGGCGCTGGTCCCGCTCGGGTTGATCGATGCCTGGCGGATCGTGTCGGCGCGCCGCCCGAATGTCGTGATTGGCGTCGGTGGCTACAGTTCAGGTCCCGTCGTGCTCGTGGCGGCGCTTCGCGGTGTGCCCACGATGGTGCTCGAGCAGAACGCCGTGCCGGGATTGACCAACCGCCTCGTGGCGCCCTTTGTGAAAGCAGCGGCGGTGACATTCGACTCGACGCGGAAGTTTTTCGGAGCGAAGGCGTTCGTCAGTGGGAACCCGGTCCGGCCGGAGTTTTTCACCGCGGACCAGGGACCAGTGACCAGGGACCAAGAACAAAGCACCGCATACCAAGGACCAGATGAGGTCCAGGTTCTGATTTTTGGCGGCTCTCAGGGCGCGCACGCGATCAACGTGGCCATGGTGGAGGCAGCGGCGGAGCTGGCGGCCGATTCCCGTCTTCGTGTCACCCATCAGACGGGAGAGCGAGATGTGGAGATGGTGCGCGCCGCCTATCGGCAGGCGGGGCTTCAGGCCGACGTCGAGCCGTTCATCTTCGATATGGGACCAAGGCTCGGACAAGCGGACCTAGTCGTCTGCCGGGCGGGTGCGACGACGCTGGCGGAAATCGCGGCGGCCGGCAAGGCCGCGATTCTCATTCCGTTGCCGACCGCGACCGACGATCACCAGCGGCGGAACGCGGAAGCGCTCGTAGCGGTCGGCGCCGCCGAGATGTTGCTGCAGGGCGATATGACCGGTTCGGTCCTTGCGCGACGAATTCTCGCGCTTGCGGGTGATCCGGCTCAGCGAAGTCGGATCGCAGCGAGCGCCCGGCGGCTGGCGCGACCGGATGCCGCGCGGGCGATCGTGAATCGTGTGTTGGAGATGGCCAAGCTACAAGGATGCTAGGCAGAACGCGGCACATCCACTTCGTCGGGATTGGCGGTATCGGGATGAGCGGCATCGCTGAGCTGCTGGCCAATCTCGGCTACATGGTGACCGGCTCGGATGAGAAGCGGTCAGTCGTGACCGATCGCCTCGCGGCCATGGGGATCCGTTTGAGCATAGGGCACGACGCCAGGAACATCGGCAATGGCGATACCGCCGACGTCGTCGTCGTCTCATCGGCGGTAAGGCCGACCAATCCGGAAGTGGTCGAGGCCACCCGGAGGCAAATCCCGGTCATTCCGCGCGCCGAGATGCTTGCGGAGCTGATGCGTCTCCGCTTTGCGATTGCCGTCGCGGGCGCGCACGGCAAGACCACGACGACGTCGATGATCGCGCTCGTGCTCGAGCGCGCCGGCCTGGACCCGACGGCCGTCATCGGCGGGCGATTGAGCGCGTTTGGCAGCAACGCCCGCCTCGGGCGCGGCGAGCTGATGGTGGCGGAAGCCGACGAGAGCGATCGGTCGTTCTTGAAGCTCTTTCCGACGATTGCCGTGATTACGAACGTCGACTACGAGCATCTGGAGAACTACGGCAGTTTCGACGACCTGAGGCAGGCGTTCGTCGACTTCGCCAACAAAGTGCCGTTCTACGGCGCCGTGGTGGCGTGTGTGGACGACCCGAACCTCGCGGATGTGCTGCCGCGCATGACGCGGCGCGTGATCACCTACGGTTTGGACTCACCGAATGCCGACATCACGGCAAGCGACGTGCAGCTCATGCCGTTGAGCGTGACCGCCACGATCAAACGTCGCGAGCGTCGCCACGCCCCACTCGTCAGGCCCGAACGGGCCCCCTCCGCGCCTGCTGCGTCCCCTGCTTTTCCTGACCTTCCGGCACCCCCTGCCCCTCTCCTGGCCACGCTGGGCCAGCTCATGCTGAACGTGCCCGGTCGCCACAATATGCAGAACGCGTTGGCGGCCATCGCGGTCGGACAGGAGCTCGGGTTGCCCTTCGAGCGGGTCGCCGAGGGTCTTCGCGCCTTCCGCGGCGCGGAGCGCCGCTTCGAGGTGCACGGCGAGCCGAACGGCATCCTCGTCGTTGACGACTACGGGCATCATCCAACTGAGATCGCGGCGGTGCTCGCGGCTGCCCGCACGCTGAACCGCCGACGAATCATCGTGGTCTTCCAGCCTCATCGGTTTACGCGAACCGAGCAGCTGATGACGGCGTTTGGGCCGGCGCTCGCGCCGGCCGACCACGTGGTGCTGACTGACATCTATCCCGCCGGCGAGGACCCGATTCCCGGGATCACGCTCGGCACGCTCGTCCAGGCCATCCGGCGCGATGTGCGCGGTCCCATCGAGGTCGTGCCGGCACTCGAAGACGTCGTGACGGCTGTGGCACATACTGCGCGTCCCGGAGATGTCGTGATCACGCTCGGCGCCGGGTCAATCGGCACCTTGCCCGAGCGGATTGTGGAGG
>DATKHR010000220.1:0-1808 GCA_035510155.1 Vicinamibacterales bacterium
GCGCCCGCGCACGCCTACACGCAGCAGTACGTCCACGGCGTGTTCGGTTAGTGTTCGTGGGGTCTTACCGGCCGCGTGCTAACGAACGTCCGTGAGCCGGATCGACTGCCCGATCTGACGGAACGCCGGCTGCAAGGCATCGAGGTCCTGCTCGGGACAGACGGTCAGATAGTAGAAGAGTGTCCCGTTCACCAGGAACGTTGTGTAGACCGTGACGCGCTCGACGCCTCCAAGCGGCGACGCGTTGACGAGCGGTGTCGCGAGGGCGCTGCGCTGAGACATTTTGAGCAGCTGCTGATCGCCCGCAGTCCGCAAGTTCGGGTTGTCCTGGGCAACCGCTCTCAGCCAGATGGTCGTCGCCTCGTACAAATCGCGCGAGCCGGGTCGAGCGACGCCGAACTCGACGCCGTGCGTGAAGACCGTCTGTCCGTTGAGTTGCCCGTATCCGTTCTCGGGAACGACTTTGATCGCGGTGCTCGATGACAGCGTCCGCCAGTTGGCCGGGATGTTTGCCTGGAAGACGCCACCGCTGATCGCACGGTACTGCGCTGACGGGGCCTGCACTCCTTGCCCTGGTGTGCCGACAGTCGGCGGCCCGTCGCCGCTCCCTCCGCTGAGCGAATCACGTGCGGTATCCCGCTTCGCGAGCTCCCCGGTCGACTTCGCCGGCGGAAGGGCCGCGAACTTCGGCTTGACGGCGGTGAAGCCGCTCATATCCGGAGCTGGCCCGAGGGTCAGCGACTGCGCTTCTTTGGTGATGTACTGCGTCCGATTGCCAGGATCGGGGTGATCGCTCAGCCACTGCGGATCGCGGTTGGCGCCCGCCTCGGCCGAGATCGTTTCGAACATGTGCGCGAGCGCGCGGGGATCGTACCCCGCACGTGCCATCAGCTGCGAACCCATCAGGTCGGCCTGTTTCTCGAAGTCGCGGCTGTAGCGAAGCATCAGGGTCCCGAGCCCGAATTGGCTGCTTTCCGCGATCGCCGATCCCGCCGCGCCGCCGACCACCGCGCCGCCGATTGCGCCAGCCAATTGACCAATCTGCAACCAGGGGTTCTGAGCCTTGGTGGCGTTGGCCGTCCCATGCCGCAAGAGGACGTGCGACAGCTCGTGCGCCATCACGCCGACGACCTCGCCTTCGCTCGCCGCCGCTTCGAACATGCCGCGCTGGACGAACATCGGCCCGCCGGGGAGGGCAAACGCGTTGATCTCTTTCAGATTGACCGGCGTGAACGAGTACTCATAAACCGGCTGGTTCAGTTCGGGCGGCGCAACGGCGACGAGGCGATCGCCGAGCGTCTTGAGATACCGGCTGATCGCTTCGTCGGTGATGATCGGATACTGCTTGCGAACCTCGGCCGCAGCCTTCCTGCCGATTTCGACGTCCTGCTGCGGCGTGAAGTTGTTCTTCGGCAGCTTGATTTGCGTTTGCGCCAGGAGCTCGCTCAACGCGAGCGCCAACATTACGACGGCGAGCGCAAATCCTCTGACTATCCTCGCCACGGCCATGCCTCCCGATGAGTCCCTTCAGCGAGTATAAACTCTATCCGCCAAGGTTGCACCGCCACAGCGTGAGAGGACGAATCCCCAGACACGAATCTCGAGTCGCGAGGGCGGTGACCGTGATGCTGACGGTGGCGGTCCTGCTCGCGTGTCGGGCAGCGAACACGCTCGCGCAGGAGATCTCAAGCTCGGCGGTTGGAGACGCCACCCTTCAGCCGGACCCTGGGTATGTCGCGATTACACCGCGCGAGCGGATCGACTGGATTGTTATCGGGACGGTGGGTCCCAAATCATTGGGCATCGGC
>DATKHR010000221.1:0-8203 GCA_035510155.1 Vicinamibacterales bacterium
TCGAGAGAGACGATTCCCGACAGGTGGATCACCATCTCATTGAGGGTGCGGCAGGTTACCTCCGGGTCGGCGGTCATGACGTATCAAAGCCGAGCGTGAACGTCGTCAGCTGGAGCGCGGTGAGGATCGGACCAATGATCATCGTGGCGCCGCAAGTGTGGAGGATAGTCCATACAGAGTCGATCTGCTCGGGTGTCGTTTCGTAACCCACAATTAACAATTCGGACACAACCGCGAAATTTCTAGCCGGTAGCCTGACATGCAGGGATGCCGAAACATCGTGTCCTCATCGTCGAAGACGAGCAAGACATCGCCGGGCTCATCAAGCACACGCTCGAGCGCGGTGGAGAGGCCGACGCCGAGATCGTCGGATCCGGTGACGCTGCGCTCAAGGCGGTAACGGACCGGCCGCCGGATCTCATCATTCTGGACCTCAACCTCCCGGTGGTGAGCGGTGTGGAAGTCTGCCGGATTCTGCGCTCGCGGCCCGATGTGCCCCGCGTGCCGATCATCATGCTGACGGCGCGGACCAGCGAGGACGATCGCGTATCAGGCCTCGACCAGGGCGCCGACGACTACGTCACGAAGCCGTTCAGCCTTCGCGAGCTGTCGGCGCGCGTCCGCGCGGTGCTGCGTCGCGGAACGAACGGCGAGGATCGCCGCCCGGCCAACTACCGTGGCGAGCACCTGCTGGCAGACTTCGATGCCGTCGCCATCACGGTCGACGGAGAGCCCGTTCGGCTGACGCGACGGGAATTCGAGCTCCTCCGATACCTGGTGCAGAACAAGAATCGCGTCGTATCACGAGACCGGCTCCTCGAGCGCGTCTGGGGATATGAACGGCTGGTGGAGACCCGTTCGGTGGACGTGCACGTCGGCCGCCTTCGGGGCAAGCTTGGCGAAGCCGGGCGCCAGATTGAGACGGTCGTCGGGCTGGGATACCGGTTCGTCGATTGACCCTTTCCTCCGGCAGCTTGGCGGTTGTAAAGTGCTGAGCTGGGAGGATGTCGATGGCCGATCGCGAACAGAATTACAAGAACCACACCCGCGTGTTTCCTCTGTTTCATTACGTCGCGCTGCCGATCCTGTTCGGGAACTTCCTCGTCAGCGTCTGGCACCTCTGGGTGACTCCCAACGCCAGCACGGTCTGGTCGACCATCGTGGCCTTCGGTCTTGTCGCGCTGGGACTGTCCTCGCGCGTGATGGCCGTGACCGTACAGGACCGTGTCATCAGGCTCGAGATGCAGCTCCGCTTGATGCGGGTGTTGCCGCCCGACATGCAGGGACGAATCGCGTCTCTTGGCCGCGCGCACTTCGTCGCCCTCAGGTTCGCGGCAGACGAAGAGCTTCCGGAGCTCGTGCGCGAGATTTCCGACGGGCGGCTTCGCTCGCCGAAGGAGATCAAGCTGCGCGTGAAGCGGTGGCAGCCGGATTGGCTCAGGGCTTAAGGCGGTTCGCGACCTACTTTCGAACCGCCCGGAGAAACTTCGGCGGAAGCATCCAGCGCAGGTCGCCCGGGCCGCCGGGAGGAATCTCGTCGAGGTCGACCCGGCAGACGGCGCCTTTCTTGAACTCAATCGCGTGGCGCGATCCGATGAGCCTGGCCACCAGCTCGCCAAGACCGGGCTCGTGGCCGACGAGCGCGATTCGCTTCTTCCGCGAATGCTTTTCGAGCGACGTGACGACCGCGCCGAGGTCGCTGCCCGGGGCAAGCGCGTCGGTATTGAAGATGGGCGGATGACCGTCGAGCTGGGCCGAGACAATGTCCGCCGTCTGCCGCGCGCGCACGAGGGGACTCGACAGGATGACGTCGAAGTCGATGTCGAGGCGCGCGAGTCCACGCGCTGCCTTCTCCATGCGCGAGATGCCATCCCGTGTCAACGGACGCTTGGTGTCGTCCGGCCAGCTGTCGCCGCGCGCCTCGGCCACACCATGTCGAATCAGATAAATCTCGTAAGGACCCGGCATCTATTTGGCTCGCCGGACGCTCGCATGATGCTCCGGGCCCATCTGCCGCACTTTGGTTTGACGCTCGAGGGCGGTGTGGCTCTCCGGCGGCACGATCGCGCGCGAAACCGCGCTGGGGGACTCGTGAAGGCGATCGATGATGGTCTGGATGGGCGCGCGGTCGCGGACGTATCTGGCGTGCAGCCGGCGGCACGATTCGTCGAGCGCAATGACGAGAGCGTCGAGCTCGCGCCACGCCGTCTGGCTCGGCGGCGTCAGCAAGGCTTGGGTTTCTCTGACATGGTCGATCAGCACTTGCAGGTCGTGCATCCGGCCGAGCGTTTCCTGGACGCGCTTCAGCGTTCGAAGAGACGACTTACGCGATTTCAAGACTCCGGCAGCCGGCATCTTCTCCTCATTCCGACCGGCTGCAATCGCCAACTCGAGTGCGTAGCGCAGCTTCTTGCCTGCGATCCGCACCACGTGCAAGCGCTCCGGCAAATACACGGCACCGGCTTCCTGAACGGCCGCAGCAAGCCGCGTCGCGCGGTTGGTGACTCGGGCGTCGATCGCCCACGCCGCTGTTTTCGCATGAACCGGATGTCGCCGCATCGATCGTGCCTCTTCAGCAAGACGAAGCTCGTCCAGCACGCGGCTGAGCTTGCCGGCGGTTCGCCTCATTTCGGCGGCGGGCAGGTTATCCAACAGACGCTTCCTCGCGTCCTCTCGCGCTTCGGCAACGGCCGCCCTCACACGTCTCAAGGCGTCATGGTGAACGGGTTGCGACTCCTGCAGCTCGTCGACCAGCGCCAACATCACGTCGAGCTCTCGAACAGTCCCGAGCCGTTTCGTCACTTTTCGAAGTCGGCGGCTCAGCTTGTGCGTCGCTTCCGAATCGAGTTGAAGCACGGGTACCAGCTCCCGCAGGCGCCGCGATGCGACGCGGGCGCGGTGGAGCGACCGTTCGTCGCCGCTCTCCACGCCGGAAAGAACGCGAGTGAAGCGGCCGAGACAGTGCTTGAGGAGGTTGGAGCGAGGAACGAATCCTGACATCGTCGGGAGACAGCCGGAAAGGAGCCATTATAGTACATGCGGGTAGCAGCCATCGACATCGGCACCAACTCTATCCACATGATAGTAGTGGAGATACGGCCCGATTTCTCGTTCGGCGTCATCGACCGGGAGAAGGAGATGGTCCGCCTTGGCGCAGGCGGACTCGACGGCCGGGCCCTGACGCCGGAGGCCACGCACGCGGCCCTTCAAGTCCTCTCCAAGTTCCGTCGCCTTGCCGAGTCCCATCAGGTGGATGAAGTGATCGCGGTTGCGACGAGCGCCACACGCGAGGCCGAAAACGGCGGAGAATTCCTGCGCTCCATCACTCAGCAGATTGGGATCCGCCCCCGAGTCATTTCCGGTACGGAAGAAGCGCGCCTGATCCACCAGGCGGCAGTGTACGGTGTCAGCCTGCCCGGTGACACCGTCGTCGTCATCGATATCGGGGGCGGAAGCGTCGAGGTCACGCGAGGGTCGGGCACGACCGTCGACGTCGGCCGCAGTTTCAAGCTGGGCGTCATTCGACTCACGGAGCGTTTCGTCAAGAGCGACCCACTCGACGGCAAGGATGAACGGAAGCTCACGCGCCGTATCGATGCCGAAATCGGGAGGTACCTGGATCAGATTGCCCGCGCCGGGTTCGACCGCTTGATCGGCACGTCAGGGACGATTCTCAGCCTTGGCGCCGTCGTCGCGGCGGCCGGCGGCCGCCCGCCCGGCACGACGCTGCGGAATCGCCGGATTCCGGCCAAGTACCTGCGGCGCGTGCGGAAGGAGTTGGCGTCGCTGAACCTCGAGCAACGCTTGCGCGTGCCCGGACTGGAGCCACGCCGAGCGGATCTCGCTGTCGCAGGCGCGATCCTGCTGGATGAGATCGTGCGGCGACTCGGTGCCGCCGACATTACGTTGTGCGATCTGTCCCTCCGAGAGGGTCTGATCCTCGACTACATCGCACGCCATCGGAAGGAAATCGCACAGGCCGATCGATATCCCGACGTCCGGAGACGAAGCGTCTACGAGCTGGCCGAGCGCTGCAACTACTGGCCGGAGCACGCGCAGCAGGTCGCGCGGCTGAGCGTCGCCCTGTTCGACCAGACGCGCGCGATTCACGGCTTGACCGACCGCGAGCGGGAGTGGCTCGAGTACGCATCAATCCTCCACGACGTTGGCGTCCACATCAGTTACGATCGTCACCACAAGCATTCGTACTACCTGATCAAGAATGGTCAGCTGCGCGGGTTCGAGCCGGAAGAGATCGAGGCGATCGCCCTTGTCGCACGCTATCATCGGCAAGCCACACCGAAGCGAACGCATGAGGGCTTCGGCGAGTTGAGCCGAGGCGCGCGGCGGACCGTCCGCACGCTCGCCGCCATTCTCCGCCTCGCGGAGAGCCTCGACCGCAGCCACGCGCAGGTCGTCAACGGCGTCGAGCTGCACGATCGCGGAGACGACGACCTCCTTCAGGTCCGCGCAAACGGCGATGCGGAGCTCGAGCTCTGGTCCGCGGCGCGCCATGCCGCCCCGTTCGAGCGCCTGACAGGCAAGCCGGTGCGGATCGAGTCGACGCAAGTCTACGGCGAGCAGCTTCACCCGCCTGCGCGGGCGTCCCGGCAAGCAGGTCGCAGCGAAGCGGCGGGACGATCAAGCTCACAGCCCCCCCATCGAGGGAGAATGGAGCTCGTTCCTGGCAAAAAGCCGGAAGCCGAAGGAACGCGTGGTGGCGAGGAGGGCCGCCCGCCCCGGGCGCAATCATCCCGCGATCGCCGAGTGCCCCATCAGCTTTCGAATGAATCCAAGCTGACCGACGTGGTAGGCCTCGTGCATGGCGAGAAAAGCGATCAGGTCCCGAACCGTCTTGATGTTCGGCGCCGGTGATGTAGGCGCGGGCTTCGACAACTGATCATCGTCAACCGAAGCGAGCCGCGCGCGCACGCGGCCGATGACGTCCTCACGCACCTGCTCGATCGAGGAGAGCATCGGGTACTGTTGGCGATCGACCTCGGACGCTCCCCGCCGAAACACGTCGCCCCAGCCGGTCCGATAGTCCTCGCCCAACAGCCGAAGCAGGCCGCCGCGAGTGTGGACGATGTGGCCGAGCAGCCAGAACATCGAGTTCGAATGATCCGAAGGACGCCGTCTCAGCTCGTCCTCGCTCAGGCCGTTGAGTGCACGTGTGATCAGGACGTTGTTGACGTCGAAGATCATCACAAGCGGCGCCGTAACGGGATTGTGCGTCGTCGTCATGCCGGCTCCTGTTCAGAAGTGTCGATCCTACACCGATGGAGCCGGCATCTCCGCCGTGCTTGGTCCGTGAGGACCGACCAAGGACCCCAAGGACCAAGGGCCTTCTAACGCTGAGCCGCCTCCGCGTACAGTTCGAGCAGGCTGCCCCATCCTCCCGCCGAGTCGACGCCGGCTTTCATAGCCGCGGCACCTGCGCCGTGACGCTCGAAGTGGCGATGCTCGAGGTCGACGCGGGTCGATCCGTCAGGTTGCGGTGTGAAGGTGATTTCGACTTCGCTGGCTTTCGCGGGGTCCGGCTCGTACTGCCAGTCGGGTGTGATTTGCCAGGCAATCAGCACGCGCTTGGGAGGTTCCCAGTCGAGCACGCTGCCCCAATCGCAGTCCGTGCCGTCGACCTGCTCCGTGTAGCAGCGGCCTCCGACTCTCCCCTCGACAACCGCCCTCTTCATGGGCGACTTGCCGATATGGTGACTCCGCGGCCACCACGTATCGAACCCGTTCGTAAACACGTCGAAAGCCTTCTCGGCAGGCACCTTCACCGTTACGCTCTTGCGAACCGGCGTCACGCTTACGGAATCGACTGTCGTCATCGGCGTCTCCTTTATGGCGGTCAGCTGGCGGCTCTCAGCGTTTCGAGCCTGACTTGCTGATTGCTGGCGTTACTCGCGATCGCTGCCCCGTTGTTCCGCGGCCTTCTTGAACGCGGTCAGAGCTTCCGTCCAGAAGCGATCAAAATACCGACGAAGCGTGTCAATCCCGGCCGGATCGACCTGGTACAGGCGCCTCGTGCCCGCGGGCGTATCGAGCACGAGGTGCGCGTTTTTGAGGATCTTCAGGTGTTGCGAGATCGCCGGCCGGCTGACAGGAAAGTCGCGCGCCAACTCACCCACGGCGACCGGGCCATTGAGCAGCCGTTCGAGAATCGCCCGTCTGGTGGGATCGCCCAGAGCATCCATCTGAGCGTTGTGGTACCTTGTGGCATCTACTCGGTCAGTAATCACTAACGGTAAGTGTATGCTTACTACTCACCGCTGTCAAGCATTTTACCCAGCCGAAATGTTGGCGCCTGGCCCGTTCGCTATCGTGGCGTAATGTCCACGACGGCCCCAGTGCGGCCACAGCCGCAGGTAACGCCCTCCGTTCCGCCCGCTGGAGTCCATCAGACCATCGAAGCGCCCGCGAAGATCGACGTCGACCAGCTCAACTTCTACTACGGCCCACGCCGAGTCCTGGAGCAGATTCATCTCAAGATCCGCCCGAACGAGGTCACCGCACTCATCGGGCCGTCCGGGTGCGGCAAATCGACGTTCCTCCGCTCACTGAACAGGATGAACGACATCGTCCCCGGCGCGCGCGTGGAAGGCTCGATCAGCATCGACGGGCGCGACATCTACGCGTCCTCGGTCGATGTCGTCGATCTGCGCCGGCGCGTGGGGATGGTGTTCCAGAAATCGAACCCGTTCCCGAAGTCCATTTTCGACAACGTCGCCTACGGTCTTCGAATCAATCGGCTGACGCGCTCGCGCGAGGAGCTTGGCGGGCGCGTCGAGTCGAGCCTCAAGGCGGCCGCGCTCTGGGAGGAAGTGAAGGACAGGCTGCACACGTCAGCGCTTGCCCTCTCCGGCGGGCAGCAGCAGCGCCTGTGCATCGCGCGCGCGCTGGCGGTGGAGCCCGAAATCCTTCTCATGGATGAGCCGGCGTCCGCGCTCGACCCGATCGCCACGCAACGGATCGAGGAATTGATCTATCAGCTCAAGGTCCGCTATACCATAGTCATCGTCACGCACAACATGCAGCAGGCTGCGCGCGTGTCCGACGTGACCGCTTTTTTCTGGCTCGGCAAGTTGATCGAGTCCGATCGAACCAACAAGATCTTCACGGCGCCGACCCAGAAGCTGACGGAGGACTACGTCACCGGAAGGTTCGGCTGATGGCGTCAGAGCACGGCGTCAGGCATTTCCAGGAGGAGCTGGAACAGCTCAAGGCCAGGCTGCTCGAGATGGGTGGGCTGGCCGAGGAGCAGGTACGCCTGGCGGTCAAGGGCCTCGTCGAGCGGGACCGCGACCTGATCGACCGGGTGCTTGTCAGCGACGAGCCGCTCAACGCGCTGCACATCGAGATTGACAGCCGCTGCTTCACGTTATTGGCGCTTTATCAGCCGATGGCCGTCGACCTTCGCGCTATCGTCGCGGCCGTCAAGATCAACACCGACCTGGAGCGCGTGGGCGACCTCGCCATCAACATCGCCGAGGCCGCGCGTCAGTACTCGAGCCATCTGCCCGTCAAGAGGCTTATCGACATCCCTCGCATGGCTACCGTGGCCCAGCGCATGCTGCGGGACGCGCTCGACGCGTTCGTACGCCGCGATACCGATCTCGCGCAGGGCGTGCTCAACGAGGACGATACGCTCGACGCGCTGAAGACGCAGATCTTCCGCGAGCTCTTGACCTATATGCTCCAGGATCCGGCGACGATCGAACCGGCCCTCGATCTGATCCTGATCTCGCGCCATCTGGAGCGCATTGGCGACCACGCGACGAACATCGCGGAGGACGTCATCTTCATGGTCTCTGCCAGGGACGTCCGGCATCACGCTTCCGAGAGCGGGTAGCCGTCACCGATCAGACGCAATCCCCGGTATAAAATAGCCGGATGGCTGAAGCGCCGGCCATGTGCGTATGCTGCCGGACGCGCCCGATCGACCCGGATTGGCGCCCCTTCTGCAGTGAGCGCTGCAAGCTCCTCGATCTGGCGCGTTGGGTCGACGGCAGCTATCGGGTCGCCGGCGACGCGGTGAAAAGCCCTGAAACGACCGGGAACGACAGGCCCGAGGAATGAAGCCTCACGACCTATGAGCGAGAGCCTGACGATCGTCGACAACCGCACCGGAAAGAAATACGACCTGCCGATTCACGACGGCACTATTCGCGCGATGGACCTGCGCCAGATCAAAGGTGCC
>DATKHR010000222.1:0-3388 GCA_035510155.1 Vicinamibacterales bacterium
GAACGTCCTCCAGCCGAACGAGCTCCTGATGGCCATCCGCATCCCCGCAACGATGGCCGGGGCGCCGTTCTATTTCGAGAAAGTACGGGATCGTCAGGTGTGGGACTTCCCGCTCGTCAACGTGGCGGCGGCAATCAAGCCCAATGGGGGCAACATCGGCGAGGCGCGGCTCGTCGTGAATGCCGTGGCCGCGACCCCGAAGCGCTTGAAGAACGTCGAGGCGTACATCGCCGGCAAGCCGCGCAATGAGGAGACGGCGAGTGCGGCGGGGCAGATGGCTGTGGAGGGGGCGCAGACGCTGCGGCACAACGGCTACAAGGTTCCGCTGATGCGCAATCTGGTCAAGCGCGCCGTCCGCGGCTCGGAGGGCGGTTCATGGACCTCTTAAGGTACGGACGGAGCCCATGGGGCGAGACGATTCTCACGCACGTCTCGTGGAACCTCTTCTGGGCGTCGTTGTTCGCGGGAATTCTGTTCTTCCTTGCGCACGCCACGTACATGCTGTTCTCCGCGCACCGGAAGCGGCCGGAGGCTGAAACCGATCGCCTGGAAGCGGCGCATCCCGAGCTGCCCGCGAAGATCGAGAAACATAGCCTCGCGGCGCGGCTGTTCCACTGGGTGATGGCAGCCGCGATGTTCGTGCTGCTGTTCACGGCGTTTCTCCCGGTAGTCGGCATCAGGTTCGCGTGGGTACAGTGGCATTGGATAGCAGGCCTCGTGCTGACCGGAGCGATCCTGTTTCACGTGGTTCATGCCACGTTCTTCCTCGATTTCTGGTCGATCTGGGTCGGTCCCAAGGACCTCCCGGAGTTCAAGGCGGAGCTCCTGCGCGACTTCGGGCATGAGGTGGCCGGGCCCAAACCCGGTAAATACCCGCTCGGCAATCGCCTCTATCATCTGGCGATTGTCGTGACCGGACTGATGGTCATGATTAGCGGGCTCATCATGCTGAAGCGCGTGCGGACGCCGCTCTTTGTCCGAGATCCTTACATCATGGGGGACTCGGCGTGGGGTTTCACCTACGTTGCGCACGGGCTCGCGGGCGTCGGCCTTGTCGGACTCGTCATCGCCCACGTGTATTTCGCGGTGCGCCCTGATAAGTGGTGGATCACGAAGGGCATGATCGTGGGGTGGATTACGCGCCGGCAGTATCTGGAGCACCACGAACCGTCACGGTGGCGCGTCAGCCGGCAGGCGTGAGCGAGATCTCGGCGGACAGGCACGCCCTCGACGCCAGGAGCACGGCCATCGAAGAAGCGTACGAGTTCTTCCTCGCGTACGCGGCGCAAGGCCTGCCTTCCGATTCAGGGGCCGCGTCGCAGATTCGCGACTATCTCTCCAGGTTCGAGCGGGCAGTCGCGGGTCTTGGTCCGTTCTTTACCGACTACGTGGCCGCGTTGCCTGTCGACGCCGGGCCCTTTGCGGCATTTATCGACGTCATCGACCGCGATGCGCGGGACGCGCAGGCGGCCGTTCAGATGGTGCTCGCGCAGCCCTCGATCGGGTCCCAGACCATCGACAACCTCAACGCGAGTATTCACGTTCGCGCGCTCCTCACCGACCTGTTTCTGATAGACGAGATTCTCAAGACCTGATTCGGGATTCGTGAGGAACCTCGCTCTGTGAACGCGACCCGGTTTCGGCGCTTGGCGCTGGCGATGGAAGGGGCGGTCGAGGGCGCGCACATGGGCCATCCCGACTTCCGCACCAACGGTCGTATCTTCGCGACCCTCCACGCGGGCAACAAGACGGGCATGGTCAAGCTGTCGCCCGACCAGCAGAAGCAGTTTCTGGAGGCGGACCCCGACACGTTTTCGCCGGCAAGCGGGGCGTGGGGACGCCAGGGGTGCACGATCGTGCGACTCGCGTCGGCGGGCGACGAGCTGCTGGGCGAGGCGATGACGCTCGCGTGGCAGGGCATGACCAAGGCGAGCCGACGGAAACCAAAGGCAAGGCGATGACGGCGCGCCAGCGCGTCGTCTGGCGGCAGGAGCACGTCGTGGACGTGCGCGATGCCGCGTTTTCGATCCGGACGTATCTCGAGCAGCGTGACGTTCGGGCGCTTTTGCAGCAGGCGGCACGAATGAGACACGCTGGGGGATGGGACCACGGCACTCCTGTCGGCAGCCCCGAGTCCGCTCCGCCACGGGCGCCGGCGCGGCGCGCGGCGTGTGAGGTCGGCTCGGGTTACGGGCGCATGACCGTCGTGCTGACCGAGTTCTTCGACGAAGTCGTAGGCTTCGAACGGGAGGCGCACTTCGTCGAGGAGGCCAGACGACTGCTTCCGGCGATACGGTTTGAGGAGGTCGCGTCGCTCACTGAGCTGCCCGCCCCCGATAACACGTTCGACTGCGTGCTCACCTTCACGGTCCTTCAGCATCTGACCGACCGCGTCCTCGCCCAAGCGGCGCGCGAGATATCCCGCATCGTGAAGCCCGGCGGCCATCTTCTTTTGTGCGAGGAAACCGATCCCAATCACCGGGGCGGAGCGGTCGACGATCCAGACGACACGTGCACAATCGGCCGCCCGGTGCCTCAGTACGAGGCGCTATTTCCTGCGTTCATGCTGTTGGACGCACACCCACGGCGCATCGAGCCAACCTATCCAAGGCCGGATGTCGGCACGTTCATGCTGTTGGTAAAGCGATCCGCATGATCTGACGGCCGTCATGTTTGAGCGATACACCGAGCAAGCGCGCCGGGCTCTTTTCTTCGCCCGGTACGAGACCAGCGAGCTGGGTGCCGCGTCGATCGAGCCCGAGCACCTCCTGCTCGGCGTGGTTCGAGTGCGGAATGGAATCGCCGGCCGGATTCTTGGAACGTCTGATCAATTACTGGAAGGTCTTCGAAGAGACATCGAGGGCCTGACGGCGCCCGGAAAAAAGCTTCCCACGTCCGTCGAAATCCCATTCAGTGTTGAGACGAAACGCATTCTTGAGTTCACCGCCGACGAAGCTGATCGGATGAAGACCAGCTATATAGGAGTCGAGCACCTGCTCCTCGGGATCCTGCGCGAAGACGGGTCTTTGGCAGCTTCGTTGCTGGCGGCGCGCGGGTTCCGGCTGGGCGATGTGCGCGAGCAAATCGCCGAACTGCTACGGGAACACCTTGACGGCGCCGCTCCGCAAATCCGCGTATCGCCGGAAATGGACGTCACAAAAATCTTCAAGCACCTTGACCACGTGACGAATCTGGTGATGCAGCTCGCTCACCTGGCCACAAGCGACGGGTCCAAGACCGCCGGCGACCAGCCACAGCGACTGGTGGACGAGATTCTTTTCGAGCTACACGCGCTCAAGGAGCTCTTCTCATCATGAGGAAGACTTAAGTATGCGCTCGCATTCCAGGATGGCTTTCGCGCTTTCGCTGTCGGTCGTCGTCGCGGCAA
>DATKHR010000223.1:0-13622 GCA_035510155.1 Vicinamibacterales bacterium
CACGCTCAGAAATGCCGCGGCCGCATCGGCCCATGCCCGGCCGTCCGACGGCACGCTGCCGTCAGCATCTAACCACGCCTGCGCCTTGACCGCGAGCAGGCGCCACTGATCTTCAGCATCGGCGGCATGCGCGCGAAGCCAGGCTCACGCCAGCGCCGTTGCCCAGGCTCGCCTCGCCGGGGCAGGTTTGCCGGTTGCGTCCGGGAGGGCCGTTTCGAGCCGGCTCAGATCAAACCCGATAGCGTCGGCGAGCTCAGGGGTAAGGTCCCATGAGCCGTTCGCGCGTTGGAGCGCCACGATCTTGTGGAGCGAAGACGTCGCTGTCACCCCGGCCGAATACGACGCACCTGCATCTGTTGCGCCTGCGGATCCCCAAACCCCGAACAGCCGCGACAGTCGCGATGGGCTCGATGGGGCCGACAGCGACGCCACCGCTCCCGGGCTGGCCAGAGCCTCACCGACGAAAGAGCTTTGGTCGAAGCTCGCTGCTCTCAAAGAGCGTGGCATCGCTGACTGATCGAGCCCTCCCCATCCCGCCGTGAGCACCGCCGGGACGCGGCGAAGCTGGACGTCGCCTGTGATCGGCGTGTCTCGACGCTCAATGGCGACAAACGACGTCTCGCGCGACATCAGGCCGTACTGCAGGCTCAACGACACGATTTCCTGTGTCACGCCCGTCCGTTTGCGACCATGTTGACGTGAGCCGCGCGCGCCTGTCCACGCCGGGCTCTCCTCCAGCTCTCGAACGCGCGCGCGCGCGGCAAGCGTGCCGACCGTTCTGCCCGGCGACACACCCACCGGGTCCACGGGCAACTCGAACGTCACGAGGCCGGACGGCGCGACCGCCGAAAGGGTCAGTGTCGTGGCTTTGATGTGTTTCACGAACGCGTACAGGAGAAGCCGTCCGCCGGCAAACACCGGCGGCATGACGGACGGAGCCTGTGTGACGTCGAGCTCGCCCCACGTCATCCGCACATTCGTGAGCGCCGGCGAGAGGAGCCGGCCGAAGTGGCGAACCACCTTGGGCTCGATGCGCTCACCGGGATAGATGAATTCCGCGGTGCCACCCCCGGCGCGCGCGAGGCCGGAGACCAGGTGGTGGCTTGCCCCTGCTCCGATCCCGAACGTAAAGATGCGCGCGCGCTGCGCATGGTTCCTCGCAAGGGCGAGCACCTCGTCAGTGTTGGTGACCTGTCCATCCGTCAACACGACGACCTGGCGTGGCATGCCCTGGCTGCTCTGCTGCTCGAGGACGAAACCGAGCGCCGGTAATATCTCCGTTCCACCCAGGTTCGCCTCCAAGCCCGCCACATATGCGCTGGCTGCAGACAGGCTCGTGTCGTCGTACCCGCGTCCTTCGGGAAAGAGGCTTTCGAAGCTGCTGCCGAAGCCGACGATGTTGAAGCAGCAACCCGGGATCATCGATCGCAGGCACAACTGAAGCGCGTTGCGGACTTCTTCGATGGAGGTGCCCTGCATGGACCCCGAGCGATCGACGAGAAAGGTCACGTCGCAGGGCACCGCCCCATGATCCAGGCGGGGAACGAAAGCCACGGCGATGGCCTGATCGCCGCGATCGTCCTGCTCCAGCCAAGCCTGCGGCGTGTCGAGGCCTCCGGCCTCGACACACAACACGAAGTCACGATCGAGCGCCGCCTCACGTGAAGCGAGCGTCACTTCTGCCGTGTGGCCTCGCGCCGTCACAGACACGGGATGGGAGGGCGATTCGATGCGAGAAATCGTCCCAGACATCGCGAGCCGTATCGACAGATTCAGGCCGTACGGCACACGCCACGCGACCGGCGGATTCAACGCGTCAGAATCCGGCCGGCCAACGCCAACGCGGTCCTGGACCGGGGCATAGCGCGGCGACACTGTCGTCGGGAGCGAGAAGCGGACGGCGCCGTCCTCAACCGCAAGCTCGGAGACGTAGGTGAGCTTCAACAGGGCTTCCTTACCCGGTGGGAGGTTGCCGACACTTGCCTGGAACACATCCGGCCGCTCTTCATCCAGCAGAAACGCGCCATCGCCGCGCTCGATGGCGTCGTCGTACATCCGAAAGGCCTCGTCGCGCTCCTTGACCTCGCCAATCACCAGCGTGCCGTCGATGATCGCCTCGAAGCCGCAAACCGCTGCTCCCTCTTCAAGCGGAAACACGTAGACGGCTTCGATGGGGGTGGACTCACGATTCACATACCGCTGGATCACCGAGACGCGCGCGCAGAAATTCGAGATATCTGTAGCGATCGTCACGCCTGACAGCGGAACAGGCGACCCCTGTGTCGTGAACAGACCGGAGCGGACGAGGGTAGATCGTTCAGCCATCGGTGTCCTCTTCTCTCTTGCCAGCGACCAAATGGGTGCGGCACCAGTTCGCGAGTGCGTCCAACTTGCCCGGAGACGGCAGCCGGACATCACCTGAAACATGCAGCTCGACGCCCGGCGTAAGCGTCAGCCGCCGCCACAACGTGCGCGGAGGCGGCTCCGCTGTCTTGAGCGTCAGCGCTCGCCGGCGGCCGCTCTGACCGAGCGCGTCACGAATCTCGTCGAGCGTCCGGCCGCCTTCCTGCAGCGCTTTGACCCGCAAGAGCTGGTCGAGGTGCTCGCGACCGTAATGATTCCCGCGGCCCACTCCATACGGCGCGGCCAGCAGGCCTTCCTGGACGTAATAGCGGACCGTCCGGCGCGACACACCGCCAAGATCCGCGAGGTCGCCGATCGCGTAGCGGGCCTCGTCCGTCATCATCAGTTGGGACTATATGACAGTTACTGTCACGTTGTAAACTGTCACATTATCGCGCCTCGCAGCTCAGCGGTGTAACAAAGCAGTAACTTGTCAGACGCCAATCGGAGCACAATCACCCACGGAGCCTGTCACTTGAACACATTCGATCAGATCATCACGGACGTACCCAGGAAGGAATGGCTACGAGCGGATGTGATCGCGGGTCTGACGACTGCCGCGGTCGTGATTCCGAAGGCCATGGCGTACGCCACCATTGCCGGACTGCCAGTGCAGGTAGGGCTCTACACCGCCTTCTTGCCCATGGTGATCTATGCCTTGCTTGGAAGCTCGCGCCCCCTGAGCGTCAGCACCACATCGACTATCGCCATTCTGTCTGTCGCCGCGCTCGGCCAGGTTGCCCAAAGCGGCGATCCGGCTTCTCTTGCAAGGGCAACGGCCACGCTGTCGCTCCTGGTCGGCGTGATGCTTCTCTTTGCCTCCGTGGCACGATTGGGCTTCGTCGCCGATTTCATCTCCGAACCCGTGTTGATCGGCTTCAAGGCGGGGATAGGACTCCTGATCGTCGTCGACCAGGTCCCAAAGATTCTCGGGATTCACTTTCCGCACGGCTCCTTCGTGCAGAATCTCGAGGGCATTGCGCAGGGCGTGCGAGAGACGTCGTTACCGACCCTGCTTGTCGGCGTCCTCATGATCGCGCTGCTCGTCGGCTTCGAAAGGTTCGCGCCACGAGCGCCCGCTCCACTCATCGCCGTGGCCAGTGGAATCGCCGGCGCATGGCTGTTCGGATGGCAAGCGCACGGCGTGGAGTTGGTCGGCCGGATCCCACAAGGCCTGCCTCCGATCACGATTCCGGACGCGTCCGTCGTTACCGAATACTGGGCCGCCGCGCTCGGGATTGCGCTCATCAGTTTCACCGAAACCATTGCCGCGGGCCGCGCGTTTGCCGTGGCCGGCGAACGGCTTCCGCGGGCAAACAGAGAGCTGCTCGCCGTTGGGTTGGCCAATGCGGGTGGTGCGTTTCTCGGCGCGATGCCTGCCGGCGGCGGCACGACACAGACCGCCGTGAACCGCCTAGCGGGCGCTCGCACTCAGTTGGCGGAAATCGTTACGGCCGGCATGGCCCTAGCGACGATGCTTCTGCTGGCTCCCCTGCTTGCCCTGATGCCCGAAGCGACGCTCGCAGCCGTGGTCATCACGTACTCGATCGGATTGATACAGCCAATCGAGTTCCGGTCGATTCTGAGCGTGCGCCGAACAGAGTTCATCTGGGCTCTTGCCGCGTTTGCGGGAGTCGTGTTGCTGGGAACCCTCAAGGGGATTGTCGTGGCGATTGCTGTGTCGCTCGTCGCCCTGGCGCACCAGGCAGCCACTCCACCAGTGTACGTGCTGGGGCGTAAGCGTGGTACCGATGTGTTCCGACCCCTCTCCGAGGAGCATCCCGACGACGAGACGTTCCCGGGGTTGTTGCTGCTGCGCCTGGAGGGGCGCGTCTTCTTTGTCAACGCCAGCCACATTGGACAACAAATCAGACCGCTGGTAGACGAGGCGAAGCCCAAGGTTGTGGCGATTGATCTCAGCGGCGTGCCTGATCTTGAGTACACGGCGTTGAAGATGTTGACGGAAGCCGAGACGCGGCTGCGCGAGCGTGGCATCTCGACATGGTTGGTGGGGTTGAATCCAAATGTGCTCGCCGTGGTGCAACGATCGCCGCTCGGCAGAACCCTTGGTCGCGAGGAGATGCACTTCAATGTGCAGGTCGCTGTCACGAAGTATCTGACGTTGGCGGGCTCGTCTCGCTAACGCGCAGGCAGCTCCGGTCAAGGTTCAGCCGGCGACGGTGTTCCGAAACGTCACACAGTCGAACGCTGATTTTGCTGGGCGATTCGCGCAAACTCTGACCGTCATGTTCAATAGAGTCATATTGAATCCGAAGATCGTCTCGAAACGGATCATCTCAACCCATGCCCCCAAACGAGGCCCCATGCTCAAGCGCTCTAACTCATTGAATCAGAGTCACTAAGCGCACAAGCTCGCGACCTACCTCAGCGGGCATACCCGTTGCTCCTGGATGTCGCTATGACCCGACTCACGTCGGCCGCGACACGATTGTGCGTTGTCGGCGCCACCCTCATGCTGCTCGCGGCCGCGTCTTGCGAGCGGAGCTCTCACACCACGTCGAAACTCGATCGCGCGCTGCGCGAGTGGATCGAGTACCCAACAGCGACCGCGCGTGTGTTGATCCGTACACGGCCCGGCGCATCTGATCGCGTGATCCATCGGTTGGCCGCTCGCGGCGCACGGTGGACCGCCTCGATGCCGATGCCCGACCTGATTGCGGCCGACGTGTCGGTGGACGCGCTCCGCAGCGCGGTCCGCGACAAAGACGTCATTCGCGTCTCGTCTGATGCCGTGGTGAAGTCACTCGGCAGCGCGCTCGGTCAGAACCTGCTGCTCGGCACCGAGGGGCTTCTTACTCCCCACGGTACGCTCGCAACGCAGTACACCGGCCACAACGTGGGCGTAGCGGTGATCGATTCGGGTGTCACAGCTGGTGACGGCGACCTCGGCCCCATCACGTTTTACGACGTCACGAATCAGATGAAGCAAGGCGGCAACTACGACGACTATGGCCACGGCACGCACGTGTCGGGCCTGGTGGCCAGCAACGGCAGCTTCTCCAATTATCTGTATCAGGGCGTCGCCCCTTCCGCCCAGCTGATCGAGATGAAGGTGCTCGACAAGAACGGGAACGGCTACACGAGCGATGTGATCAATGCGATCAACTTCGTCGTCCAGAATCGCAGCCGCCTCCACCTCGGCGTGATCAACTTGTCGCTCGGGCACCCCATTTACGAGCCTGCAGCCTCGGATCCGCTCGTCCAGGCCGTCGAGAACGCGGTACAGGCTGGAATCGTCGTCGTGGTCTCGGCAGGCAACTTCGGCGGCGACGTCACGACGCATGCGCCCGCATACGCAGGCATTACGTCACCCGGCAACGCGCCGAATGCGATTACGGTGGGCGCCCTCGACACGAATCAGACGGTGACGCGCGCTGACGACAGCGTCGCGTGGTATTCGTCACGCGGCCCGACCTGGTATGACGGCTTTCAGAAGCCTGACATCGTCGCGCCGGGCTCTCATCTCGTGTCCGACGTCAGCATCGCAAGCACGATCTACAGCAACTATCCGGGCGGGATCACGTGGGTCGGCGGCAAGCCGTTCCTGCGTCTCAGCGGCACGAGCATGTCAGCGCCGGTCGTCAGCGGCGTCGTTGCAGCCATGCTCGACGCCAGTCGCTCGAATCAAGGGGCCGGACTCACGCCAAACGCCGTGAAGGCCATCCTTGAATATACGGCGCTGCCACTCCATAACGCCGATGCGCTCACGCAAGGCGCCGGAGCGCTGAACGCGGCCGGCGCGATCGCCCTTGCGGCGGCCATCGATCCGAGCCAGCCCGTCGGCACCTGGTGGCTCACGAGGGGAATCGATACCTGGACCACCATTGCCGGGCAGACGCTCGCGTGGGGGCAGCGGGTGGTCTGGGGCGACCGTGTCATCTGGGGCAATCAGATTTACACCCATGATCCGGCGTGGGCGCTACGTGTCGTCTGGGGCGATCGGGTCGTGTGGGGCGATCGGGTCGTGTGGGGCAACAGCACCGTGTGGGACGGCAATCCAGCTGTTTGGGGCAGCCGCGTCGTCTGGGGCGACATCCTGATCGGCCAGACAAATGGCACAACGGTCACTTGGGGCAGTCTCTCGGGCAACGTGACGGCCGACCGCGTCGTGTGGGGTGACCTCCAAGGGCTGAACATCGCGCCGACGTCGCTGTCATGGGGCGCTCTCGAACGCGCGAACGGTGATCTCGTCGCCAGGTAACCTGGCAGTGAGCTAAACGTGGCGCTTCGCAAGCTGATCGCCGACCCCGCCGACCCGGCGCTCGTCCGCGCGGACTGGCGCGGCGGCCTGCCCGAACTGACGGACGGCAGCATCACCTTGCGGGAGCTCCGCGCTCACGACGCGGCGTCGTTGGTCACGCATTTGAGCGATCCCCACGTGTGTCGCTTCATCGAGCCGTGTCCGTCGACCACGACCGGTTTTGCTCGATTCATCCGGTGGACACACGCGGAGCGTCGGCGCGGCAAGCTGGCCTGCTTCGGCATCATACCGGCGGGAGCGACGCGCGCCGTCGGCGTCATTCAGGTCTGGCCGATCGAGCGCGATTTCTCCACCGCGGAATGGGGCTTCGCGCTCGGTCGATCGTACTGGGGGTGCGGACTGTTCATCGGAGGCGCACGGTTGGCGCTGGATGCGTTGTTTTCGCAGGTTGGCGTCTACCGCCTCGAGGCCCGCGCGGTCGATATCAACCGCCAAGGCACCCGCGCGCTCGAGAAGTTGGGGGCCAAGCGAGACGGCGTGCTGCGCGGCGCGTTCCACGACGGTGCGATCGTTCGCGACCATGTGATGTGGTCCATTCTCGCGCCCGAGTGGCAGTTGTGGAGGGCCAGACGTCCCTCATAGATGAGCAAGCGGCTCTCGAGATGATGTTTCCACTGATCGCATTCATCGTCGCAGTGGTCGCCACAGGCACGGCCGTCATCGCGCACAGTGCGATGCTGATCCACGTGTCGTCGTTGAATGGGTACGCCATTCTGCTGGCCGTCCTGACGATTGCGAGCGGGCGATTCTCGATCAAGGTGCCTGGCCGGCCGGCAACGGTCTCCGTCTCCGAGGTGTTCGTCTTCGCGTCGATCCTCTTGTTTGGCACGCCCACTCCTGTTTTGACCGTCGCGATCGATGGCCTGATGATCTCGCTGATGCAGAGAGATCGGCGCGTCTACCGGACGGCCTTCAACATCGCCGAGCCGGCGGTTTCAACGTGGATGGCCGGGAAGGTCTTCTTCGCCGTCGCAGGCGTCGCACCGGGGTCGGCGCTGTTGACGAGCATGCCGATCGTGGTGCCGGCGACGGTCGCGATGGCCGGCGTCTTCTTCGTGTTCAACAGCGGTCTGAGCGCCGTCGCCGTCGCCCTTGAGACCGACGCCTCGGTCTACGAATTCTGGCGCGGTCACGCGTGGGCTCTTGGGGTGAATTACTACGCCGCAGCGTCGCTGGCGACGCTGGCCGTCGGCAGCGGCCCCTGGATCAACTTTGGCGTCGCCGGCTTTGTCGCGCCGCTGTTGCTGCTGTCCTACGTCGCCTACCGCGAAGCGGCAAGGCGGGTCGATGAGGCGCATCGCCATGTCGGAGACGTCGACCGCCTGTATCGTGCATCGGTCGACATGCTCGCGATCGTCGTCGACGCGAAAGATCAAATCACGCATGGCCACATCCGTCGGGTGCAGCGCCACACGCTTGCTGTGGCTGCGGGACTCGGCGTGAGCGATCAGCGCGAAGTGAAAGCGATCGAAGCCGGCGCCCTGCTCCATGACATCGGCAAGCTCGGCGTGCCGGACTACGTGCTCAACAAACCCAGCGTCCTGGCCCCGGCGGAATTCGAGGTCATGAAAAGACATGCGGGCATGGGCGCGCGGATTCTCGCGGCCGTCGCCTTTCCGTATCCGATCGTGCCGATTGTGCGTCACCACCACGAGCGATGGGACGGCGAGGGCTATCCTGACGGCCTCGCCGGCGACAAGATTCCGTTGGGCGCCAGAATCCTCGCGGTCGTCGACTGCTTCGATGCGTTGACGTCGGACCGTCCATATCGGCGGCGACTGACCGACGACCAGGCGATCGAGATTCTCAGATCGCGTCGAGCCACGTTTTACGATCCCGCGATCGTCGAAAAGTTCATCGAGCTGATTCCGGAATTGCGCCGGGCCGATGCTGCGTCCGGAGAGCTCGATGACACGCACGCAGCGGTTGTGGCCGGGCTGACACGAGCCGCGCCAGGTGACATGCTCGACACGCGGACATGCGCGTTGACTGCGGCGGCCATCGTCACGCCGCCATGGGACGCGCAAGAGCTCATCAATGAACGCGTGGCGCGCATGGGCCGAGCCGATGCGTGCCTGTTCGCGTTGAACGCACCGCAAAGCGCGCTCGTCGTGGCCCACGCGACGCCTCGGATCCGTGCGGCGGTGGCGGACCTGCAAGTGCCGGTTGGTTCCGGCGTATCGGGTTGGGTCGCTGCGAACCGGAGCACGATCCGCCATGCGGACGCGGTTCTGGACATCGGCGAGCTCGCAAAGGCGTTGTCGGCGAAGTCATGCGCGAGCATGCCGGTATTCGCCGGCGCCGATCTGTTCGGGACTCTCACGGTGTATGTCGCAGATTCGGCGCTGTCGGACGAAAAAGTGGATGCAGTGGGGCTTCTCGCGCAGGAAGTCGGGCTCTTGATTGCCCGGAGCGCCACCGCTGTCACCCGCTCGCAGCTGCGGACGGCGAGCCGCTCGCCGATGGCCGCGGTGTCGTGATGATGCCGGATCGTGCACGGGCGTCGCGGCGATGGGCGTGGATGGTCATCGCCGCCGTGGTCGCCCTTACCGGCGGGGCCCTGGCCATGCGGCATGGTCACCCCATAGCCGCTGCCCAGGTGTCCAGTCAAGCAGATACGCTGGTGGCGTCCATTCGAGCGGAGCCCCGCTCATTCAATCGGTACATCGCGCGCGATCTTTCGACAACGGTGCTGACGCTCCTGATGCACGGTGCGCTCGTGCGCATCAATCGCGTTACGAACCAGCTTGAGCCCGACCTCGCCGAGCGGTGGGATCTGCTGTCGGATGGCCAGACGTATCGATTGCACCTTCGAGCGGGCGTTCGATTCTCGGACGGAACCCCGTTCTCGGCAGACGATGTGGTCTTTTCGTTTCGGGCCATCTACGACCACACCGTCGAGAGCGTGCTCGTAGACAGCCTTCAGGTGCAAGGTCAGCCGCTTACGGTGATCGCCGAAGACGCGACAACCGTGACGGTCCGGTTCCCGGCGGTGTTTGCCGCCGGCCTGCGCATGCTCGACGGCGTGCCGATATATCCGCGGCGTCGACTCGAGCCGGCGCTGAAGGCCGGTTCATTTCGATCGGCCTGGGGTTCGTCGACGCCACCGGCAGAGATTGCGGGTCTGGGACCATTCATGCTCCGTCGCTACGAACCGGGACAGAGGCTCACCCTCGATCGCAACCCGTACTACTGGCAGCACGACAGCCGGCTGCCGCACCTCGCACACGTGGTGCTGGAGGTGGTGTCGGATCAGGACGCCGAGCTGCTCCAGCTCGAAAGCGGCAGCATCGATCTCACGCAAAGTGAGCTCAGGCCGTCGGACGTCCCAGCGCTGAAGCGGGCTGCGATTGCCGGACAGGTGGCGATCACCGAGGCGGGCATCGGCCTCGACGGCGATCTGTTGTGGTTGAATCTAAGCTCCGCAAAGACGCGAGATCCGCGCAGCCGCTGGCTCCAACATCCCGATTTTCGACGCGCCCTTGCCCACACGGTCGACCGCCGGGCCTTCATCGACACGGTCTTTTACGGAGAAGCGGTCCCGGCCGACAGCATCATCTCGCCTGGAAACCTGCAATGGCACACGGAGGCCGCGCTCCCCGCGTACGACCATGCAACGGCGACGCGCTTGCTGGCGTCGCTGGGTCTGCACGCCCGGGACGGCGATGGGATGCTGCAAGACGGTAACGGCCGTGCCGTAAGGTTTACCTTAATGACCCAGAAGGGCAATACCTCGCTCGAGCGCGGGGCATCCGTCGTTCGTGACAGCCTCGCGCGGGTTGGCGTGCGCGTCGACGTGGTCGCGCTGGAAGCCGGAGCCCTGATCGATTACGTCATGCGCGGCGAGTATGACGCGGCGTATTTCAGGCTCTTGACGACGGACACCGATCCCACCTTGAATCTCGATTTCTGGCTGAGTTCAGGCAGTGCGCACGTCTGGAATCCTGGCCAGCGTGCAGCTGCCACGGAGTGGGAGGCGAGGATCGACGCGCTGATGGATCAAATCTCGACCACGCTGGACACCCACCGTCGTCGGGAGCTGTTTGCCGAGGTGCAGCGCATCATGGCGCGGGAAGCACCCATCCTGTGCTTCGCGTTTCCGCGTCTGCCAATCGCGGTGAGCTCGCGCGTGATCGACGCGACGCCGGCACCCTTCCGGCCGCCGCTGCTCTGGAATCCAGCCGTTATCGGAGTTAGGTCGGCGCACTAGGAGCTGGGCAATTGCTCAGTGCCGCTCCGGCTCAGTGCACAGTGGTGAGTTTGCGATCAATCCACGCGAGCTTGTCGGGATTGCGGACGACGCGGATCCCTGAAATCTCGTCGCCGTCGATGGAAAACACGAAGACCGATTCGAGCCGCCCGCCCATGCGGACAACCAGCGCCGGCTCCGAATTGACATCAGCGATCCGCAGCGACACCTCTCGGATGAGACCGGCGGTCTCGGCGATGCGATGCAGGCCGACGAGGAAATTGAGCACCTCGTCGCGGCCGATGAGTGGCCGCCGCGCCGCGGTCGCCTTACCGCCGCCGTCGCTCCACATGCCCACGTCTCTGGCCAGGAGCGCGGTCAACTCGGGGCCGTCGCCGGACAGAAACGCGCGGGCGAAGCGCTCAGCGATCGCGCGCCTCGACTGAGCCGTGCCTGTCAGCCGAGGCCGCTCATCCGCGAGCCGCCCTTTCGCGCGATGGAGCAGTTGCCGCGAGTTCTCCGCAGTCATCCCGAGCATTTCGGCGACTTCAGCGTGGTCATAACCGAAGATGTCCTTGAGCAGGAACACCGCTCGCTCCTCGGGCGAGAGCTTCTCGAGGAGGACGAGGAACGCGAGCGTCACCGACTCTGCTCGCTGCAGCACGGTGTCGGGGCCGATCAGTTCCGAGGTGAGCACAGGCTCGGGCAGCCATGGCCCGATGTACTGCTCCCGGGTCGCTCGGGCGGACTTCAACCGATCCAGACAGAGACGCGTCACGATCGTCGTCGCAAACGCCTTCGGGGAGCGAATCGCCGATCGGTCCGCTCCAACGAAGCGAAGCCAGGCGTCCTGGAGCACGTCTTCCGCGTCCGACGCGCTGCCCAGCATCCTGTACGCAATCGAGAACAGCAACGGCCGATGGGTGTTGAAGACGTCCTGATCCATGGCTCAAGCCGCGTGGCGAAACATCTCGGCCAGACCCTGGTGCATCGTCGAATACTTCGGCCGCCAGCCGAGCTCTGCCTTGGCCTTCGCGTTCGAAAGCGGCATGCGAATGGAAGTGAAGCGCGCCATATAGGGCGTGACCAGCCGAGGCAGCCAGGCCGGCACGTGGAATGGGGGAGTCGATCCCGTGTACTCCGCGATCCCCTCGACGATTTCGGTCATGCTCATGGCGCGATCATCGACGATGTCGTACGTGCTGCCGGCGGGCGCCAGGTCGAGCGCGCTCAGCGTCGCAGTCACCGCATCGTCGACATGGATCAATGGCAGCTGTCCGAGATCGCCATGAACCACAGGCAGCAAGCGTTTGCGCACCATTTCGATCATTCTGACTGTAGACGGCGACTCGAGGCCATAGAACATGCCGTAGCGAAGGATAACGCCTTCGATTGCCCCGTGCTTCGTCGCTTCGAGCACCTGACTCTCCATCGATCGAACCGCTGCGGCGGCTTCATTTCCGAGCGACAGGTCGACGGTACCTCGTGGAGCAAGCATGGCAAATGAGCCCACGATGAATCGCCTCGCACTGGCCTTGACCGCCGCGTCCAGGAGATTCCGTGTGCCGTCGATGCGCAGACGGTTCGTCGCGTCGAGATCCCTTGTCCGACGCGGGCCGTCCTTGGGCAAGGCGGTCAACTGATGAATCACGTGTGTGGGATGGGCAGCTTTGAGGACAGCGATCAGCGCCTCCCGATTGAGCGCGTCGGCAACGGCCGGGGTCGCGCCGAGCGCGCGGATGTCATCCTGCTTGCGCGGCGACCTGGTCAATGCCGTGACCTGATGTCCCGTGGCCACGAGGGCACGGACGAGGGGAATGCCGATGGTTCCCGATCCACCGGCAACAAAGACATTCATGCCAATTGCCTTTCTCGGACGAACCGGATCGCCAAGACCGCGCCGAGCGTTTCCGTCACGGTGAGCAGAATCGCGGTGGTGGCGAAGAGATCGCGCCACTGCCGGTCGACATGAGCCACATGATCCGGGCTGGCGACCACGAAATGATTCACAAGGCCGAACAGGAGCGACCCCGTCATGGTGACCGCAATCAGCCAGCCTCCGACTCGCTCAGCCGGCCATGTCAGCGCGAGACCGATGAGCGGCCCCGCCAGGATGACGATGAAGACAAAGAGCATCGCTTCGCTTGACAGCGCGACCCGCGCCTCCGTATGCACCGCGCCGTGGGCGATCGAAACGACGAAATGGGCGAGAACCGCCGCAGCCAGCCCTGTCCAGGTCCAGCTAGATCTGCTGGCCACCGGCCCGCCGGCGTCTACCGGTCTGCTCATGTCCAGGTGACGAGCGAGGAGGGCGAGACGTGACAGTCTGCCGCCTCATCCGTTCAACGGGGCGCCTACGAGCTCGATCCCGCACTCGCGTCCGGCGCTGGCGAGAGCTTGCAAGGCCGCCTCGGTCCGCGATCCAGCGAGCGCCTTCTGACGACTCGACGCGATACGTGTGTGGCACGTTCTTGGGCGCCAGCAAAACGGCGCCGGGCCGGCGATGCTCTCGTCAGCGCCGACGCGCCTAACGCGGTCCGTGTGGACTGCGCTGCCACCCGGGGCCCAACGAAAACGTGAGCGACGGCGCGTACTGGCGCGGCGTCATCGGAACCGGTCGCAGATAAGACGTCGACGTCAACACGTAGAAGGGGAGCCCGAGGTCAGCCTGCACGAAGGCCCGAATCGTGCTGGCTCGCGCCATCTCGTAGCCCGCCGTCAGCTCGCCTTGGAGACCGTTTCCGCTCC
>DATKHR010000224.1:0-42789 GCA_035510155.1 Vicinamibacterales bacterium
CCGGGTCAACAAGGCATTATTCACGTTCGCGTCCTACAATGCGGGGCCCGGTCGAATCAGCCAGCTCCGAAAGGAGGCGGAAAACCGCGGGCTCGACCCGAACGTCTGGTTCGGCAACGTGGAGCAGGTCGCATCCGAGCGGATCGGCCGCGAGACCGTCACCTATGTCGCAAACATCTACAAGTACTACATCGCCTACCGGCTGGTCACGGAAGAGCGTGCACGGAGGGAAGAGGCGAAGACCGTGGTCAAGCGGAACGCCAAATAGGTCCCTCGCGTCAGCTTGACGGCTCACCCAGCCTACTTCGCAGATCATCGTCGTCCAAGGCTTCGACGAGGAGCGAAAACGCGTTGTGGCGCCAGCTTTCAACTGGTTGATACGCGGCAAACGGTTCCTATATGGACGCTCAGCGGGGTGGCAAACCACGCGAGCCGCGCGAGCCACACTGGGAAGGTCCGCAAGATCGGCGTGCACACGCCCACGGCGTCAATCAGTCCAGGAGGGTCGAAGCCCAGGTAATAGACGAGCGCGGAGCCGTGAGACGCAGCCGCTCGGAGCTGGCCAAGCGTCTGCACGCGCGACACGACGACGTGCCGGCTGACGTAGAACGTGTCCGTGAAGGAATCCGGGGCGCGACCAAGCGACGCGTCGAGCGCATAGAGCGTGACGTCGCCGTGCCGGCCCTGTTCCCACAGCCAGCGATCGAGCCGATACGTGTCGTTCGCCGGCACGAACATCGCGACGCACAAGAGCAGGACGTTGATCGTGAACGCGCTGAGCACGGTCACCCGGCCGGGAAGCGTTCGGGACGCTGCGACGAGCGCGCCGCGCAGACCGGAAGGGAGCGCTTCGATCGATACCGCCGCGAGAGGGCCGATGAAATAGAGCATCGGCATCAGAAACCGCGCCTCCTTATGCCCGACCAGGGTATGCAAAACCACGAATGGAACCATGGTCCACACCAGAAGCGCCCGTCGCGCGTACCAGCAGCCGGCGGCGACAACAGCGATGACAATAAGCGAGTAAGGCGGGATGAGCACCACCGCGAAGTAGACAAGGATCATCCACCAGGGCGCCGTTCCGAACGTCGCCGCCTTGCCCTGGACCAGGTTGACGGCGAAATAGTTGTACGGGACGAAGGTCCAGACGCCGTAGAGCCAGTGATCGAGGACTTCGTTCAGCGCGCATCCCACCGCAAACGACGCGGCAATCATCAGGATCAGCGACACCCGCGCCCCGCGAATCACGAGCAGCCAGAGCGCGGCGCCTGCGATGGACGCGCCGATCTGGAACCGGCAGTAGAACGCGACGCTCCAGGTCAAGCCCGCGCAGGTGGCCAGCAGGACACTTCGCGCGACCCGATCCGGCCGGCAGTCTGCCGCGTCCAGCATCAGGCAGAGGCCCGCGACGAGCAGCGCAGCGCCCCAGTTCTCGGAGGCGAATCGGCCGTGCACGGTTGGCGTGAGCCAGAAGAAGAACGACGCGGAAAGTGCCACGGTCTTCAGCATCTGGCTCTCGACACCACGAAGCGCCCGGACCGAGAGCTCGAACGATACCCACATCGCGAGCAGCGTCGACACGACTCGAAGGGCGAACGCAATCGCGAACGGCGACGTGACGCCGATCGCATCCGCGAGCCGGATGGCACCCGCGGCGATCCAGGGCTGAAACGCGGGACGCATCCTGGCCGCGAATTCCCAGGCCAGACTGCTGGCCGCCTGACGACCGAGCTTGTATTGAGCGAACTCGATGATTTGGTAGTGCTCGTCGGCGTTCAGGAAGCCGCCGTTATACCAGGCGGCAATCAGGTGGACGCCGAGCGCCGCGGCGAGAAAAGGCCAGAGCGGAAACCCCGGCACTTCGGCACGCAGTCTGTCGAGTCTCGACGGCATCAGTGAGGCGACACGAGGCTTGCGCCATACTATCCTATGCTCCGCCGCAGGCTCACCGCGGTCCTAGGCCCCGACCCACCCCGACGCACGCTGATTCTGTCCATCGTCGGCATCTGTGTCCTCAGCGTCCCGGTTTTCTGCACCCGGTTCCTGAACGACATGGACTACTACACCCTGGTGAGCGACAAGCTGCTGCGAGGCGCGGTCCTCTATCGCAATGCGATCGACACGAAACCTCCGCTCGTCTTTCTGCACTACCTGGCGATCTTCAAGCTGTTCGGTCCAGACAGCGTCACCGCCGTCAAGGTCGTCACCATGGGGTGTCTTGCCGCGTCGTCGTTGCTGATGCGGAACATCGACAGCGCGCTGTTCCCTCGGGCCGCCCGGCCGGAGGTGGCGGCGCTCCTTTTCGTGCTCGCGAGCTTTTCCGGTTGGGGCGAAGACTTTCTGTCGCCGAACACCGAAATCCTCTCGAATCTGTTTGTGCTCGCCGGCGTCTTGTGCATGGTGAAGGAGGACTTCAGCGGCCGCCCGGCTCGACTTCTGCTGGCCGGAATATCGATCGGTGTCGCATTCCTCTATCGATATCAGGCAGGCGCCGCCCTGGCCGCCTACTTCTTCACCGTCGTGGTCGCGCGGGGCCACTTCGACCGCCCGGCCCGCCGGCTGGTGATGCTCGGAATCGGCTGGTTGATTCCTGTCGCGGCGATCGTCGCGTACTACAGCAGGATTGGCGCGGTCCACGATCTGGAGTTTCTCATCCAGTACCAGCGGTTCTACGCCCGGGGACAGGAGATTTATTGGCCCCACCTGCTCGGACAGGTCGGGATCGTCGCCGCCGGTCAGGGCGCCTTCATCCTGCTCGCAGGATCGCAGGCCATCCGGATGCTCCGGAGGCCCGTCGGCAAGCGAGATCTGTTTCTGCTGCTGTTCCTGCTGTTTTCCGTGGCGCCGTTCTTCATCGGCGGTCACTATTTCGCGCACTACATCGTGCAGGCGATTCCGGCGTTCGTCCTGCTTGCGGCGGAGCGGCTCCGTCCCTCAGAGCCTTCGCCCGATCCCCCCGAGCCCGCGTTCTTCTTCAGGCACGCGCGTCGGTTCATCGTGGCCATCGTGGCACTCTTCTGGATGGTCAACACCGCGTACTACACTTCGGTTCCTGCCGACCCGCGCAACCCGAATCTCGCGCGCTTCGTTCGCGCGCAGACCGATCCGAAGGACGCCATCTTCATCTGGACCGAGCGTTCGCACATCCTGTTCGAGATTGATCGCGTCTACGCCACACGATTCCTCTCGAACGAATTTCTCACTGGCCGGCTCTACGGATCGAAGTACCGTCGGGCTTCCGCCACCGCCGATCAGGCCCGCGCCGCCTCGGTCCCGCAGCTGTGGCCCGCGCTGCTCCAGGATCTTCGGCAGGAGAAACCCCGATTGATTGTCGACGACGCGCCGGAACGATCGAACTTCACGATCGGGCACTATCCGCCGCTCTCGGCGTTCGTGCGCGCGTACTACGAGCCGGGTCAGACGATCGACGGCTTCTGCGTGTATGTCCGGAAGTCGGGCTGAACCCTCGAGTTTCAGCGGGCGGGCTGACGTTCAGCCGCACGGTATCCCCTGAGCAGGTTCGTGAGTGCGTAGTTGCCTTCGTGGCAGGCATATTCATAGAGGGGCCCGGGCGAGCGCACCATGGTCAGTTCACCCGTCCACGATTGGGTGAATGCCGTCGGATCGTCGACCTTGAACTGGTAGAGCAGTGTATCGGCGTCAAACAGCCTGAACCGCTCGACGAGGTGGAGGTTCCGATCCCAGCCGAAGTTGCCGCCTGCGTCCCCGTAGAAGCCGCCCCCGTCGTTGAAGTTGGTCGTGTCCACGACGAGCGTGTCACCGACCCACTGACCAACCGAATCACCCATCCACCGCCTGATAGACGATGGAAGATGCGGACGACCATCCAGGTAGATGATCCTGGCGTCGTGAATCATCTCCACGTGCACAACCAACGCCCCCCTGGTCTCAACAATGCTGTAGTTGCTGTTGTAGGAGTACGGAAGCATGGGCGGACCCGCCGTGGCAAACGCCAGGCACTGATCCTGAAGCCCCGTGTCTTCGGCGCCTTCGGGGTGTTTCTGGGCCTCGACGCGGCGGCGTTTGACATCGGCGGCCGCTGGCGTGAGCGCGGGAATACGCCCGTCGGGCGGATCGGTCACGATTGAGGTCCGGAGGGTCTTGACGGTGCGGGTTCCGAACTCGCGGAAGAACGTGTTGTACGTCCCGGTGCCGACGTTCTTTGCCGCAGCCTGTGGCGGACGCTCCTCATTGTCGCGAGCGACCTGGCGTTCCCACTCTGCGGCTTCCTCGCGGGTGAAAAACGGTTTGTCTCTCAACTCCCGCGGGCGTTCGAGTGGTGTCGTCGTGGCCGAGTTCCAGATGCCCTCGATCTCGGGATGGGCGTCGCGACCCGCGCCCTGACCCGAGACGAACGTGGACATGAGGCTCAGCGCGGCCGGGACCAGAAACAGGCGCGGGGTTCGTCGAGTCACGGGTTCAACATCCGTCAGGGCTTCGCCGCAAGATCCCCTCGTCGCAGCCGCCGGTAGAGATCCAGGGCCTCCCGAATGATCGTGACGGCGTCGGAAGGTCCAAGGAGGTCCTCGACAACCACTTGCTTGTGTTCCAGCGTCTTGTAGTCCTCGAAAAACCGGCGGACCTGCCGCAGGACGTGGCCCGGCAGCTGATCCTTGTCTGAATAGTCCGCATAGGCGGGATCGCGGACGCTGACAGCGACGATCTTGTCGTCGACGCCCTTTTCGTCCCGCATCCGCATGACACCAATCGCGCGCGCTTCGACCAGCGTCAGCGGATGGACGGGCTCCTGTGCGAGCACCAACACGTCCAGGGGATCGCCGTCGTCGCAGTAGGTGCGCGGGATGAAGCCGTAGTCTGCGGGGTAGTAGACGGCGCTGTGGAGCGCCCGATCCAGCCGCAGCAGGCCCGTCTCCTTGTCGAGCTCGTATTTGTTCTTGCTCCCCTTGGAAATCTCGATGACGGCCGGAAACGCGGTCGCGATGATGCTGTCGTCGATGTAGCAATCGTGCCAGGGGTGCATACCGCCTGACGACTTACATTCCGCCCGGCGTGCGCTTTTCGTACGCGGGCCGCGGCGGTGGCTTCGGCGCGGACGCCATGCGCTTGGTGACCTCATCGATCGCGCGCCGCAGCTGGGGATCGGTGCCCTTGGCCAGCTCGGTCGGGTCATCTTCCACGAGAATGTCGGGGTCGACGCCGTGCCCCTCCGCGAACCACTGCCCCTTGGGATCGAACATGCGGAAGGTCGGCACAGTGATCCCGCCGCCATCGACGAGCGTCGGCACTCCGCTGATGCCGATCAGCCCACCCCATGTGCGCGTGCCGATGAGCGGACCGAGACCCGCCTCGCGGAAATAGAACGGAAACGCATCGCCCCCCGATCCGCTCCACCCGTTGATCAGCATCACCTGCGGCCCGCGATGCGCGATCGGCGGCCACTGCTGCGCTGGCGCGTCCCGCACCGCCCAGTACGAGAGGATCGGGCGATTCAGCAGCTCGATGAAGCGATCGGGAATCTGCCCGCCGTTGTTCCACCGCTCGTCGATGATGAGGCCGTCCTTCTTCCATTGCGCCATGAACTGGCGCATCAGGTCGTTCTGCGCGTCCGTCCCGGTGCTCTGCACGTAGATGTAGCCGACCCTGCCGTTGGTCGCCTTGTCGACGAGCTGCCGGCGTTCCTCGATCCATGCCCGGAATCTGAGATCGACCTCATCGTCGAGGCACGAGACGACCACATCGCGCGCGCCCGACGTCGACGGCGAGCTGTTGACGGTCAGCACCACCGTCTTCTTCCCCAGCCCCTCGAAACTTGCCCACGGATCGGCCTTCGTGTCGAGCGGCTGCCCGTTGACGGCGAGCACATAATCCCCTTCGCTCACATTGACACCCGGCTCGTCGAGCGGTGACCGGACGCCCGCGTCCCACGGACCGCCGCGCACGATCCGCTTGATGCGGTACGCGCCGTTCGAGAGCTCCCAGTCGACGCCGAGCATTCCGATCGATCGCGTTGGCGCCTGCTCGAGATCGCCGCCGCCGTGGTACGTATGCGACGCGTTCAGCTCGCCGATGAGCTCGCCGATGATCCAAGCCACGTCCCACCGGGTCACCGCGTCGTCTACGAGCGTCAGGTAGCGTTCCTTCATCGCGCCCCAATTGACGCCGTGCATGCCCGGATCGTAGAAGAAGTCGCGCTCGAACCGGTACGTGTCCATGACGAGCTGCCGCCACTCGGCGCGCGGGTCGACCGGCACCTCGATATCGGCGAGGTCGATTGTCTTCTCGAACTTCTGTTTTTCTTTCACCTCGACGATCGCGAACTTCTTCTTGCTGCTCACGAGCATCTTCTTGCCGTCGAACGTCGTCTCGAACGCCTCGGCATCCTCGAGAATCGTCTTCTCCTCCCGCTCCTCGAGATCGAAGTAGGCGATCGGGCTCTTCTCATCGTGCGTGCCGGCGCGCGGCGCCCGCCGGTACAGGAGCTTTCCCTTTACCGCGTGAAGATCCGCGTAGGTACCGGACGCCGGCGGCAGGACAACGGATCGCTGCTCGAAGCGATCGAGATCGATGTCGACATCCTTAATGGGAGTCGCCGGCTTCTCGGACGCCTTCTCGTCTGCTTTCTTCTCCGCCTCCTCGTCGGGCTTCTTGTCGGTTTTCCTGTTGGTGTCGACGGCCGGATTCTCGGCGTCGTTGCGCGCCGCCAACGGCGATTTCACATCTTTTCTGAGCGGCACCGCGACGAGGCGCGTCGGATTCGCGTAGGTCCATGTGTTGTCGAACGTTCCGTACACCGGATCGAACGCGCGGTCCGACGCATAGAACAGATACTTGCCTTCCGGATCGAACGTCGGCTGCGTGTCGTTCAAATACCCGCTCGTGACCTGCTGCAGCTTGCCGCCTCGGGTGTCGAACAGAAAGATTGCGTCGTTGCCTGTACCTGCCGCTCGTGCGTACGCCAACCAGCGCGAATCGGGCGACCACTCGAAGCGAAACCTCTCGAGCCCGTCGTGTGCGATCCAGTCCGGGCTCTTGTCGACGTCGGTCACCTTCCCGATGCCGTCGTCATAGATCCGGATGCGCATCGCTTGATCGATGAACGCGATCTTCTTGCTGTCCGGCGCCCATTGCGGCGCGTACCGGAACCCCGCGCCAAGCGAGGTGACCTTCCGCTCCGCGCCCGCGCCGTCGGCGGCGCGGAACGTCAGCTCGTACTCGCCGCTGCGATCGCTCCAGTACGCGACGGTCTTGCCGTCAGGCGACCAGCGCGGGTAGCGATCGGCGACACCGGAGGTGCGCGTGACGTTGATCGCCGCGCCGCGCTCCGCGGGCAAGGTGACGACGTCGCCACGCGCTTCGAGCACCACGCGCCGGCCGGTCGGAGACACCGAGACCGCGTTGATCTCCTTCTCCGCCTTCGCGGTCCGGGCTCGCACCGTCGTTTCGTCGGTGACGACGCGGATGGCGACCTCGCTGACCTTCTCCCCGGGAAGGCTCAGGAGATAGAGGCGTCCGCCGCGTTGAAACACAATCGAGTCGGGGCCGATGGACGGAAACGTGACGTCGAAGTCACTGAACGCGGTCACCTGACGGACGGCGAGGGTCGCGAGATCTTCGGCCCAGATGTTGTTACGCTGCTCGACGCCGCGGTCGGACAGGAAGTAGATCGTGTTGCGGTACCACATCGGCTGCGCGTCGTTTGCCGGGTTGTTCGTGATATTGCGCGACGCGAGCGTTTTGAGATCGAACAGCCAGAGGTCGGGCGCCCACCCGCCGCGGTACCGCTTCCAGTTTCGGAAGTCCTGCGACATCGGCATGTAGACGAAGCGCGCACCGTCGGGCGAGAACGTGCCGAACTCCCCGTACGGCACTGGAAGCCTTTCGGGCAGGCCGCCGTCGAGACCGACCAGATAGAACTGGTTGTAGCGCTGCCGTCCGCTCTCACGCCCCGACACGAAGAGCACGCGTTTGCCGTCGGGATGCCAGCCGACGACGCGGTCGGGCATCGGATGGTGGGTCAATCGGAGCGGCTGGCCGCCGGCAGTGGGGACGACGTAGACGTCAGTGTTGCCGTCGTAGTTCGCGCTGTAGGCGATTTTCGTCCCGTCGGGGGAGAAGCGCGGGAACGACTCTTCGCCGGGCGGCGAGCTGAGGCGGGTTGCCACGCCGCCCGCCTTTGGAGCGAGCCAGATGTCTCCGGCGTAAACGAACGCGATCTTGTCGGCCGAAACCGCGGGCTGGCGGAACATCCGCGCATCGACCTGGGCGAACGCTGGCGTCGCTGCCGCGAGCGTCCAGGCGCAGCAGACCAGTTTTCGAAGCATTCGGCATTGTAACGCTGGCGTTCAGCCGGCGTGGCCCGCTTGGGCGCGGGACGTGCTGGCTCCTAGGAGGCTTGCTGCGGGGCTTTGGCGGCTGCGGCGAGCTGCATTTCGCGCTGACCCCGAAGAATCGAACACCACTCCTTGTGTTCTGCGACGGGCATTCCACACTCCACGCAGACACGCACGCGCGGTTTGGTGGGCGTCTTCTTCCCGAACAGTCTCCTGAGCAACGACATGTCCCCTCCGTCGCAGGTGTTCCCCCGGAGGCCCCACCCCAGCGCGGCTGCGGCGCCGGGGGGCGGGTCGTGGGCCACCGGGTCGTTGGTTGTTGAGACGTTAGACGGCGGAGAGCGGTTCCCGGTTGACGCGCCTCAGCAGGAGACGCACTTATGGTTATTCTTCGCGCCCAGCGACTCGAGGAGCGCCAGCGCCTCGGGCCACGGCTGGATGCGTTGTACGGGCCCGTTGGCCATGTCGGCCGTGGTCTTCCCCTCGCGGTTGACGGCCTTCACATCGGCCCCTTTGGACACGAGGTACTTGATCATTTCCACGTCGCCGCGGGCGGCCGCATTGTGAAGCGCCGTGTTGCCTTCGTGATCCCGGGCATTGACGTCGACGTGCAGTTCTTCGATCAGATACCTCACCGCCGCGAGCATGCCCGCCGGCGCGAAGCGGTGCGAGTTGGCGGCAAAGCCCTCGCCATAACCGCTGCCGGCGGCGGCAACGAGCGGAGGCACGCCGGGTCCGCCGACCGGTACCGGCGGCTGCTTCGACACGTCGGTGACCTCGCGGTCCACGTCCGCCGTGCGGGGACGCCCGGCGCCCTTCATCGACGGGATATTCGGATCGGCGCCGCGCTCGACGAGCAGTTTCATGGCGGCCACGTCGCTCGCGTACGCCGCCCGCCAGAACGGGGTCGCGCCGATTTCGTCGACGCCCGACAGGTCGAAGCTGTAGCCTGAGTACCAGACCTTCTTGCGAAGACGCGCATCCGGGTTCGCGCCCTGGTCGAGCAGCGCTCCCATCAGATCCAGGTAAGACACCGTCTGATTGAGATACGCGCGCGGCTGCGGATAAAGTGACTTCGGCGCCCACTCGCAATTGAGCGCGGCGTAAAGCGGCGCCGCGCCGTTTTCCGCCGCGAGATTGGGATCTGCGCCGCGGTCGAGGAGCGCTTTGGCCAGATCGAATTGGCCGTTGATCGTCGCGACAAGCAACGCGCTGCTCTTGTCGCCGGCACTGACCTGGTTGACGTCCACACCCGCGTCGAGGAGCGCACCGACGGTCTCAGCGTAGCCTTGCCGAGCCGCGAGGAGCAGCGGCGTCATTCCGCCGTGTGCGTAGACAAGCTCGTTCAACTGGAACTGCCGCTCGATTCCCGCTTTCCCCTGCAGGCCACGGCCACCAGGGAAGTTGCGCCCCTGCTGAGCCTGCGGCGGCTCATTGGCGGCGCGCCCCCCTGCGGGAGGCGGCGGCTGCGGGTTGCCGAACAGGACGTCGCCCATCTTCTGCCTGTCGAGGGAGAACAGGTCGATGACCTTGCTCGTCGCGGTGAGGTCGGCGCCACGCTTCGCCAGCAGCGCGACGACCGGCGCTCGATTCGAGGCGGCGGCGAACATCGCCGCGTTCAGGTTCTGAACCGGCTCTGTGGTGTTGATGTCTGCGCCTTTGTCGAGCAGCAGCGTCACCGCGTCGACATTGCCCGACGCGGCTGCGAGCATCAGGACCGTCGTTCCGTTCGCGGTTTTTGTATTGGCATCCGCGCCGGCTGCAATGAGCGGCTCCATCACTGCGGCGGACCCATTCCGCGCCGCGAGCACGAGCGGCGTGTAGCTCCCCATCCGCGTCATCGCCCGGACGTTGGCCCCGGCGTAGAGCAGCGTCCGCGCCAGGTCGACGTCGTTCTTCATCGCCGCCCAATGGAGCGCCGTCATGCCGTCGCCTTGTGCGGCGTTCACGTCGGCCGCCTGCTTGAGGAGCGACCTCACGCCATCCCGGTCGCCCAACTGGGCGGCATCCGCAATCGGCGCGACAGCCGCGCCGTGCAGCAGAGCCGACAAGGACACGCCTGTGATTGCCAGTGTGTAGAGCAACGTCCTGCGCATCGTCAGCATCTCCAACAAGGATTTCACGACGCTAGGCCAACGTCTGACTGGGCGCGGCGCCGTTGAGATCGAACTCGCCCGTGCTGTCGCCGAACGTCGACATGTCGTCGAGACCCAACTTGTGCAGCACCGACAACATCACATTGGCGACCGGAGTGCCGTCCGGAGCCCGCAGGTGCAACCCGCCCTTGAGCGCGCCGCCGGCGTGTCCCGCGAGGAACAGCGGCACCCGCTTGTGATTGTGCAGATTCGAGTCGCCCATCGGCGAGCCGTAAATGAGCAGCGTGCTGTCCAGGAGGTTGCCGTCGCCATCGCGCGTGTTCTTCAGCTTCTCCAGGAAGTACGGAATCATGCTGACGTGATACGTGTTGATCTTCGCGAAGTCGATGATTCGCTCTTCCCGCTCGCCGTGATGGGACGTCGAATGGAACGCGCCCTTGAAGCCGCTCTCGGGATAGGTGCGGTTCGAGGCGTCACGCCCCAGCTTGAACGCGAACACGCGCGTAATGTCCGACGCGAATGCGAGCGCCTGCAGGTCGAACATCAGCTTGACGTGCTCCGAGAACGAATCGGGAACGCCAATCGGCGCGCCTGGCAGCTCGCGCGGCTCGCCGCTGCGGTTGGCGGCCTCGATCCGCTGGATGCGCCGCTCGATTTCGCGCACGTTCTCCAGATAATCGTCCATGCGGGCGCGGTCGGCGCTCCCCAGCTCCTTCTCGAGGCGCGCGACCGATCCAGACAGCCAGTCGAGAATGCTTCGATCCTCGGCACGCCGCTCGCGCCGCTCGCCGGGCGTCGCGCCCACACCGAAGAGCTGATCGAACACCACTCGTGGATCGCGCACCATGGGCAACGGCGTCTTCGGGCTCGCCCAGCTGATCGAATCGGTGTACGTGCAGGAATAGCCGTACGAGCAGCCGCCGGCCTGATCCACGTTCTCGATGCAGAGTTGCATCGACGGGATCGGCGTATCCTGCCCGAATCGCTGCGCGTAATACTGATCAAGGGAGGTTCCGACGTAGACATCCGAGCCCTGCGTCTGCTTCGGGTGCATCTGCGTCAGGAAGACCGCGCTCGATCGGAAGTGATCTCCGCCGATTTCGGGCGCCGTGAAGGCTTCCGCATTCCGCACGTCGCAGTTGCTGACGATGGTGAGGTGTTCGCGGAAAGGCTCGAGCGACTTCAAGCTGGTTGCCGACAGATCGAACTCGTTTCCGACCGCCGAGGGCGCCCACAGGTTCTTCATGATGCCGATTTGCGAGCTGCCGGCGGCGCCGTGAACCATCTCGACGGCCACAAACCGGATCGCTTTCCTCCCGGTCGGCGCGCCGAAAACGCTCCGCGCCGGAACCATCGCCTCCAGGAACGGCAACGCCATCGTCACGCCCATACCCTTGAGGACGGTGCGGCGTGACAGGTGTTTCTGCGTCAGGAACATCGGTCTCTCCCAGTGCTGGTTGTGTGCCATCGTCGCAAGCGCGCGTGCCATCATCGCGAACTTGCGTCTGTCGTCACAGTCTTGGCCGGCGCTTCGACTTTCGCCATTCTGAACGCCTGGCTGTTCACGACGCCGAGAATGAACGCCGACATCTTGTTGTTGCTCTTCGCTGCATCGCGCACGATGGCGCGCACGGTCGGCATATCCGCGTACTCGACCCGCCGGCCGATCGCGTAGGTGAGCAGGTTTTCCGCGAAGCTCCGCAACACCATGTCCTGGTGTCTGAGCAACGCGTCGCGCAACCCGTCGGGACCGTTGATCTTCGTCCCGTCGTACAGATCGCCGACGACATCGACGGGGACTTCGTTGTCCTTGATCCGCCACACGCCGGTTGCGTCGAAGTTCTCGAGCGACAGCCCGAGCGGATCGATGAACCGGTGGCAGGCATTGCATGTCGGGTTCTTGCGGTGCTGCTCCATGCGCTGCCGCGTTGAAAGCGTGACGCCGCCTTCGTTGGCCTTCACCGAATCGTCGAGCGCCGGCACGTTTGGCGGCGGCGGAGGCGGCGGCGTCCCCAGCAGCACATCCATGACCCACTTGCCTCGCAGGACGGGGGATGTCCGATCCGCCACCGATGTCGACACCAGAATGCTGCCCTGCCCCAGGAGTCCGTGACGGTACGCCGGCATCTGCACGCGGCGGAATTGATTGCCGGTGACGTTGGAAATCCCGTAGTGCTTCGCCAGCCGTTCGTTGACAAACGAATAATCGGCCGTCAGGAGATCCAGCACGCTGCGATCCTCGCGCACGATGCTGTCGAAGAAGAGCTCCGTTTCGCGACTCATGGCTTGTGCGAGCGTGTCGTCGTACTGCGGGAAGAGGAGATAGTCCGGAATCATCTTCTCCAGATCCTGCAACCTCAGCCACTGGCCGGCGAATCGTCTGGAGAGCGCCTCCGACCGCTGATCGGCCAGCATGCGGCGCACCTGCTTGTCGACGCCGGCCGACGTGCGCAGCGCGCCGCTCGACGCCGCCTTCATCAGCTCGGCATCCGGACCGGCTCCCCAGAGGAAGAACGACAGCCTCGACGCCAGCTCCTGATCGCCGATTCGGTATGGCGCGGACGCCGTCTTCAACTGGGCGGCAGGCGCCTGCTCGAGGCGGAACAGGAACCTCGGGCTGACCAGGATCGACTGCAGCGCGAGACGGATGCCGTTCTCGAAATCGCCGGTCTTCCGGCCGCGCGCGTAGAACTCGAGCGCATCCTGAATATCGTCCGGCGAGGCCGTCCCGCGATACGCCTGGGCGGTCAGTTTCTTGATGATCTGGGCCGAGCACGTCTCTTCCTCACTGGCGTTCAGGGGGCGGCAGGTGAAGATGCGCTTACGGCTTGGCGTTTCCGACACGCCGGTGACAATCGACGGACCGATGACGGACATGTCACGCATATGCGGCAACGCCGTCACGCCGTAGCTGATATTGGTGTCCGCCAGCGTGTTTTCGAGCGGCGCGATGAGATCGTCGACAGGGCCGTCCAGCCGCTGAATGAACCCAACCGATACCCGGTGCGGGCCCGCTTTGATATGAATCGGCGGCGTCTTCAGCTCGAGCCCGTTGGCGCCGCCGTTCTGGCCGAAGTCGGTCTCGCTCATCGAGGGGCTCACGTCGAGGAGCGCCACGCGCTCGTTGTTCACCGACACATCGACCTGCTCCTTGATGTCCATCGTGAGCATCGAGTAGCGGCCGAAAATGCCGCCGAGCGGTTCGTTGTGCATCGAGACCTTGATGACGTAGTCGCCGTCGGCAGGAAACACATGTGTGACCGATACGCCGCCGCGCGTGCCCATCGGCGTGCCGTCGACGTGGCGCATCTGAGACGCCGTGCGGCCAATCTTGTAGGTCACCGAGGTCGCGCTCGCCGCGCGGTCGCCAACTGCCAGACGGCTGATCTGACTGGCCGCGCGCAGGTAGCCCTCCATCAGCGTCGGAGAGAAATTCTGCACATCGGCAACATTGTCGAAACCGCTGCTGACAGTATCCGGCGGGAGAAACGAGTTGACGTCGACGTCGAGCTCCAGGAGATCGTGCACGGCGCGCGCGTACTCGACCCGATTGAGCCGCTGGAATGGGCGCCATCCCGGATTGGGATTAGCGGCCGCCGCCAGGTCGATCTTCGTTTCGAGCGAGTTGACGAATGCCGCCACCGTGGCGGGCTCCGGACGCCGCGCGCCGGGCGGCGGCATCATGCCCGCGCGCAGCTTGCGGATCATCTTTTCGGCGATATCCGGCGTCTTGTCGATGTGTGCCGCGTCGAATGCAGCAAGCGAGAGTTGGCCGGCTCTCCCCTTTTCACTGTGGCACGTCACACAATACTGCTTGACTAGCTGATCCTCGGCAGTGACGTCGAGTTGGGCCCCGGCTGGAGTGGCGGACGTTGGCTTGGACCCTGTGTGGGCTGCTGCCATTCTGGCCGGCGGTGTGGTGGCCGCGGCCAGTGGATGCGCCTGTGCGGCACGCGATGTCGCAGCCTGTTGGGCGGTGACACCCGCGCCGAGAAGCGCCGTCCCAACAACCGCATACACGAACTTCCTCATGCTTCCCCCAGCCAGACGCCACAGAAAGTCCGGCACTAGAAAGTATAGGCCGACTGGTGTTCGAACTTAGGTACTTTGTCGTCGCTAAATGTCAATGAATGTAATATTTAGCGGTTGCGCCGGCCTGTCTCCTCGCCTGTCGTCCGCTGACCGGGCGGGGCAGGGGACCGGGGGGCCGAACCACCGGAGTGGACGGCCCGAATGGAATCATCGAGCAGCTGCGCCAGGTGCTGCACGCGCAACGGCGAGCCTCGACGGTGGAGACCGCCGCCGATGTGCAGGAGACACCCAAGATCGCAACTGACGACCCGATCAGCGCCCGACCGTTCGAGGCTGGTCAGCTTGCGCTCGAGCATGCCGGTCGAGATCTCGGGATCCTTGATTGAAAACAGGCCGCCGAAGCCGCAGCACTCCTCCTGCTCGCGAACGTTGGCCTGCTGAACGCCCGCAATGCCGTTGAGCGCCGCCAGCGGCTGGTCGCGGACGCCAAGTCCACGCAACAGGTGACATGACGGGTGAAAAGCAACAGAGGCAGTCAGCTGGCCTCCGACGCCGCCCGGCGCGATTTCCGCAACGTATTGGCTGAATTCGCGGCAGCGCGCCGCGACGCGCTCCGCCTGATCCAGCATCACGGCATCGTCTTGGAACAGGATCGGGTACTGGTGCACGAGCATATCGGTGCACGAGCCCGAAGGGATCACAATCGGTTCTCCCGGCCCGTCCAGGACGCGAAGCGCGTGGCTCGCCACCTTGCGCGCCTCCTCGTGAAAACCGGCGTTATACGCCGGCTGACCGCAGCAGGTCTGATCCGGAGGGACAATCACGTCGACGCCCAGGTGCTCGAGCACGCGGACCACGGCCATCCCAACGTCCGGATCGATCTCGTTGACCAGGCAGGTGTGGAAGAGGTGCGCGACCACGCCGCTCGCTACTCGTGATTGGTGGCGCGATGCTCCGCGAGCAGCTTCTCGACGAGCGCGGTGGTCTCCTCCTTCGCCTGCGTGTGAAACGTCCCGCTCGCCTTGCCCGGGAAGCCCGCGTGTGCGCTGCGCACCCGTCCGTCCCTTCCGAGAAAGAATGTCGTGGGGAACGAATTGAGATTGACGGCCTGCGGCAGCTTGTCGTTGAGCTCCTTCGGCTCGCCCGGGAGCAGGACGGTATACTCCACGCCATATCGCTTGTTGAAGGCCCGCAGGCGGACGGGGTTCTTCAGCTGTGCCTCCTCCTCGAACGACAGGCTGACGATCTCGAGCCCGCGCGCTTTGTACTTCTTGTACAAATCGACCAGGAACGGTGTCTCGTCGTGGCAGTTTGGACACCAACTGCCGCCGATACTGACGATGACGACCTTCCCTTGAAAGCGCGGGTCGGTGTTGGCAACCATGTGACCCTCGAGATCGGGGAAGTTGAAGCGCAGCGGCTCAGTCGGGTCTTTGACGCTCGTAAAGCGTGATGGGTCGCTTGGCTGCGGCAGCCCCCTGGCGAGCGCCTGATCGGCGCGTATCGCCGTGAGAGGAGCCTCGCGGTTCTGAACGACCGACAGGCTTCCGTCGGCCTTGGGCGTGAGCTCGAGCCGGAGGGGGCGCGCGCCGGAGAAGTGACTGAGAACGAAGGTGCCGTCGCGGTACCCGCCGGTCAGTGTTCCGGTGTCACCGTCGATTCGCAGAATGACGGCGGACGCCTCCGCGCCGGACTGTCGGACGATCAGCTTCCAGGCGGACTCGCCCTTTGCGCTCTTGACCTGAAGGTTCCAGAGGCCCGCGATCGGCGGGATGGCTTTGTCGCCGACTTCCACGGCCACGAACCGCTTGGCGTGAAATGGGTACGGAGCGCCGCGAGTGCCGCGCGCGTAGCGTCCTTTGAGCTCGCCGCCAGCGAGCGAGGCCTCGAGCGTCGTGCCGTATTCGTCGAAGCTGAGCGTCAGCGACCCATTCTCGAATCGCCCGCTCGTCGACGTCACCTTGTCGTCGCCGTTGAAGAAGGATCCGCGGGGAGCAGGGCACGCCGAGCTCTGACCGGCGCACGCGATCTCGAAGCGAAACGGGATCTCGACATCAACAGGTGGAGCACCGGACGGTCCGGTCGGGACCACGACCGTCGCGTCCCACAGGCCGGCAGGCGATCGGGCGGACTGGGCACGAGCGGTCCCACTTGCGTCGCGCGGTCCTGGTGGCGATGACGCGGAGGGTGCCGATGTGAACACGCCGACCAGCGCAGCCGCTCCGAGGATCCACAACACACGGTTTTTCATCGCAGACTCCAGAAAGAACGCCAGAAAGCGAAAAGGCCCGCAGGCATTGCGCCTGCCGGGCCCAGTCGGCTCGTAACGGATTCAGGCTCCTGAAACTGTCAGCGAGCCAACCTCGTCGACCGAGCGCGGCCATCAACACGCGCGGTCATTTGGCTTATTTAGCGCCGCGTGTCCCTCGATTGTCAAGGCTCGGCTCGGCCCCGCACTGCGGGAATGAAGGTTGCGTTAGGATGTGATGGTGCGCGCGCGCTGCCTGACGCTCGCTGCCCTTGTCGCCATCACCGCCGCCTCCTCTCGGGTCCGAGCGGTCAACCGGGATCAGGAGCAGCCGCTTCGCGACAACCGGCCGTTCAAGTCAGGCGTCGAGCTCATCAGCATCACCGCGACCGTCACGGACGCCGAAGGACATCTGATCACCGGGCTTCCGCGCGAAGCGTTCCAAGTCTTCGAAGACGGTGAGCATCAGGTCGTCACGCAATTCACGAGCGAGCGCGTGCCGGTGGGCCTCGGCCTGCTCCTCGACGCCAGCGACAGCATGTTTGGCAAACGCATCAAGGACGCCCGCGCCGCGGTGGACCGCTTTCTCTTCGACCTGCTCGCCCCGACCGATCAGTTCTTCGTTTTTGTTTTCAACCATCGGCCGAAACCGCTGACCGGATGGACGCGGGCGCAGGACGAGGTGCAGCACGCGCTTGCGGCGGTGCAGCCGTCGGGCGGCACCGCGATCTTCGATGCGATCCTCGAATCGCTGCCGCTCATCGCGATCCGGACGCGTGAGCGCGCCGCGATCCTGGTGATCTCGGACGGGGCCGACACGGCGAGCAGCGCGTCCATGCGCGAACTGCGGTCGGCGCTCCTCCGAAGCGACGCGTTCGTCTACGCGATCGCCATCGACCCGGCCGAGCGCCAGGCGATCAATGCAGACGCCAGCGTGGAGACGCTGCGCGAGGTGACGGCGGACACTGGCGGGCGGACCGAAATCGTGCGCACGTCGGACGATCTCTCGGATGCAACGGCCCGAATCGCCGAAGAATTGAACAGCCAGTACGTCCTCGGATACTCGTCGAGCCATAAGGCCGACGGCCACTATCACAGCATCCGGGTCCGCGCCGGCGAGTACAGGGTCCGCGCCCGACGCGGCTACGTTCGCTAGTGATACGCCGAGAGCGCCAGCACCGGTCTCGACCCGGCAACGTGAGCGCGTACGCTCTCGGTCTCGCGGGGGCCATCGTTCTCGCGGTGCCGCTCGCGCGGGGCGCCTCCCCTTCCGCAAATCCCGGCCCGGCGGCCGTCGAGATCGATGTCACGGCACGCAGTATTCAGCCGGGCGAGCTCGTCGTCTTGACGGTTGACGCTCCCGCGGACGTCGAAGGCGTCCATGTTCGCGTCTTTGGTCACGCCATCGAGCCGTTTCCCATCGCCGGCGGGCGCTGGCGCGCGCTGGTCGGCATCGATCTCGACGTCAAAACCGGCCCTCACGTCGTGACCGTCGACGCCGGTCACGCGCGCGCCACGCGCACCCTGCACGTGCTGCCGAAGAGCTTCCCGACGAGGCGGCTGACCGTCGACCCCGACTTCGTCACGCCGCCGCCTTCCGCGACCGAGCGGATCGAGCGCGACCAGCAGCTGCTCGCCAAAGCATGGCAGTCGTCGGCCGCCACGCGCCTGTGGGCGGAGCCTTTCGCTAGGCCCGTCGGCGAGGTCGCCAACAGCGCGTTCGGGACGCGCAGCATCTTCAACGGTCTTCCGCGTACCGCGCACGGCGGCGCCGACTTCCTGAGTCCGGCCGGCACGCCGGTCAAGGCACCCAATAGCGGGCGCATCCTCATCGCGCAGGATCTGTACTTCTCGGGCAACACCGTCGTGATTGATCACGGCCTGGGACTATTCTCGCTGCTCGCGCATCTGTCCCTTATCGAAGTGCGCGAAGGCGATCGGGTTGCAGTGGGCCAGGTCGTGGGCAAGGTTGGCGCGACCGGCCGCGTCACCGGCCCGCATTTGCATTGGGCCGTCCGTCTGAACGGCGCGCGCGTCGATCCGCTGTCGCTCCTCGCGCTTCTCGGTCGGACATAGGCCAGGCAGGGAGGGTCCTATCTGACCCACCCTGCCCTACACCTGCACGAGCAGCCCCGCCGCCGGCAAGCCCGTCGCCCGCGCGATGGCGGCCGCATACATCGTGACCTGTCGCTCATACCTGGCCTGCCCCTCGGGATCCGGCGCGAGCCTCTCGCGGTCCGTCTTGTAATCGACGACGACCCATGTGCCGTCCTCCTCGAACGCCAAATCGACAATGCCTTCCACGAGACTTCCGTCCTCAAGGGTCAGCGTGACCGGCGTCTCGCGCCGGCAGCGGCCGCGGCGATGAGCGGCATGCGCCCGGCGCAACAGATCGTGCCCGAGGGCTCGCATCACGACCCCCGCCGCCGCAAGCGCGTCGGCGTCGGTCAGGCCGAGCAGGCGCGCTCGAACACGCGCGACCGCTTCAAGCGTCTCAACGGACGCGTCGAAAGCGGAGCGGGCCAGCAGCTCGTGCACCAGCAACCCAAAACCCACGCCGCCACTCCGATCCGCATCCCTGGCCTCGCGCAGGTCGAGCGTCGCGATCAATCCGCAGTCAGGTATCCGCAATCCGCAATCGATTGCCTCCCGAACCGTCTGCACGCGAAGCGACGGACGCGCGCCTGAGTCGCGCGCGTCCGCGCGCGCCAGTACCCAACGGTCGTAGCGGCTGCGCCCGCTCGCAAGAACGTGCTTCGGTACATCTTTGACAATGAGATCCTCGCGGCGGACACCAAAAGGCGGTTTCCTGCCGAGATCAAGGGCTCTCGGATCCCACCACACGACAGAGTAGCCTGCCGCAGACGTATGCCGTCCCGGACAAACCGTCGCGGGCCCGGCCGGTTCATTGTCGGGCCGCTCGAGAACCGAGTCCTTGGACGCGAATGCCGGGCATTGGGGCGCCCGGGCGGGCTGCCGGCGGGACTGGATCGGCGGATAGAGCGCGCGATTCAGTGGCTGGAACCACCCTCCGTCCCACGCATCGTCGCCGAGCGCCGGGACGACCAGCAGGTCGCGCGCGCGTGTCGCCGCCACGTAAGCCAGACGCACGCCCTCGGCCTGATCGCGCGCGACTTCTTCAGCCTCATGATCGAGCAGCTCGCGCGGCGCCCACCCACCGAGCTTGATCGCGCACAGTCTTCTGGACGCGTCAAGATACCGGCTCGCGTCGGCACGGTTCATCCGGCACGTCAGGTCCGCGAGGACCACGACGGGAAACTCGAGCCCCTTCGCCTTGTGGACCGTCATCAGGCGCACGCCGTCGCTGCCTTCTTCGACGATGGGCGCCTCGGCGCTCTCCGATTCTGCTGCCGAACCGAGCTCCTCGATGAAACCGCGGAACGAGATCCCTCCGCCGGCCTCGTACTGCCGCGCCAATTCAGCGACGTGCAGGACGTTTGCCAGCGCCTGTTCGCCGGCGGGCCGCAGGATGAAACCGACGTGCGCCCGCGTCTCCGACAGCAGCCGTCCAATCGTGTCCGCTACAGGTCGATAGTTCCGTCCGCGATGCAACAGCTGCAACAACCGCAATGCGTCGCCGATCGGCATCAAGTGCGCAACCGGGTCCCCCACGAGCGCCAGTTCCTGTCCGCTGTTGCCCCCCAGCTCTTTCGGCACGCGGAACGGGTGAAATGCGCCGAGGCGATGGCGAAATTCGAGCAGCAGCTCATCATCGATGGCGAACAGAGATCCTTTCAGCGCCGCAAACACCGACAGCTCATCGTCCGGCCACTCGATCGCGGCAAGGGCGGCCCGAATCGTCTCGACCTCTTCGCGCGCGTGAAACGACTTTCCGCCGACGAGCAGATGGCGAATGCCGCGGGCCTCGATCGCGTCTGTATATGGGCGAGTGACGTCTTGACCGAAGCTGACAAAGCGCCGGAAGAGTACGGCGATGTGCTTCGGCTGCGCCGGCACCATCGCAACCGATCCGTCCGGCTGAGGTTCGGCGACGCGCCAGCCGTTCTTTTGATCGATCAACCATGCGATGAACGCGCCGACGGCATCCGGCAGAGATTCTTCAATCGCGCGCGCGGAGGCTCTGGAGCCCCTGGAAGACATGCCCGATCCGCCGCCCGCAAACGGACGGGGCACGGGCAGCGCCACGACCGCCGGCTGCTGGCCGAGGGCGGGACGATCCGGCGAGAGCGGCACGTAGTCGGCCTGCAGGGTGATGCGGTTGCCCGTCATCTCCGGCGCGAAGGCCGCGTTCACGAATCGCTGTATCTCGGGAACGCTGCGGTAGCTCGTCGTGAGCTTCAAGACCCGGCCGCCTTGTTCGACGAGCCGCCGGCTGACGTCCCAATAGGTAGCGACGTCCGTGCCCCGGAAGCGGTAGATGGCTTGCTTGGGATCGCCGACGATGAAGAGCTTCCCCGGCACGTCGCCCGCCAGCAGCAGGAGGATGTCGGCTTGAATGGGATCCGTGTCCTGAAACTCGTCCACGAACAGGCGCTTGAACTTCTGCTGAAGATGGAGCCGGACGGCTTCATTCGCCTGGATGAGCGTCCGCGCACGGGCGAGAAGATCCGTGAAATCGAGCGCGCCCGCGGCGCGCTTCAACTCCTGGTACCGGTGGGTCGCGCCGGCGAGCTCCTGCTGGAGACGCGCCGCCAGATCCGCGTCCGCGTCCTTGCGGAACTGCAGCACATCGGCATAGAGCACGTCGCGCGCGCTCAACACATCCTTCCGCAACACCTGGCTGCTGAACTTGTAGCCGCTGCCTTTTCGGGTTCGCGAGAGCCCGCGGTCGCGGGCCAAGTCGATGAGCCGCGCTTCCCAGCCATCGAGATCGCGCTGGCCGAAGGACTGTTCCAGCCTGATCTGGCGGCTGAGACGACGGACGGCGTCGGTATCCGCGTACAGGTTGTCGCGTTCCGACAGCGGTGCACTGGTGGCCTCCGCCAGGGCATGGACGCCGTTGACCAATCGATCAATGGCCGTGGCACGGTCGAAGGGCGCTCGCTCCCACGGGCACGTAAAATCGCGCGTCTCGGCGAGCCCCCGCCCCGCGCTCATCAAGCGATCAATCGGCCCCTCGCTTTGACCGCCGCCAAATGACGGGGCACTCGTTCGGCGGAGCGCCCGGCGAACCCCGTCCGGCGGGTCCTGCAACGCCTCCTGCAGCCACGTCCGAAACGCGCGGGCGTACAGCCGGTCCGATTGCGGCTCGGTCAGAACCGTGAACATCGGATCGACGGACGCCTCTACGGGACGCTCGCGCAGCAGCTCGGCGCAGAACCCGTGAATCGTGTTGACATGGGCTTCCTCGAGCGTTTCGAGCGCGCGCTCGAGTCTCGCCTGCACCTCGCTGTCGGTCGCCCCGGCTCGCTCGAGCTCGAGCGCTTCTCGCAACCGGAGCTTCAACTCACCGGCGGCCTTCTCCGTGAACGTGACGGCAACGATTTCCGTCATCGCCGCCCGGCCCGCCGCCAGCACGCGCAGGATCCTTTTCACGAGCTCAGTTGTCTTGCCGGTACCGGCTGCGGCCTCGATCATCAGCGTGGCGTCGAGGTCTTCCGCGATCGCGCGCCGGGCTTCGGCATCGCCGGCGGGAAAGTCGAGAATGCGCGCGCTCATCGCATCCCCCGCAGCGCCCGCAGGTCGGCGAGTCGGTCAACCGACTTGCGCGCGGCTCGCTCTTCCTCGCGCGGGCCGCAGACCGGCCGGAAATCGCACCAGGCACATGCGCGCTCCGCCGGCGCGGGAGCCAGAAAACCGGTTTCGACCGACTGATCGATGATCTGCAGAACGGCGAGCCCCTGTTGGCGCGTGTAGTCATTGATGGGGATGCGGTGTTCGACGAACCCCCCGGCAGTCGTCGCGTAGAACAACCGGCCTTCAGCCACGCGCTTGCCGAGACCGCGCTCGATGGCCGCGCTGTACAGGACGGGCTGCAGCATGGTGCCGCCCCCGACGATCAGGTCGCTTGTCGATCGGTTCTTGCCCGTCTTGTGGTCCGTCACTCGACAGACGTCGAGGTCGTCACGCTGCTCGATCAGATCCACCGAACCACGTAGAATGAAGCGGTCGCCCACGAGGATTGGATCGGGCAAGCTGCGGGGATCCCGCCCCTCGTCATCGAGCCCGAAGCTGAACTCGAAGTACTTCGGCTGCCAGGCGTCAGGGCCCGCGGTGCCCGCGATCTTCTGGACCCAGATCCCGAGATCGCGGCGAATCTCACCCACCTCGTCGCGCCACACTCTGGGGATGGCGGGCGCGAGCGTCTCCTCGTACTGCGCGGCGACGCGGTCGAGGACCGTATCGAGCGTGCGGGCCGCGTCCTCGACAGCGGATGCGAGCACGGGGAGAGCGCCCTTGGCTTCCATCTCACGGTAGAACTGCGCCTGCGCGGCGTGAAACAGGCTCCCGCGCGTCAGGGGATCCATGCGGACGAGCGGTTCGGGCTCATCCCATGGCTCGAGGCGGTAGATTGTCGCGAGCAGAAACTGATAAGGGCAGCTCGCGAAGCGCTGCAGCGCCGAGAGCGAGTACGGGCGCCGGTGGAGCCGGTTGGCCTCGAGCGCGCCGCGCGTGCCCGGCGCCACACGCACAAGGCCGTCGCTCGGCGACCACGCCGGCCGACCGCGAGACCAGCGACTGATGACAGAACGCCGCAAGGCCTCGTTGAGGCCGAGCATGTAGTGCGCGTGCCCCTTCACCACCGCCGGATCGCGCGCGTCGAGCAGCGGCTTCAGCACGGCAAGGTCGTGCTCGAGGTCGTCGATTGCGCGATCCGGATCCGCGGGAGCGGGCCATGCGAGGTGGGCCCCGCCTTCGTCCGCGGCGTCGGACGCGAGGACTCGATGGTCCGGCACCTGCCCCGTGATCGCCCGCTCGACATCGAGCGCGTAGAACGAGGGGACGCGCGCGCGCGTTTCGCTGACGTCCAGCCGCGGGTACGACAGGTAGAGCCGCTCGCTCGCCGCGCCGATCGCGATCTTGAGAAGCAATCGCTCCGCCGCGCCGCGCTCGGCCAGCGTGACGAGAGCGGCGTCCACCGCCCGACGTGTGTCATCGAGCAACAGCGGATCCTCGCGAGGCCGCTGCGGAACCACGCGCTCGGCGAGGCCCGGCACGAAGACCACCCGGAACGTCCGGCCTCTCGCCTGATGCGGCGTCCCGATGAACACCGAACCGTATCGTCGCGCGGGCGGATCACGGTCGAGCGTGGCCAGCCGATCGTGCAGGGCGTCGCGCGCCTCGTCGAGCGTCACGGGTCCGACGGCAGCCATCGGCCGGAGGTCGGCGAGCGTCTGCAGTACCCGCGTCGGGCGTCGAAGGGCTCGGCGCGCGAGCGTATCGAACTCGACCAGCCATTCACCCCAGGTCGCGCGATCGGGCCAGTCGGCGAGCCGATCGATGATGGGCAGCGCGAACGACCGCAAATGGACCAGATTGCGCAGGTCGCGTTTGTAGCGCGCGATGCGTGCCGACTCGGGTTCCTCTCGCTGGAGCGCCTGTATGCGGTATTCGTAGTCCGCCTGCAGACCGGCAAGACGCCTCCGCCACCGGGCCTTGCCGTCCGCGCGGGTCCGCCCACCGACCACCGCCGACTCGACGATCAGCTCCTCCCATTTCCAGGGCGAACGCAGGGTCCCCGCGACCACCGCTTCGTCATCGGAATCCGGAGGCTCGGCACCTGCTAGGCCTGATTCGTCGCCGCGCGCCCCAGCCCCTCCGGCCGCAACGTCAGCAGCCTCATCGTCGGGTACCACCGTCGACGGGGCCGCGTCGATCTCGCCAATCTGCGGAACCTGGCCGAGCGAAAGGTACTCGTCGAACCGCTTCGCGGAAAGGCCTTCGACCGCGCACGACAGCAGCGCGACAAATGCGCGCCCAGCCGGATCGGGACGCTCGGTTCCACGATCGAAGTAGGCGGAGACACCGCCCCGGGCGCACGCGTGCTCGAGCAGCCCGACGTATTGCTGCGGCGTCCTGAGAAGCACTGCCATTTCGTCGAACCGCACGCCGCGCGGCGCCTCGTCCAGGATCCGCCGGACGATTTCGACCGCCTCGCGCGCTTCCCCAGGAGCGGAAAAGAGCCTCACGTCACCGGCGCGGCCACGTTCAGGTGGGCGCTCGCGCACGAACACGAACCGCCGCAAATGCGCAAGATCCGATTCGGCGGCGGCCGAATCGACGCGCACCTCGACGGCCGCTCCGAGCGCCTCGAGCGCGGCTCGCGCGAAGCTGTCTCCATCGGGGACCGTCGCCAGAATCTCCGGCGATCGAGAGACAAGCGCGGCAACGAACTCGTGCTCTGCCCGAGCATCCAGAGGGACATCGAGCAACAGGAGCGGAAGCTGCGCCCATCGTATCTCCCCCGCGCGACACGCCTCCGCTGCCGAGACAAACAGCGCCGCCCGGTCGTCAACAGCGGCCGCGGACAGCGCGTTTTCGAAGCGGGACAGGAGACGGCAGAGATCGGCGAGGCCTTGGTCCTGAGTCTTTGGTCCTTCGTCGTCCCTGACGAGCGACGCTGGTCCAAGCCGTGCGAGACGGAGTTCGTAGAGGGTTCGCGCCAGCGCCTTCGGGAACCCGGGCAGCGCCGAGACGGGCGCGAAGTAGTCGAGCTCGGCTTCCGCCTGCGCCTCGAAAACCGCTCGAGCGGCGACTGCCTCGGCGCCCGCTCGAGTACCGGCGGCGCGCCGGCCACGCGCGAGCCGATCGGTCGCTGCTCGCGCGGCCAGCTCTGTCAGGCTGAAACGGGTCAGTCCGAATGTCGCGCCCGCGCGCGCGGCAACAGCTCGAACCAGGTCGTCTGCAGCGCCTCTGGAGGCACCGACGATCACGACTTCGGCATCGGGGGGGCGGTTAACGAGAAATTCACGCGCCGAATCGAGTCGCGCGGAGGCCGACGTCGACGTGATCACCCGCAGCATACACGCACTCCCCCGGTCGCCGTGCCGGGATATCGGACAACGACGGCGCTACGCCGTCGCGCACTTGATCCTCAGGTGATCGCGCCGAACACGCCAGCGTTCAGCGGATGCGCCACCCATTGACCGGGCCGGCGTGAAAAAACGCCGCCGGCGTCATGATACCGTCCTTCTTGAACACCTGTCCGTCTTTCATGACGAACTGAACGCTCTTCAGCGCGTCGATATCGTCCAGGGGATTGCCGGGCACCGCAATCAGATCCGCGACGTAGCCCGCCTTGATCGGGCCGCGTGTCTTGTCGATGTCGGCAATCTTGTAGCCGTTGATCGTCATGGCGCGGAGGATATCGGCGTTGGGGATGCCCGCATCTTTCCACGGCTTCAAGAACTCCAGACACAGCTCGCCGCGCGTCTTGCCGGCAACGAAGTAGTCGGCGTCGGTCGAGAACGTCAACCGCACCTTGTTGTCGTACGCGTTCTTCAACCCGGCAACGGTCCGCTGGTAGGCCTGCGCGGACACCGGATGGCCTTCGAGTCCGGGCGGTGTCTCCGTTCCAGCACGCCAGATGCCTTTCTGTGCCATCAGCTTGTGCAGCTCATCGTCGAGCGCTGTCCCGTGCTCAATCGACCAGATGCCGCCTTCGATCGCGTTCCTGGCGCCATTCGGCGTCTGCACGTGGCCGGCCACCTTGAGGCCCGCCTTCGCCGCTTCGCGGACGAACATCCGAATTTCGTCCGCCGTGTAGCCGTACGGCTTGCAATCGACGCAGATCTTGATGACCTTGGCTCCGAAGAGAATGTTCTGTCGGACCGCCTTGACGATCTCGTCCGGCGTGTCGGCGTCCAGATACTCCGGATAGACGATGCCGTGATCTTTCGCCATCTCCGGCGAAGGAAAGAACTGGCCGCCCATGCCGCCGATGATGATCCCGGAGTTGACGACGGTTGGACCGGGAATCCATCCCTGTTCGATGGCCTGGCGGAGCGCCGTGTCCGCGTAGTTCGCGTTGTTGCCGAGGTCGCGGACAACCGTGAACCCCGACGCCAGCATCTGCATCCCGTTCGACGCCGCCTGAATTGCGCGCAGCGCCGTCGAGTCCTGGACATACGTGAAGTAGTAGACGTTGCTCTCGGGCTCCGGCTTGTAGGTCAAGGCGAGATGATTGTGCGCGTCGACCAGGCCCGGCAGCACCGTCATCCGAGACAAGTCGATCACCTGGGCACCGGCGGGGATCGCGACGCTCGGCCCGACCTCTCGAAACCTGTTCCCCTCGACCAGAATGATCTGATTGGTCAGAGCGCGACCGGCATCTGGGTCGATGAGGCGTCCGGCGCGGATCGCGGTCAGCGGCGCCGCGGGCGCCTGGCCGGACAGCGGCGAGCCCGCGACCGCACAAACGAGCACCAAACACGCCAAGTACCGCATGAACGAGGCCCCTCTCGCGCGCCGCTACGGCTGCGCGGTGTTCGTCGTGGTGACCTTGCCGCCAGCCTGCCGAGTGTACGTCGTCAACAGGGTGTTCATAGGTGGCCTCCGTTATTCCAATGGCGGCAGGGCCGCCCCCCGCCGCCCTTGCCCTATTGCCCCTGCGAGGTTCGCGCGGGCACCGCGTGCTCCAGGCCGCGGAGAGATGCGCGCCGGTTCGGCATGCGCATCAACGCCTGCTCGAACTGCGCCGCAGCCTCTTTGGCGCGCCCTTGCTCCAGAAGAAGCTCGCCGTACAGCTCGAAGGACGGCTTGATCGGCTCCGGCGGGCCCGACGGCGCGTCCAGCGTCAGCTCGATCGCGGTGGCCTCCTTCAGCAGGCGATCTGCCGCGGCGGGATCTTTCTGGGCAACTGCGATGACGGCGCCAACTTCTCTTTCCATGATGGCGAACGGCTTGGCGCGATACGCGTTCGATCCGCCCTCCGCCTGCACGCGCATCGCCTTCAGCTTCTCGAGCGCCTGATCGGCCGCGGTGAGGCTGCCGAGCCGCGCGGCACTGAGGCCAGCCGCCAACACGTACGCCGCGCTGCCGTCGTACCCCGGGGCGCCGCCGTCCCTGACCGGTGCGCCCGGCAACGCCAGCGGCTCCCACTTAGCGGTCTCAATCACCTGACGCGCTTTCATTGCGGCGTAACCGTCACGCACGCGGGAGCTCGCATCGCGCTCGGCGACGGCCTTCGCCAGGTTCAGACATCGCTCGGCTTCAGCGGTCTTCCCCAGCTGCAGATACCCGTATTGCAACCAGGACAGCGTGTGGAAGTCCTCCCGGCCGCGCGGCAGATTCTTCCGTTCGGCCTGATCGATGGCGGCCTTGTAGGCCACCTCGTTCGACGCCACGACGTCGTCCCACATGCCGAGCTGCACGAAGATGTGCGACGGCATGTGCAGCGCGTGCGGCGCGGCCGGCGCAATCTTCGAGTACGCGCGCGCCGCCGTAAGACCGAGCACGGCATGATCGGGGTCGTCGAACGCATGAATGATGAAGTGCGCGGCGCCGGGATGCTGAGGATGTCTCTGGAACACACCTTCAGCAATCGCCGCAGCCTGCATCGCCGTGCGCACGTTCTTCTGGCCGGGGCGCGCCGCCCCCAGCAGCGACAACGCGTAGAAGGTCGCGATCTCGTCGTCATCCGGATACTGCTCGTGAAGCCGCTTCATCGCGGCGGCGTACGCGAGATCGCGGGTGAGCTTGTCGCCAGCCCCGAACAGCACGTCCGCCGCATCGACCAGACCCCGTTCCTTCCCGGCAGGTGCCTTCGCGAGGCGGGCCGAGGCTGTCTGCGCGAGTCGCTCGAGCGCTCGCCGCGCCGCCGCCAGGTCCTGCTCGGCCCATAGCGGATGATTGAAGCTCATCGCCTCGCCCCAGTAGCCCAGCGCGAATCCAGGATCCGCCTTTTGTGTCCGTTGAAAGGCTTCGGCTGCGGTGTCGAACTCGAAGTTGAAGAGCGCCTTCACGCCGACCAGAAACGGAGCCTGGGCTGCGGCCGGCGCCGAGGTCGGAAAGTCAATCACGCCGAGCCCGCCAGTCGCCGGAGCCTGCCCGGCGGCGCCCGTTGAGATGATGGCAACGGCCGCCGCGCCTGCCAGGACAGATTTCATCGAGCACCCCCAGTCAGGAGGTCATTCTAGCCTCGATTAACTGGGTGCGGTGGAAGTCAGATCCCCGCGAGGCCAACCGCCGCCGAGATCGCAGCCGCCAGCGCCACGCCGGCGACGACGTCGACTGCGTAGTGATAGCGGCCGGAGACGCAGCCGATCGCAATTCCCGACGCAATCGCCAAGAGGCCGAACCCCGCGATGGGCGCAAACGGAATGACCGCAAACGCCACGGCTAATGAACCGGCGGTGTGGCCGCTCGGGAACGTGTTGGCTCGATGGCTGGTCCTTCGCACCCAGATCAGTCCGAACCGCCGAATCCCGCGGGCGTCGTCAGGCAGAAGGTTGTCCACCAACCACGGCGGCCGCGACGGCAGCCAGGGCAGCATGCCGAACGATACGTACTCGGCAAGCGACACGGTCGTCCAGTAGCGATCGGCTGCCGAAGGGAACCCGCTCGCTACGAGGATGGCGAAACCCGTGGGGATCATGAGGAATGTGCCCGCATAGAGCAGCTCGACGATCGCCTGTGCCACCCGCGGCAGGCCTGGACCGGCCGATCCGCGGAGCAGCCACACGTCCGCTCGCCGGAGCCACGCCTCGAATGGCGCCGACGGACCCACGAACAGCGTACCGCTCGTGTAGTAAGAGATGAGGATGTAGACGGCTGCCGCCCAGCCACGCATGGCCATCACGGTCTCCGGCCTCAACAGCGTCTGCGGAAAACGCGCAAGCGCCACCGGTCCGCCGATCATCAGGGCCGCCAGGCTCCACACAACGACACGGCGGCGCCATCCCCACCGGGGCGCGAGCGCGACGATCGCCGCGTACGCGCCGTAGGCGACCGCCGCAATCTCGCTCGCGCGCACCAGCGTTCGTGTGGGGGCCTAACGTCCGGTCCGGAACACGTAGTCCCAGATGGGGGTCGAGACGCCGAACTGTCGATCAGGGACGGAGAAATGGTGTTGAAAGTGATAACGGCGTAGCCACTTGAAGACGCCGCTGTCGGCTTCGTATGCGTGGAGGCGGTAATGAATCAAATCGTAGGCGAGATACCCGAGCGCAAACCCGGCCAGCACGGGAAACGTCGACGGCCCCGCCAACAGGGCGCCGGCGAACAGCGCCGCGCCAACCGGCGCGCTGACGACAAGCGGAAGGACGAGACGGTGCGGGTCGCGCGGATAGGCATGGTGCACGCCGTGCGACAGGTAGGCGAGCGCCACGCCCAGCCGCGACCGCGGGACGAAATGAAACAGGTAGCGATGAATCAGGTACTCCGTGAGCGACCACACCACTACGCCCAAGATCGCTCCGAGTACGATGGCCAGCGGGCCAACGCCCGCGTACACGCTCCACGCAATCAACACGATCGCCGACGACGAGTACACCGACGCGACCAGCCGCGGATGCGCCGTCGTCAGCCACTCGAGCGCCCCGTGATCGAACAGTCGCGGATGGCCGTCCTCCGGCTTCGACCAGTCATGGACGAAGATCCCGATCGGCCCGACGATCGGAACCCGACCGGCGGAAAACCGCTCGAACACCGTCGACCATTCCGATCGCTCCGATCGCCCGGCCATACTCAAGTGTTAAAGTAGCACACCCACGTGCTGGAGACTCGACCTGTCCGCGGAAGCAAGGACTTCCGCCGTTTCATCGACTACGCGTACACGCGGAACGCGAACGACCCCCACTGGGTGCCGCCGCTCAGGCTCGGCGAGCGCGATCGACTCAACCCGAAGAAGAACCCGTTTTTCGCCCACGCGGAGGTCGCGCTGTTCCTGGTCGGCCGTGACGGCCGCGTGGCCGGCCGTATTGCCGCCATCGACGACCGGCGGCACAACGACACGCACCGTGACAACGCATGCATGTTCGGCTTCTTCGAGGCCGACGATGGCGAGGCCGCGCGGGCTCTATTGTCGGCCGTCGAGACATGGGGCCGCGGGCGCGGCCGCACCCTGGTTCGCGGGCCGATCAATCCTTCGCTCAACGACAACTGCGGCCTGCTCATCGACGGCTTCGACACCGATCCGATGCTGCTGATGCCGCACAATCCTCCGGAGTACGCGAGTTTCATCGAATCAGCCGGCTACCGAAAGATCAAGGATCTCTTTGCCTGGCTCTACGACCTCGAGCGGCCGGTGCCGCCCGTCGTCACGCGTCTCGCGGAGCGGCGGCGCGAACGGCTGCGCATCGACGTGAGGCCGATCAGGATGGATGAGTTCACGCGCGAGGTCGACCGTCTGCGCGAGTTGTACGCGAGCGCCTGGGAGCGTAACTGGGGATTCGTCGAGCCGACTGTCGAGGAGTTCCGGCACATCGCGAAAGACATGAAGCAGATCTTCGACTCACGGTTCGCCGTGGTGGCGGAGGCCGATGGACGTCTGGTCGCGTGCGCCGTCGCGCTGCCCGACATCAACCAGGCGCTCCGCGGCACGGACGGCCGGCTGTTCCCTCTCGGCCTGATCAAGCTCCTCAGGCGTCGGCACTATGTCAACCAGGGCCGGCTCCTGTTGCTGGGTATCGACCCCGCGTATCGCTCGCAGGGCTTGTTCCCCCTCCTCCTGATCGAGCTTCAGCGTCAGGTCAAGGGGACGCCGTACAAGCGCGTCGAATTCTCATGGGTCCTCGAGGACAACACCGACATCAACCAGCCGGCCGAGGCGCATGGCGCCAGGCGCTACAAGACGTACCGCATTTACCAGAAGCCCATCGCCTGATGCGTGTGGCTGTCACCGGCGCAAGCGGCTTCATTGGAACGCACGTGGTCGCCTCGCTCGCTGCGCGCGGAGATACGGCGATCCCGATCACGCGCCCGTTCGATCCCGCGGCGCTGACGTCGGCGCTCCAGTTCGTTGACGTCGTGATTCACCTGGCCGGCGTCGTATCGGCCGTCCGGCGGGAGGATTTCTTTACGGCCAACGTCGGCGCCACCGAGGTCGTCGCGCGCGCTGCGCGGGACGCCCGCGCGAGGCTCGTCCACATCTCGAGCCTGGCCGCTGCAGGGCCCGCCCCGGGATCCGCGCCGAGGTCCGAGGAAGATGAGCCCCGCCCCCTCACGGCGTACGGTCAGAGCAAGCTCGAGGGCGAGCGCGTCGTGCGAGACCTCGAAGACCTGCGCTGGACAATCCTCAGGCCAGGCGTGGTCTATGGCCCGGGCGATCGCGCGATGCTCCCGCTCTTCCGCTACGCCCGCTTGGGTGTGCTGCCGCTGGTCGGCGAGGCGTCGGCGGCGTACACCTTTATCTATGTCGAAGATGCGGTGCGAGCTATCCTCGCGGCCGTCGATCGCGAACCAGCGAACGATGTCATCTTCATCGGCCACGAGCGGGCCGTCACGTCGCGCCGGCTGCTCGAGACGGTGGGGGCGGCGGTCCGGGGTACAGCCATGCTCGTTCACGTTCCACGCGCGCTCACACGAGCCGGCGCCGTACTGGGGGACCTGGCGGGCGCCCTCACCGGCCGGCCGGCCACCATCAACAGCCGGCGCTACTCGGAGCTATATGCGCCAGGTTTCGTGTGCCACGTCGATCGCATGCATGAGCGGCTGGGGGTCGTGGCGAGCGTCGATTTGACAGACGGGGTGTTTCTTACGGCAGCTTGGTACCGGGACCATGCTTGGCTGGGCGGCCGGCCCGGGCCAGCCTTGAAGAGAAAGGTGGGAACACGGTCGTGACAACCGTGTGGGTCACGCGGGCGCTCGTCGCTGCCATGTGCCTTCACCTCGTCACCGGCCTGGTGGCTTTTCTCAACGCGCCGAACCCGGCGGGCGACTTCGATCGTTACTTCGAGATCGCCAGCGGCGTCGGGCGTCCCTACGTCGACTATCAGGTCGAGCACCCGATCGGCACGTGGCTGGTGTTCAAGGCGCTTCGGTCCGTGGCCGGGGGACGCGCCTCCTTCGCCCGCGGCGTCGTCACCCTCAATGCGTGCGCCGACGCGGTCATTGTGTTGTCGCTGTTCTGGGCATGGGGTCCCGCTGCAGCCACCTACTACGCCGTCGTATCGGCCCCTGTGTCCTCATTGCTCTTCAATCGAATCGACCTCTGGTCAATGGCTGCAGCGACGCTGGCAGTCGCAGCGTGGCGCCAGCGTAGGAGCTATTGGTCGGCCGGCGCGCTGGCGGTGGGCGCATCGCTCAAGCTCTGGCCGTTGGTGTTCGCGACCGGCCTCTTGCCGTCCCGTCAGCACCGTGGACAGCGCGGCGCGGCCATCGTCTTCGTCCTCAGCGCGGGCGCATTGGCCGCTCTAGCGCTCCGGGTTGCCGGTCAGCGTTCGGTACTCGAAGTGCTCACCTTCCGCGGCTCTACGGGTTGGCAGATCGAAAGCGTTGTTGGAGGCGCGTTGCACTTGATTGGCTGGGGTCCGATTCGTCTCGAGAGCGGGTCCTGGCGCATCGGCACGCTGAACGGCGCGACGTCGATCGCGCTGTTCGCGGCCGCGGCACCGGTTTGCATCTGGTCGACGTGGCGGGGCTTCGGCGGGAGGGCGCCAGGCACGGCCTGGCTCGCCGCGGTCGCCACTCTCTTATCGCTCTCTGCCCTGTTTTCAGCTCAGTTCATCGGCTGGCTCGTCCCAGGCGGGGCGCTCGCGTGGAACGAAGGCCGCTATCGGCGGGCCGTGCTGGCGGCGTGCGCCGTGTTCCTGACCCAAGCGTTCTGGTTGTTCTATGACGACGTAATCGTCGGCGCACGCTACGCGCTCGCCCTCGTGGTCGTCAGGAACGCCGTCGTGATCGCGCTCGCGATTGAGGCAGTCACCGCGCTGGCGCCAGCACGGGCGCTCCGGTCAGGGCTCGAAGCGGACCTGCAGCCGCAGCTGCCGCCCGTACGAGTTGTAGAATGATCCGAACGTGGGTGAAGACAGATTGGCCTGCACCTCGGTCGGCGAAAACCGGTTGAGCGCGTTGTACGCGCGGACGCCGATCCAGGGTTTGCCCTTGATGAAGGTGAACCTGCGCTCCACGTCCAGGTCGAGCATGGTGAACGTCGGAAAGTAGAACAGCTGGTTGCGCGGCCCGACCCAATCGAGCATGGCGTTGACGGGCGAATAGGGGAATCCGCTGTGCACCTCGAGGATCGACGATACCAGCACCCGATTCGCGAAGATCGTCCGCGTGTGCGCAATCAGGCGGTGGGGCACCGAGCTGGAGGTCGGCGCGTACTGGTCCTGGCCGATCACCGGCCATCGGATGTTGTCGAAGAACGCCGTGTATGCGTTGAGGTCGGCCTTGGCCGACGATCTGACATACGTGCCGCTCACCTCGAACTGGCGCGACGGCGCGTATCGTAACGTGGCCTCGCCTTCCGCATACGCGGAACGTCCGCTGCTCGACAGCAGCAACGCGGCCGGACTGCCCGGTGCGGCGACGACGGGGTTGACGATCAGCTCGTTCGAGCCTCTGCGGTTCAGGGCCGCGGCGCGGAACGAGAGGCTTCGCGTGAGCTGCTGATCGTATTGCAGGTTCCAGGTGGCGCTGCGGGCCACGGCCAGATCCGGTGAAGTCACATGCGGGTAGAAAACCGGCGGACCTAGCGGCGTGATGCCATCGGCCGCGTAGCGCAGGTCCGTGCTGGCGTCGAGCTGCCCGAACGCGCCGGCAATCGAAGGGGTCCGCTCGAAGAACAGGCCGTAGCCGGCGCGAATCGCCGCCGTCCCCTTGGGCGTGAGCAGAAAGACGGCGCCGACCCGCGGCGTCGCATTGATCTCCTCGAGCACGCCGTCACGGTCGATGCGACCGCCAAACTCGAGCAGCAGGCGGGAAAACGGCTGCAGGCGATCTTGCGCGAAGAGCGCGAGATCGGTGGTCGTGAGGCTCTGCCACACCGGACCGGAGAACGTCAGCGACCGCGCGAGCGTTCCATCATCGCGCAGTATTGACACAGGTCCGCTGTCGCTGCTGCCAACCAGGTCCGAGTGCATGACGTCGAGCCCGGCCTTGAAGAGGTGCGTCACGTGCCCCCACTCGAACGATCCTGTCATCGCCTCGACCCACTGCAGCGTCGCCGTGGATCGATTCTGGCGGTTGAAGAAATTGCCCAAGTTGCCGGAGGGGATAAGCTGCATGGGCGCCGTCCCGTGTCCCTCGACGTTGACGGTGAGGGCGTTGGCCTGCACCGTCGATTCAAGCACGATCTTGTCGGAGAACGTCGAGTGGGCGGACAAGTTGCCTGATGTGAAATGGTCCGTTTCGTCCGGCGTGACGCTTGGCCCGTTGAAGGTGCTCAAGGTGACGTTGTCTGCGGCGCTCCGAAACAGATTGACGTTGCCGACGAGGGAGAGCTTCGGGGAGACGTTCGCATCGAGGCGCGTGAACGTGCTCAGCCACTTGCTCGTTTTCGTCTCGTCGGGGGGCCGGCTCCAGACTTCCGACACCTCGTAGCGAAACTGCGCGCTCTCTTCGAGAAACAGCCGATCCTTCACCAGCGGTCCGCCTACGCCGATTCGCGGCCCGAACGCCTCGAGCCCAGTGGGATGCCACGGTGCGCCACGCGCCGTCCGGAAGCTGATGTCAGGCGCGTTCAACGCCACGCGCCACTCGTCGCCGCCGCGCTTCGTGTTGATGACCGTCAGTCCAGACGAAAAACGGCCGAATTCGACGGAGTACGGGTTCGGCAGCACCTCGACGGTCTCGATCGCGTCGGCCGGGAGTCGAAAGAGCGGCGCACCGGTGGACGGATCGGTCTGAGCGGTCATGCCGATTTGCAACCCGCTTTGATTCGTCCGACCGCCCTTGATGCTCACCCCGCCGGGCCCGTCGACGATGCCGGCGAGGAGCTTGAGTGCCGACAGGACGCTGTGATCGCGCACAGGCAGCTGCTCGACAATGCGGCTCTCGAGCACGCCCTTGGTGCTCAGCCCTGCGCCAATCGTGGGCGGGGCGGTCTCGGCGTTGCCGATGACGTTGACCTCCTCCGTCAGGCCGGCGATCCGGAGATCGAGCGTCGCCTGCGCAGGCTTGTCGGGCTCGACTTTCACCGTCGCGGTCGCCTCCTGGAAGCCGGCAAGCGCGGCGGAAACGTGGTACACGCCGGGCGCCAAGGTGTCGACCCGCACGAGACCCTGACCGTCGGACACTTCGGTGACGACCGCGCGGCCACTCAGCAACGCGACGCGCACGCTCGCGCCCGGCAGCAAGATCGATCCGTTTTCGGTCGTGATCGTGATGACGAGCGCGCTCTGATGCTCTTGCGCATCAACCCGAGCCGGCACACCCGCGCCTGCGACGGCCGACATGAGAACTATGGCGACGAAATAGCGAAAGCGCGGAAGCCTTACGGTCATCGAGTCGGACAGATTCATTGTATCTCGGGCGGGCGCATCTCGAAGGTCAGGTCCGTTTGCGTTTTCGTCCAACCTGCACAGGACAGCGGGCGAATGCGTTCGTCGGCCGGCGTGTGCGCTATGACAATAGGACGCGCGGATCGCCTCGAGGGATGCGCGCGAGCCGATGCACACTCCGCTCCTTTCAGGCGGAGGTCAGGTCAGGCCCCGATCCGCCCTGCGGCGGACACGGTCGCGCGCGAGTCCGGTCGGGCAGACACAATCAGGTGCCCGGGGCGCGCGGGGGACTGGAAGACCGCGCTCAAGTAGAGGGCGGCGAGCTGCCGCAGGAAGGTCAGCCCTTCCCGAACGGTCATCTTGCTGTCTCCCGCGGCGCGTCCGACGAAGACATACGCAACCTCGGCCACGCGCTTGGGTCGCGCTCTCACGAACAGTTCGAGACCGATCTTGAAGCCTCGCACGGACGTGCGAAAACTGTTCAAGCGCTCACGACGAACGAGAAAAAAGCCGGAAGTCGCGTCGCGCACGGGCGTGATCGGTCGGGCGAGCCAGCACGCTATCCGCGACAACGCCAGCCGGCGGAGGGGGAAATTGCGTGTCCCCGCGTTGGGGATGTAGCGGCTGCCAACCACGATGTCCAGGTCGCCGCCGACCATCGTCGCGTAGAGCAACGGCAGAAGGTCTGGCGGGTGGCTGAGATCCGCGTCCATGACGCCAACAACGTCGCTGGTGGCGAGTGCGAACCCGTCCAGAACGGCGCTGCCCAACCCGAGCTTGTCAGGCCGATGGATCACGTGAACGCGGCCGCTTCTCGCCCACTCCTCCGCGCGGTCACCGGTTCCATCGCGCGAGTTGTCGTCGACGACGATCACCTGGACATTCATCCTGTGGTCGTCGGCAACCCGAAAGATCCGCTCGAGGAGCCGATCGAGGCAGTCGCGCTCATTGTAGGTGGGGATGACGAGCGTCAGATCAGGGCGCGTCATCGCAAGCCGCCAATGGGCGGCGTCGCCTGGGTCAGACTCAATTCATGGAGACTGGTGTCGACACGCACATCGGCATTGAGCGCCTGGGCGACAATGCTCCGCGCTCCCTCGTCGGACGCCGTCAGTCGCTGGCGAAGCGGCTCGCTGTCCGGCGCCAGGGCCAGGCCGTCGCGCCACGTCTGGCGCGCTTTGTCGCGCTGGTCGAGCCGGAAGTAGCCGTCGCCGAGCGTCTGCAGGATTCGCGGCATGTACGACGCGTTGGGGTGCGCGGCGACGGTGAGGCGCCGGGCCTCCTCGAGATCCGCCACCCCTTTCTCAGTGCGATGGAAGATCGCACGGTCGTAGTACAGATTGATCAGGCCGCGCACGAAAAACGCGAGCTCCGAAGGGGCGAGCTCGATTGAGCGCGAGAGTGCGCGGATGGCGTCGCGGCCGAGAAGAGCTTGTCTGATCGATCCCGACACCGGCACCTTGTCGACGTAAGCGAGCGCGAGGTTGACAAACGCATGAGCGCCTGCGCCTGGCCGCTTCGACAGCCGCTCGAAAAGCGAGATGGCGCGATCGTATGCGCCGGCGGCGATGACTTGCTGGCGGTACTCCGCGGCAACCTGCAGGCTTTCGGGATCGCTTTGCACGCGACGCTCGAGGACGTCGAGGGCATATCCGGCCCCCGCGACGCTGAGAGAAACCGGCGGGACCCCGCCGAAAGCGGGAGTCACGCCGCTCAAGGCTGAAATCATCGCAAGCCCAAGCGTGAGTCGTCTCATGAGGACAAGTCGTTCAGAACTGATGACATCAGTGGACGTCGTTTCAACAATTGACCGGCATTTTGCGGTCGAGAAGCAAGAAGAGTGCTCAGCGAACGCCGCCGGCAACGGCGACGTCCGACCCCACCCGAGCAAGGATATCGAGCGCCCGCGACACCTGCTCAGGGGTATGTGCAGCTGAGCAGCTGGCGCGGAGTACGCAGTCGTCGGTGGGGCAACCGGGCGGTACGATTACGTTGATGTACAGCCCGGCGGTCAGCAGCCGGTTCCAGAGCGCGACCGTCCGATCTTCTTCGCCGGTGAGAATAGGCACGATCGGGGATTCGCTCTCGCCGATGGCGTATCCAATGGCCTTTAGCCCCTCGCGAAGCTGCCGGATATTCGCCCAGAGGCGCTCGCGCATCTCCGGCTGCCTCCGAATCACTCGGACCGCGGCGCCGACGCTCGCGATGTTCGACGGCGAGCCCGACGCGGTGAAGACGTAGGCGCGCGCGAGGAAATGCAGGGCGCGCAGCTCGCGATGGTCGGAGACGCACACTCCACCGATTCCCGCGAGCGATTTCGAGAACGTCCCGACGACGAAGTCGACCTGGTCAAGGACGCCTTGATCTTCGGCGCACCCGAGCCCGCTCGGTCCATATGTGCCCAGGGAGTGCGCTTCGTCCACGAGGAGATAGGCGCCATGGGCTTTGCTCACGGCGACGATCTCGCGGAGCGGCGCCACGTCGCCGCGAATCGAGTACAGCCCCTCGACGACCACGAGCCGGTTGCGATCGCTCGGGCCCAGGCGCTCGAGCTTCCTCCGGAGGCTGTCGGGTGAATTGTGGCGGAAGGCAATGACCTGCGACGCCGTCTGCCGCGTCGCGTCATAAATGCTGGCGTGGCTGTCGCTATCGATGAGGATGACGTCGCCGGGACCGCACAGACCACCGATAAGCGACAAGTTCGCTTGATAGCCGGTGCTGAAGATGATCGCATGACGCTTGCCGAACCAGTCTGCGAACTGCCGCTCGAGCTCCTCGTGAATGCCGAGCGTGCCGTTGGCGGTACGCGATCCCGTCGTGCCGCTGCCATAGTCGGCGGCCGCGCGCCCCGCCGCCGCGACGACCTCCGGGTGCAGGGTCAACCCAAGGTAGTTGTTCGATCCGAACATGAGTGTCGGCCGGCCCTGGATCACGACCTCGCACGGACCGAGCACCCGTTCGATGACCGTGTGGCCGGGCAAGGCCGACCTGGCGGCGAACGCGTCGCGGCGTTGTTCGACTGCGCGGAGCTTATCGAGCAGATCCATCAGCCTCGCTACCTCGAGATCTCTTCGTAACGCGCCCGCGTGGCGGCGCGCTGCACTTTGCCGCTGGTCGTGCGGCCTACCGTCCCGCTCGGTACCAGCGCGATCTCGTCGACGTACAGTCCAAATACATCGCCGACCTGGCGCCGAATCGTCTCGGTCAGCGTGTCAGGCGGCACGGTGCCATTGGGTTCCACGACGATCACGACGCGATCGGCGCGTCCAAGCTCGCTCGCGCCGAACGCGACGACGCGCCCGCGCCTCACGCCGGCAAGCTCGTCCACGGCCCACTCGAGATCTTGTGGATGGTACTTGCGGCCGTTGACGATGATGATGTCCTTCGCGCGGCCACACACAAACAACTCGCCGCCCGAAACATATCCGAGGTCGCCGGTGTGGAGCCACCCGTCGCGGACGGTCTGGGCCGTCAGCGCATCCTGCCTATAGTAGCCCACCATTACGGAAGGACCGGCGAGGACAATTTCGCCCACCTGCCGCTCGGGGAGCGGGCGCCCGGCGTCGTCGACGATCCGCATCCGGTGCCCCGGAAAAGGCCTCCCGCAACTGACCAAGGTCACCGTGCTGTCGTCGCTCCTCGCCGGCGTTGCTATCCGACGTTCGTGGAGGTCGGTCGAGGACACGACATCGGTCCTGGGACGCCGCCCCCTGGGCGGGAACGTTGCGGCGAGCACGTACTCGGCGAGCCCGTAACTCGGGAAGAGGCTGGTCTCCCGGAAGCCAACGGCGGCGAACTTCCTGGCAAAGGCAGCGAGCGTGGAGGCGTGAATCGGCTCGGAGCCGCAACCGGCAACGCGCCAGGCCGAGAGGTCGAGCCCGACCAGGTCCCGATCTTTGAGCCGCCGCACGCAGAGATCGAAGGCAAAATTCGGCGCGAAGCTGATCGTCCCACCGTACCGCGTCATCGTCCGCAACCATTCGGCGGGCCGCCTGACGAACAGCTGCGGCGGCATGAAGATGCCTGGACGCGCGGAGTACAACGGGCCGAGCGCCATGCCGACCAAGCCCATGTCGTGATTCAGCGGCAGCCAGCTCACGGCCACGTCGCTGCCGCCGGTGGCGAGGCCCGACGGCCCATTCATGGCGTCGACGTTCTCGCAAACATTCCGATGGGTCAGCACGACGCCTTTGGGCGTCGAAGTCGACCCGGACGTGAACTGGACGAACGCGATGTCGTCGAGCGACGGCATCGTCTCCGGCTCCGACACTGGAGCGTCGAGCGCTTCACGCACCAGGACGAGCGAGAGCGAGGGACAGGTTGCGCGCAGCAACTCGAAATGGGGGGCCAGCAGAGCCGTCGTGACGACGGCCCTCGCGCTCGCGCCCCGCATGGTGTTGGCCGTCAGCTCGAAGTATCGCCGCAGGTCGCTCGTCGGCGACGGAGGATAGAGCGACGCCGGAATGAGACAGGCCATCGACGCGCCGAACAGCGTGGTCAGAAACGCTTCCGCGTCGGGGAGCACGATCGCGACCAGATCCCCACGTCTCAAGCCCGCCTCGCGAAGCCAGCGCGCAACCTGAAAGGCGGTCCGCTGCACTTCTTCGTACGTGCGCGCGATGTCCCTGACTCCGGAGGGCCCTTCCCCACGGATGCCGACTCCGGGGACCCCTTCCCTCCGGATGCCGCTTTCCAGATCGCCATGAGGAGCGGTGATGAACCTGTAGCCGGTTCCGGCGCGGGCCGCCGCAGCAAGAGCCTGGAGCAACGTCCGCGGTCGGGCCATCAGGCGGTTGGCCGAGGCGCCCGTTCCCCGAGGAGCTGGGCCACCTGCGCAACGACCTGCGCCACGTTGCGCGACGCCGGCACGTCGTTGAGTGGAATCGAGATGTCAAAGCGATCCTCGAGCTCCGCAATCACCTCCAGCACTTGGAGGGAATCGAACCCGAGGTCAGCGACGAGATCGCTCTCGAGCGCAGGCTCGATCGGTCGCCGGCTGACATTCTTGAGCACGTCGATGACGCCCTCTTCAATCTGGGCTGTGGCTGGGTGTCGCATGCAGGGTCGGCACGGCAAGAATAACATCTGTGCGTGAGAAAACAATAGTCGTTATGATACCGGTCGTGGATGGAAAGCTTTCCGTGGTAGACGACATCGAACGCCAGGTCATCGAGGCCATTGCCAAGAAGAAGAAGGTGGACCCAGCGTCGGTGACGACGGCCACGACCTTCGAGCAACTGGGCCTCGATTCGCTCGACGCGGCAGATCTGATCTTCACCATCGAGGACACGTTCAAGATCGTCGTGCCCGACGAGGCTGCCCTGTCGATGCGGTCGGTCGGCGAGATCGTTTCGGGCGTGCGAACGCTCGTCGGTCAGCGCGCCGAAGGCGCGAGCGCGTCCTGAGGGACCCGCTCGTGAGACGCGTTGCCGTCACCGGCATGGGCGCGGTCTCCGCGCTGGGACTGGGGGTGCCCTCTTTCTGGGCCGGCGTGTCCGCGGGCCGGAGCGGCGTGCGCCGGATTACGAATTTCGACGCGACCGGCTTTCTCGCGCAGGTCGCGGCCGAAGTTCCTTCATTCGATCCGGCGTCGCACTTCAACGATACCGAATGCGAGATGCTCGATCGCTTCTCGCAGTTCGCGCTCGTCGCCACCGCCGAGGCCTGCGCGCAATCCGGGCTGATGCTCGCCGACGGCGAGCGGGATCGAGCGGGAGTCGCCATCGGGAGCGCCATGGGCGGGGCCGTGACGCAGGACGACGGGTACAAGAAGCTGTACGGCCAGGGCAAGACGCGCGCGCACCCCTTCTCCATCCCACGCATCATGAACAACGCACCTGCCGCGCATATCAGCATGCGGTACGGCTTGCGCGGACCCGCGCTCGCGATCGCCACAGCGTGCGCAGCCGCCGCGCACGCGCTGGGTGAATCGGCGGAGATGATTCGCACCGGGCGCGCCGACGTCATGATCGCCGGCGGCGCCGATGCGCCGATCACGCCGGGCATCACACGTTGCTGGGAAGCGATGCGCGTGCTGGCACCGGCGCCCTCCGGCGACCCGTCGCGCGCCTGCCGCCCCTTCAGCCGCGATCGGCTGGGAATGGTCCTCGGGGAAGGCGCGGGAATCCTCGTCCTCGAATCGTGGGAGCGCGCGACGGCCCGCGGGGCGCCAATTCTCGCTGAGCTCGCCGGCTACGGGACCACGTCCGACGCGGAGCATATGACCCAACCCGGAACGCGGTCGCCGGCCCGCGCCATCGCGATGGCTCTCGAGCAGGCGCGCCTCGCGCCCTGCGACATTGACTACGTCAGCGCGCACGGCACGGCTACGCGCCTCAACGATTCAACCGAAACGACCATCCTCAAGCTGGCGTTCGGCCCGCACGCGACGAAGCTCGCCATCAGCTCGACCAAAGCCGTTCACGGTCACGCCATGGGCGCCTCCGCGGCGCTCGAGGCGATTGCCACCATTCTCGCGCTGCGGCACGGCGTCATCCCGCCGACGGCGAATTACACGGAGCCCGATCCCGCTTGCGATCTCGACTACGTGCCGAACGTCGCCCGCGAGATAGCGGCACGCGCGGCGATCTCGAACTCGTTTGCCTTCGGCGGCCTCAACGCCGTCCTGGTCCTGCGACGCGCGGAATTGCCTGCAGCTCCGGTCGCGCCCCGTCAGGCAACGGATAGCGATCGACATTGAGCGCCATCGAGACCAGTTGGTAATACCCCATCAGGCCGATCAAGTCCACAACGCCGCGCTCGCCGAACGCGGCGATCGCCGCTCGAAACGTCGG
>DATKHR010000225.1:0-41182 GCA_035510155.1 Vicinamibacterales bacterium
GTGCGGGGCGCGTCACGGCCTTTGAAATATTTGCGTGGCTCTATTGGAACGTGTAGCGAAAGCTCAGCATCATCACATACACATCAGGTAACGTCGTGGGCGACCCCACGCCGGCCGTCGTCTGAAACGTGTGGTCGATCAGCTGCAGGCCGTTGGCGCCCGTGTACGTTGCCAAGTTGTACGTGAGTCGACCCTGCGGGTCGGCGCTGGCGCCCGTGAGGATCCTTCCGCCGCTGATCACGAGCGTCTGACCGACGCCCCAGTTGTGATTCAACAGGTTGCCGAAGTTCAGGATGTCGAGCCGGATCTGCCCGGAGTGTCGGTGGCCCCCAACGCTCTGGAAGACATCCTGCATCAGGCTGAGGTCCAGGCGCGACACCATCGGGTAGAAGACCGCGTTGCGCTGCGCGTATTGTCCGCGATGGCTGCTGAGGTACGCGTCCTGCTGGATGTAGGCTTCGAACGCAGCTGCTTCCTGATCTGGCGTGAACAACACCTTGCCGCTGGAGTTTATCAACGGTTTGAAGTTCATCTCGGAAGTGTTGCGCGGGATGTAGATCAGGTCGTTGGACGCGGAATCGCCGTTGGCGTCGAGCGAGTAGATATAGCTGTTGTTGCCGTTCGTGTGCCCGTCGAGGAACCCTGCAATGGTTGTCGCGCCGAAGTTGAAGTACTGGTGCGTGTACGACGCGGAAAGGAAGTAGCGGTGACCGGGCGAGTTCGACGAGTACGCCAGCGGCGGGTTGTTCGAGTCGGTGACGATCGCGTTGCCCGTCCACGAGCCCGCGGCGATGGAGCCGGGGTCGACAGTGTTCTTTGCGTTCGTGTAGCCGTAGCCGCCCTTGAAGGTAAAGCCGTGCGTCATCGGCCGCGAAACGCTGGCGGCCGTCGTCCACGAGCGCCCGACGCTCTGGTTTGTCAGGACGATGGCCTCGATGATCTGGTTGCCGGTGGCGTTGTTGATGCGGTTCACGCAGGGGCCGACCTGGCCGTTTGGCGCGCACGCCGGGCCGACCCATCGCGGCCGAGTGTCGATGCCGGCGTACCCCGATTGCGCCGCCGGCAGGTTGGCGTTGAAGTACGCCATGCCGTTGACGTCGTGGTTGTAGATGAACTCGCCGGTGCCCACGAGGCCAAGCGGCAGCCGACGGTCGACGCCGATGTTGCTCCGCCAGGTCTGCGGGAAATGGAAGTTCGGATCGGTGACGGCCAGGTCGACGGTCGCGGCCGGCGCGCCGGTCACCGTCTTCGGCTTGTACGCATCCGGATTCGGATTGAACGGGTACGCGGTCGTGTTGTCGGTCTGCACGAGGCCGGTCAGCATGCCCGTATTACCGATCTGGTTCGAGATCCAGACGTACGCCGGCTTGCCCGTAAAGACGCCCGTCCCTCCACGGACCTGCGTCGCCTGATCGGACGCCACGTCCCAGTTGAATCCCACGCGTGGCGACCAGAGCGGCGAGGCTTTCGGCAGCGCGCCGGTGTTGTACTGGATCGGGCTTCCATCCTGATTGCGGAAGCTCAGCGCGTCGACGGCCGGATTGTCGAACCCCGTGGCCCCGAATTTCGCAATATCCATTCGGATGCCCGCGGTCACTGTCAGGTTGGTTCGCGGCCGCCATTCATCCTGCACGTACGCACTCGAGTACCAGACGTCCAGCGGCTGCACCGGCTTGTCCACGCCTGGAATGTTCAAGTAGCGGACCTGGAACCGGCGAAGCGTCACGGGTGACGTCGTACGATTCGGGTTCGCGAGGTAGCCGTTGGCGTCGGTATAGAAGTCGGCGAGCGAGTTGTACACGTACGCGCTCTGTTTGCCGGGGAAGAACACGTTCTCGGAATGGTACTTCTCGAAGGCGCCGCCAAACGTCAGCGAGTGGTTCTTGCCGAACTTCGTCAAGCTGTCCTGCGTCTGGAACGTGTTGTAGCGGAGCTCGTTGTTCGGCGTGAACGGCTCCGATCCGAACGACGTGTAGGTGATTCCGTCGGGGCCCAGGATGTCGACGAACGGGAACAGCGTGTCGATCGCGCCTCGGCTCTCGTCCTGATGGGTGTAACCGGCAATCAGGTTGTTCGTCATGTTCTTGCCGAACACGGAGTTCCACTCGCCGATGCCCGACCGGATGTTCTCGAGAATGGAGTAGTTCGAGTTGGCGTAGTTCAGGAAGTTGGTCGAGAACGTGGGCCGTCCGCCCGGGTTGCCCAACGACCCCGAACTGGACAGGTTGACCGGCGTGTCCGAGTTGAGCTGGTTGTAGCGGACCGTGACCTTGTTCTGGCTGTTGACGTTGTAGTCGCCCTTGACGAGGAAGGGCTTGCCGGGCGTCTCCTTGCTGATGCCTTGATAGGGGCCCGTCGAGTAGTTGAACTTCGAGCCCAGAAATGAGCTGAGGGTGTCGAGGTCCGACGCCAGGACCCGCGTGGTATTGCCCATGGCTGGCGCGCCGCCCGGATTCGCTACGTATGTTGACAGCGGGCGCGTGTCCTTCTGGCTCTCGAAGCTTTCGAAAAAGAACAGTTTATTCGGCATGATCGGACCGCCGAACCACTCGCCCGCGTTGGTCGTTTTGAACGTGCCCGGATTGACGGTCTGCCCCGCCGCATTGGTGCCGACGAACGATTCGTTGCGGTAGCGGTAGTAGCCGGATCCGGTGAAGGAATTCGTCCCGCTGCGCGTGACCGTGTTCACGCCGGCGCCGACGAAGTTGCCCTGCCGGACGTCGAACGGCGCGACGCTGACCTGCACCTGCTCGATCGCCTCGAGCGAAATCGGCGCGACGCCGGTGCGATCGCCGGGCTGTCCGGCCAGACCGAACGAGTTGTTGAAATACGAGCCGTCGACCGTGATGTTGTTCATCCGGTTGTCCTGCCCTGCGAACGTTCCACCGTTCGGCCCCCCCGTGTATTCCGGTGAGAGCCGCGCCATGTCGTTGATGCGTCCGTTCACCGTCGGCAGCGTTGCCAATTCCTCGCGCATCACGGATGTCGCCGCGCCTGTGTGCGTCGAGCTGAACACCGGATCGGTATGGCCGACCACGGTCACTTCCTCGGTGATCGTCGCCGGCTTCAACGCGAAATTGACGTCCGCCGAGACGCCCAGGCTGACAGTGACGGCGTCTTGCGTTTCAGACGTGAATCCCAAAAGCGACGCGGTGATCTTGTACGGTCCGCCGACTCGCACGGCGGGAATGAAATATCTCCCGTCGACCTGCGTTACCGCTTCGTACGTCGTTCCGGAAGGCACGTGCACGGCGGCCACGGTCGCGCCAGGCACAACCGCGCCCTGCGAATCGTTGACGACCCCGGTGATCGACCCGGTCGTCACGCCCTGTGCGCCGCCTTGGCGCGCTGCGAGCAACAACGACAAAGTCACGCCGACCGCGCGCACCCACGCTGACGCGCCAGTCCGCCTCGACGCACACATCCTCCGCGACCACCTTTTCTGATGCATCTTCAGACTCCCGCCTGTGGAGATTTGGTTGGAACGAAACCAGAGAATCCTATCGCCGGTCGATGTGACAGTGGTGCAAAAAAGAGGGTCGTGCAAAAGAAAAAGGGCCGTCAGGTGTTACCTGACAGCCCTCTTCGCCGGCTGGATCCAACAAATTGTAGACTGCTACGACCCCCGCGGCCTTCAGCTCTTAGCGCGGCGTGACGAGCTACGAGCCACGAGTACCGAGCGGCGAATTCTACGTCCCTGACGCCTGCTTCTTTCGAAGCTCGTTCGCCCTGTCCCTTAGCCTGTCTGCATCCTGCAGGAGTTGCTTCTGCTTCTCAGGGTTCTTCTCCATGTTCGCCTCGAGGCGAAGGAGCAGGCCCTTGTACACCAGCGCCTCTGCGTAGTCAGGCTTGATCTGCAGCGCGTGATCGATGGATTGAATGCCCTTCTGCACGAAATCCCGTTTATCCTGTTCCTTCAGCCGGGCATCGCGGAACGCCTTGTCCCAGTAGAAGGTCGCGATCGTGTAGTACGCCTCCGGGTTGTTCGGCTCGCGCGACGCGCGCTGCTCGAGCGCGTCGATGGTCTTGTCGAACTCACCCTGACGGTTGTAATAGCCGGCAAGCTGCATGTAGCCCGAACCATCGTTCGGCTTCGCTTCCTTCCCCCTGACGTACATCTGCTCGGCCGCGTCGTACGCCCCCGCATCCTCGTACAGCTTGGCGAGCTGGAAGTAGTAGGTGGGATCGCTCGGGTCCTGCTGAATCATCTTCAGGAGCACCGGCTCCGCCTTGCCGGGGTCGTTCAGCTTTTCGGAGCCGTACGTGTTCACCAGAAACTCCAGTGACCGCTTGCCGAGCGTCTTGTCTTTCGGGTCGTTCGAGGAAGCGAGCGTTTCCGCCGCTTTCGTGTAGTTGTCCACGGCCTTTGTCAATAACTCGTCGTTATTGGCATCGCCCTTCTTGCTCGGTTTGTATAGATTGTCGTAGCTGTTGCCCAGAAAGAAGTACGCTTGGTGAGCCGGCTGCGTGTCGGGTGCCGCCTGAATCGCCTGTTCGTATAAAGTTGCCGCTTTCTTATAGTCCTGCTGAGTGTAAGCCTGATTGGCGGCTTTGAACGCCTTCATGGCCTGCAGCTCACCGAACTTCCCGCACCCTGTCAACACGACCGCACCGAGGATCAGCATCCCTGATCCCAGGGCCGCCGAGGCCGGCGCACCCGCCAAAACACGCATTGAGCCCCCTAAAACAAGAAAGATGCCGTGGCCAAAACCGGGTCAGTATAGTGAAGCGAAAAAACGTACGTCAAGGTCGGTTTACCGTAAGTTTATTATTGGTTTAGACACCGTTTTTTATGATTCGCTTCGAGGACCTCCTCGAAAAAGTCAGGGCCTACAGCCCGGACACCGACGTCGAGCTGCTCAGGCGCGCGTACGTCTTCTCCGCCTTCGAGCACAGGGGCCAGGTGCGCCATTCCGGCGAGCCATACCTCATCCATCCGCTCGCCGTCGCCGATTTCCTCGCCGACATGAAGCTCGATGCCGTCGCCATCGCCGCCGGCCTCCTCCACGACGTTGTCGAAGACACCCTGACCACCATCGAGCGCATCCAGGAGCTCTTCGGTCCCGAAGTCGCCCATGTTGTCGAGGGCGTGACCAAGATCAGCGCCATGCCCTTTTCGTCCAGCGAGGAGCGCCAGGCGGAGAACTTCCGCAAGATGCTCCTGGCAATGGTCGACGACATCCGCGTGATCCTCGTCAAGCTCGCCGACCGCCTGCATAACATGCGGACCCTGAACCATCTGTCCGACGAGAAGCGCATCCTGATCGCCCAGGAAACCCGCGACATCTACGCCCCGATTGCCAATCGCCTCGGGATGGGTAAGGTGAAGAACGAATTGGAGGAGCTGTCCTTCCGCTATCTCGAGCCTCAGGCGTACGAGGCGCTCCGGGCGAAAGTGGACGCGAAGCGCAGGAAAACCGAAGGCCTGATCGAGGAGCTGCGGAAGACCGTCACGGCCAAGCTCGCCGACGCCCAGGTGCCCATCATCGAGATCGACGGCCGCATCAAGCGCCTCTGGAGTATCAGCCAGAAGCTGAAGAAGCAGAAGATCGACCTCGAGCAGGTGTACGACTTTGTGGCGCTCCGAATCGTCACCCAGAGCGTCAGGGACTGCTACGCCGCGCTCGGCACCATCCACCAGACCTGGTCGCCTGTCCCGGGGCGTATCAAGGACTTCATTGCCATGCCCCGGCCGAACGGCTATCAGTCGCTGCACACGTCGGTGATCAGCGAGCACGGCACGCCTTTCGAGGTGCAGATTCGCACGATCGAGATGCACCGGATGGCCGAAGAGGGCATCGCCGCCCACTGGAAGTACAAGGAAGGCCGGATCGGCGACCACCGCGACGAGCGCTACTTCCGGTGGATGCGACAACTGCTCGACATCCAGCGCGAGGTCCGCGATCCCAGCGAATTCATCCAGAACTTGAAAGTCGAGCTGTATCCCGAAGACGTGTACGCGTTCACGCCGAAGGGGCTCGTCAAATCGTTTCCTCGCGGTGCCACGCCGGTTGATTTCGCGTATTCGATCCACACCGACGTCGGCCGGCAGTGCGTGGGCGCCCGCATCAACGGCAAGATGGTGCCCCTTCGCAGCCGGCTGAAGAACGGCGACATTGTCGAAATCATCACGCAGAACGGGCACAAGCCCAGCCGCGACTGGCTGAACTTCGTCGTGACCTCCCACGCCCGTTACGAGATCAAGCACTGGATCCGGCGGGAGGAAAAGGCCAAAGCCACCGAGCTGGGCCGAAAGGTCGTCGAGAAGGAAGCCAGGCGCTACGACCTCAATTGGAAAGCCATGACGGAGACGTCGGAGTTCGCGTCGGTCTTGAGCGAGCTCGGTGCCCAGAAGCCCGACGATCTCTTCGCCGCGATCGGATACGGCAAGCTCCAGCCCAAGCAGCTGTTCCTCAAGCTTGTGCCGGACGAGAAACTGCGCGAGAAGCCGCCGGAGGGGCCGGTCGCGTCGGTTGTCCGCCGCGTTCTCGGCACGGGCGAAGAAAAGATCAAGGTGCGCGGCTTCGACGATTTGATGGTCTTCAGAGCGCGTTGCTGCAACCCGATTCGCGGGGAAAAAATCGTCGGCTACATTACGCGCGGCAAAGGTGTGTCGGTGCACTCCGCCACCTGTCCCAACGTCGTCAATCTCCTGTACGACCCCGAGCGTCGAATCGATGTGGAGTGGGACAAATCAACCGGCGCCGATGCGACGGCTCGCTACACCGTGAAGCTGACGATGGAGGTGGAGGATCGCAAAGGCTTGCTGGCCGCCGTCAGCGCGAAGATTGCAGACCTGAACACCAACATCAAGAACATGGAGGCGCGGACGGACGAAGCGCGCCGCGCCCGGCTCGACATGACGGTCGAAATCAGTGATCTGAAACACCTCGAGAAGGTGATCAAGTCACTGAAGGCTGTAAATGGCGTCCTGGGAGTCGAGCGAGCGGGAAGAGCGACGTGAAACAAGCCGAGGCTTACAGGCCGGCGTCATCTGATAGGAGGTAATAGACGTCTGTGCGAATGCGCGACGGATCAGTATCCCACTGGCGTTGCCAGTGACCGTAGATCTCCCAGTTCGGGCCGGCCAGGCGATGATTGTTGGCCACACACCACTGTCGGATGGCCTCATGCGCAGCGCCGAGGCCCGCATAAGGTCCGAAGTGCGTCGCCGATGCCACCGCGCCAGAGGGTGTCGCCGAGCGGACGATCTCACCTTGCTCGGCAAACGATCCATGAAGTTCCACCCCCACCTCAAGGCGAATGCTGCCGTCCAAATAAATCGCGACATGGCGACCCGCGTGTGTCTGCTGCGCGCGCACGGCATTCCAGACCACACCACAGCACTCCGGTACCACGCGCGCGAGTTCGGATGAACGTGCCTGACGTCGGATGACGGCGAGAGGGACACTGCTCAGTCGCTGGAGCTGGACGGCGTACGGCGTCATGGAGGTGACTCACGCCCTGAACGCCGCCACCGCGTCAATCTCGACGCGCGCGTCCCGCGGCAACCGCGCGACCTGCACCGTCGCCCGCGCAGGATACGGCTCCGAGAAGTAAGAGCCGTAGACGTCGTTGACTTTGACGAAGTCGTTCATGTCGGCAAGATAGATCGTTGTCCGCGCGACGTCGGCGAGCGACAAGCCAGCGCTCTTCAGGACTGCGGCGAGATTCTCCAACACGCGCCGCGTCTGGGCAGCGACATCGCCGTCCACCATCTGACCGGTGGCGGGATCGAGGCCTACCTGTCCGGAAAGGAACAAGAATGGCCCGACGCGGATGCCCTGCGAATAGGGACCGATCGCCTTCGGGGCGTCGGCGCTGGAGACCGCCGTCATGCCGCCTTGACGACCTTCCCTGAGCGGATGCAGCGCGTGCACGCGCGAACGCGCCTGATGCCACCGCCGACCATCGCCCGGACTCGCTGAAGATTTGGCTCGAACCGGCGCGCGCTGACGTTGTTGGCGTGACTGTGCTGCCGGCCGATCACAGGTGCTTTCCCACAAATCTCACAATGCTTGGCCATAGAACCTTCAATTCTACCTCGAAACGCAGCCCTTTACCCCCTGTCGGTGAGCTGAATCTCTCCTCGCTTCTCCGACCGGTTCGCCATCAGCGGTTGCATGATGCGCGAAACCAATTCCAGAAACGCCCGCGGATTCTCCGGTTCGCTCGCGCGCGCCGCGTCGACGGCTTCGCGCATGCCTCGCAGGACCACCATGGCATCGTGATCGAATCCTGGTCCCGCCCGCTCGCGCGTTTCTGCCAGGAGCTCTTTCAGTTCCACAGCCAGTCGCGCGGCGACCGGCGATCCCGGACGGTGCTCGTAGATCACGCCGCGCGCCGCGGTCTCGTAGGTCGAGGCCAGCGCCTCCGTTCCCTGGGCCACGTCCGCATCGAGGAGCGTCTGGAACTCCGCAGGCCGGTAGCCGTTGAGAAACGCGCCGATCAGGATGAAGAGTTGTGACTGCCGCTCGCTGAAGTCCCGCACGAACGGCGCGACGAGGTCCCGGTCACGCTGTTGTCGGCGAATGACCGCGGCGGCCGGGTGTTCTCGCGCCCCCGCCAACCACGCACAGTCTGGCGGACACGAGATCTCGACGAGCCGCTTGGTGCCGCAACAAACTGCGCAGATCTGTTGGCCAAGCGCAGGACATCCGCGCCGTGCTTTCCGAATGCCGCACAAGAGGCAGACCACGACTTGGCTATTGTACAATTTGCTCGAATTTCCTCATTTCTTCGACGGAACACCCTTTGCAGCCGCCGGAGGCATATGGTTCGGCAGGAACCGACGTCGGAGAGCGCGTTTGGCTACTTCAAAGAGCTCGTTGAGGGCGCGCTCGCGCACCAGCGAATCGACGCAAACCAGCTCACCGCGTTCTACCTCGTACAGCTCCTCGCGGGTTTTCTGCGGCGTTCGGACGACCTCTCTGACGAGGACGAGCCTCTCGCGCTGCAGCTCGCTCAGGCGCTCGAGCGCGGTGGCCGGCAACAGCGCGCAAGTCTCAAGCAGGTGGGCGACGTCTCGCTCTTTGTGTCCGGATTCTTTTCCGATTCGTTTCGAAGAAAGCTGGTCGATGTCGACTATTACGTCGCAATCGGCGGGTTCGCGTACCATGCCCTGAGCCGCTTCGACGAGGATACGCTCTCGCCGGTCTTCGCCGAGCTCGGGGACAACTTCATCGCGTTCGTCGACGTCCTCAACGAAGTCAGCGAGCGCTCATCGACAACCTCCAACACGGACCTGCTCCGGCTGTACGAACGGTGGCTCAGAACAGGGAGCCGCCGCAGCGGCCAGCTCCTCGTCGAGCGCGGCGTCGTCCCCAACGCCTCGTTGAAGACGAGCCGCATTCAATAGGTCGATAGAAGACCCGCGTTCCCGATCCTGCTTTCCCGCCAGACGACGGCCAGAATTGTGATCGGAAGCCCGGCCCTGACTGGTTGAGCGCGCACGCAAATCGCTTAGAGCCACGCAGCGTATCGAAAGCCCGAACGTCTCCATTTGCGGACAAAAAAACGTGCATCGGTGAGAACCGTTCGCGGCCGCCTGGCGTCTAAGGGATCGATGTTTTTTGAACAAGCGGTTGATTTCGCGGATGGCGTCACGTCAACCTGTTGTCTGCCAATGGTTTGACGCTGTTAGAAATCACAGGCTATTGCTGGAGTGTGGTCCGAACGAGACAGTAGCAGTGCACTGGAAGAGACACACGGACCGGGCGACAGGCGCCTGCAATCGAGTCAGGGCCTCATTTATGATTGGCAGTTCATTTGCACGACAGGCGGCAATCATAGGGAACCCGAAAGGGTGGCAGTCTTAAGCGAGCTGAAGAAGGAGCGGCGTCATGACAAACAAAGAAGCTCAGAAGGCGGGGGAACCGAGGATGTCTCGGGCTCGCTATGCCGAGCTCAAGCACATGCTCGATGAGCGGCGCAGGGAAATCCAGGCCGAGGTGCAAGGAAAGATGCGCGGCGTCCGTGAGGAAGGCACCTGGGGCGGCAAACTGAATGAAGTGCTGGATGCGGTCGAGAGCTCAGAAGCCGATATCCAGGAAGAGCTCGAGTTCGCGCTGATTCAGATGAAGTCGGAAACCCTGAACAAGGTGAACGACGCGCTCCGTCGGCTCGATCAGGGCGATTACGGCTACTGCTACGAGTGCGGCGAGGAGATCGGCGAAAAACGTCTCCGCGCGCTACCGTTCGCCGTCCGTTGCAAGGAGTGCGAAGAGGAGAAGGAAGTGGCCGAACAGCGTGAGCGTCAGGCCAACGCGCGGCGGGGTGCGGCCTCGCTGTTCGTCGACGTATAAGATCCGGCGTCCCAGAATTGGGCTCCGCCGGTGGCGGAGCCTGACCCCCTCCGCCTCCGGCAAGCCCCATCTCATCACATAACGAGTCACGAGTCACGAGCAACGAGTACTCCAGTGAGCGATCAAATCGAGAACCTCCAGACCGAGGACGTCTCGATCGGCGATCGGCCGCTATCGATTCCCTCAGAGCTGCCGATCCTCCCGCTTCGGGACACAGTCCTCTTTCCCAATTCGTTCATGCCGCTCGCCGTGGCGCGCGAGAGCTCGGTGCGCCTCATTGACGACGCCATTGCGAACGGCAAGCTCATCGCGGTGTTCACACAGCGCGACGCCGCAGTAGACGAGCCCGGGCAGGACGACCTGTTCTCCGTCGGCACCGCTACGCACATCCACAAGATGTTCAAGCTGCCCGACGGCAGCCTTCGGCTCATCGTGCAAGGCCTGGCGCGCCTCAAGCTCGAAGCCGTCGTGTCGATGCACCCGTACCTCCGCGCGCGCGTCAGCGCCGCAAATGAGGGCACAAACGACGCCGATCGCCTCGAGATCGACGCGCTCGCTCGAAACATCAAAACCAATTTCCAGCAGGTGGTGTCGCTCTCGCCGCTCCTCTCCGACGATCTCCAGACACTCGCGAGCAACATCGTCGAGCCCGGCCGGCTCGCCGACTTCATTGCCTCGTCGCTTTCCACGATCGGCACCGCGGTCAAGCAGGACGTTCTCGAGACGCTCGACATCAGAGCGCGGATGGACAACCTGAACCGCATCCTCATCAAGGAGCTCGAGGTCCTCGAGCTCGGATCGAAGATCCAGTCGCAGGTGCAGTCTGAGGTCGGCAAGAACCAGCGCGAGTACTTTCTGCGCGAGCAGATGAAAGCGATCCAGCGGGAGCTCGGCGAAGGCGACGACCAGACCAAGGAGATTGAGGAGCTTCAGGCCAAGATCGAGGCGGCGGGGATGCCCGAGCCGGTGAAGAAAGAAGCCCTCCGCGAGCTCGATCGCCTGTCGAAGATGCCCGTCGCAGCGGCGGAATACACCGTCTCGAGGACATATCTCGATTGGCTGGTGGCGCTCCCCTGGGCAAAGCGGACCGACGAGGTCATCGATCTCCCGAAGACGAAGGAAACGCTGGACGCGGACCACTCCGGTCTCGAGAAGGCCAAGGACCGCATCCTCGAATACCTCGCCGTCAGAAAGCTCAACCCCAACGTCAAGGGGCCGATTCTCTGCTTCGTCGGGCCTCCTGGGGTCGGCAAGACCTCGCTTGCGCGATCCATTGCCGAGTCTATTGGGCGTAAATTCGTCCGCGTCTCACTTGGCGGCATGCGGGACGAGGCCGAGATCCGCGGACATCGACGGACGTACATTGGCGCGCTGCCGGGACAGATCATTCAGGGGCTCCGCCGCGCCGAGTCCAAGAATCCGGTGTTCATCCTCGACGAGATCGACAAGCTGGGCGCAGACTTTCGCGGCGATCCCTCATCGGCGCTGCTCGAAGTCCTCGATCCCGAGCAGAACAACACGTTCCGGGACCACTACCTCGACGTGCCGTTCGATCTGAGCGAGGTGCTGTTCATCACGACCGCCAACGTTCTTGATCCGGTGCCGCCGGCCTTGCGCGATCGCATGGAGGTGCTCGAAATCGCCGGGTACACCGAAGAGGAGAAGTTGACGATTGCGTTGGATCACCTCGTTGACAAGCAGGTGAAGAATCACGGTTTGACGCCGGAGTATATCCGGTTCACCGATGACGCGCTTCGCCAGATCATCCGCGGCTACACGCGCGAAGCCGGTGTGCGCAACCTCGAGCGGGAGATCGGCTCTCTCTGCCGCAAGGTCGCCCGCCGTCGCGCCGAGGGCAATCCATCTCTCCTCGAAATCACGCCCGACGTCGTCGTCGAGATGCTGGGGGCCCCGCGCTTCCTCGATGAGGAGATGGAGGAGCGGACCAAGGATCCTGGCGTCGCGATCGGTATGGCGTGGACGCCCGCCGGCGGCGAGGTCCTTTTCATCGAGGCCTCGCGCATGGCTGGGACCGGCTCGTTGACCCTGACCGGTCAGCTCGGCGACGTCATGAAGGAGTCGGCGCGCGCGGCGCTGTCGTGGCTCCGCACGCATGCGAAGGAATACAACATCGATCCCGACTTCTTCAAGAACGCCGAGATGCACGTGCATGTGCCCTCAGGCGCCATCCCGAAGGACGGTCCGTCGGCTGGCGTGACGATGGCGACGGCCATGGCGTCGGAGCTGACCGGCCGTCCTGTGCGCGGTGATATCGCGATGACCGGCGAGATCACGCTCTCCGGCCGCGTACTCCCCATTGGCGGCGTGAAGGAGAAGGTGCTCGCGGCTCGCCGCGTCGGCATCAACGAGGTGATCCTCCCGAAGCAGAACGGCAAGAACGTGAATGAGGATCTCACGCCCGAGCTGCGCAAGAATCTCGTCGTCCACCTCGTGTCATCGATAGACGAGGTCCTCGCGCTCGCCCTTGTTCCGGCATCATCGGACAGGCGCAGCGATGTCACGGAAGTTGCCAAGGACGCAACGAAGGAAGTGGTCAAGGACGGAGCCAAGGACAGGGACCGAGCAAAAGGGGAGGGCAAGAGCCGCCGAGGCTATGCGCCCCCTCCGTCCTGATCCGCCAGGAGCGTGACCGCGTAAGCCGTTTTCAGGTCGACGATCTCGCCCTGCGCGACCATCTTTCGGACATCGGCGACGGTGACAACTCGCGTCTCGATGTCTTCGTCAGCGTCCGGCTTGTGCGGCGAATCGGCCGGCGGCGTCCGCAGATCCGACGCCAGAAAGAAAATCATCTGCTCATCGCAAAAGCCCGGAGCTGAGTACAGCGCCGCCACTTTTTCGAGCGAGTGCGGCACCAGGCCAACCTCTTCCTCGCATTCGCGGCGCGCGGCATCGTCCACGCGCTCGCGCGGATTGACCCTCCCCGCCGGGAACTCCCACGTCTCCCGGTCGAGCGGCGCGCGGTACTGCTTGATGATGAGGACGCGACCGTCCGCCTGCACCGGAATCAGCACGACCGACGGTGCATGGTGCACAATCTCGACGGCATGCTCCTCGCCGTTCGGGAAACGCCGCCTGCTCGCCTCGACCGAAAACACACGCCCCTCATAGACGATTGGCATCCTGCCTCCGCGCTTCTATGCCCTGCGCACCGTCGCCGCGTGCCCGCCCCCAGCCGCCGCCTCACGTCCGAGCCTCGCGAGCCCGCAGCTCTTCGACAACCCGCCGCAGATCGTCGGGCAGCTCGCTTCTGAACTCCATTCGCTTCCCATCGATGGGATGCCTGAACGCAAGCCGAGCCGCGTGAAGAAAGGGACGATCGAGGTGCGTGACCGGACGCAGGTCACCTGCCACGCGTCGGTGCACCCCGCCGTAGAGCGAGTCCCCGACCACCGGATGACCGATGGCGCTCAGGTGTACGCGAATCTGGTGCGTGCGCCCCGTGTGGATGGCCACATGAGCGAGCGTCAGCGTGCGTCCGAAGTGTTCGGCGTGCACGATCCGCGTGACCGCTTCCCGGCTGCGCCGCGCCTTGGCATGACCGGCGCTTCCAGGCCCCTTGACTGCCGACATTTTCTTCCGGTTCACTGGGTCGCGGCCGATCGGCGTGTCAATCCGTCGTCCCGACATGACCTCGCCCCACACGAGCGCGATGTACTCTTTCTCGATCTCGCGCTCCCGAAACTGTCGCGACAGCTCCTCGTGAGCCGCATCGTGCTTGGCGATGACCATCAGCCCGGACGTGCCGCGGTCGAGCCGGTGCACGATCCCGGGTCGTTTTTCGCCGCCAATGCCGCTCAGATCATCGATGTGGTGGAGCAGCGCATTGACGAGCGTCCCGCTCGCGTGCCCAGCCGCCGGATGCACGACCATCCCGGCCGGCTTGTCCACGACGGCGATGTCGCGGTCCTGATAGACGATAGGAAGGTCCAACGCCTCGGCTTGCAGTGCGGGATCGGCGGGATCCGGAACATCGACCGTCACTGTCAGCCCGGGTTTCACAGGTTGGTTCACCTTCGCCCCAAGCCCCGAGACCTTGACGAAGCCGTCTTTGATCAGGCGCTGAATCTGGGATCGCGAAAACTGCGGCAGGACAGAGACGAGAAAGCGGTCGAGGCGAACGCCGTCACTGTCGTCCGGGACAGTCAGGACGCTTTCCATCGCAGGTCGGGTCTCCTACGAGTCTAGGCAGCCCGCCGCGCTCGCTTGGGCTCTGGAGCGACGACTCGGGCGAGATATACGAGCATCACGATCGCGAGCGGCGCGAGCAGAACGGAAATGAACTGCGACGTCGAAAACACCCCCACCGCGCCTCGTTCGTCGCCGCGAAAGAACTCGATGAAGAATCGCGAGACGGCATAGAGCAGCATGTAGAGCCAGAAGGTCCGCCCCGCGAACGGCCGCCCTTTTCGCTCCGTGGCGAGCAGAACGGCCAGAATGACGAGCTCGGCCCCGGCTTCATACAGTTGCGTCGGATGGAGGGGGACGCCCAGTGGCGTGCCCACATTCGCTGCCGCAAAGGGATCCGTGAAAGTGATGCCCCACGGCAGCTTCGTCGGCTTGCCGTAACAGCAGCCGGCGAAGAAGCACCCGAACCGCCCTACGACGTGACCGAGCGCGATCCCGGGCGCGAAAACGTCGCACGTCGTCCACAGCGGCAAGCCGATCCTGCGGATGTACCAAAGCGCCACGCCGACAGCGAGGATCAAGCCACCGTAGAAAACGCCCCCCGACCGCGCAAGAGTCAGCAGCTCGCGCGGGTCTCGGCTGAACGTCTGATAATCGGTGACGAGCAGCAGCAGCTTCGCGCCGACCAGCGCGCTGATGATGATGTAGATGCCGAGGTCCAGCACGCGGTTGGCGTCCAGGCCGCGCGCCTGAGCGCGCACCATCGCGAGCTTCAGGCCCGCGAGATACGCTAGCGCCAACAGCACGCCGTAGGTGTAAACCGTAATCGGTCCGAACTCGAACAGTCTTGGATACATAGGTCGCTTGCTCAGTTGGTTACGCGCGGCGCCGTTTGTCCACGCCAAGCATGTCGAGAATCATAATCGCGACGCCGATCGTGATCGCCGAGTCGGCGACGTTGAAGGCCCAGAAATGCCAGTTGCGCCAGTACACATCGACGAAATCGACAACCGATCCCGCAATCACGCGATCCAGCAGATTGCCGGCGGCCCCGCCGATGATAAGCGCCAATCCCACCCTGGCGATGAGCTGGTGGTGGGCAAGGCTCGCCGCGTACATCCCCACGCCGATGAGGGCGGCCGTCGCAATCAAGGCGATGACAACGGTCTTGAACGGAAAATCGACGGCGTTCAGGAAGCCAAACGCCGCTCCGGTGTTGCGGACGTGCGTGAAATCGACGAGCCCGGGAATGATTGTGCGGCTGTCGTGTAGAGGTAACGTGGCGCGTACCATCGCCTTGCTCAGCTGATCGATCGCCACGATCGCGACCGACAGCCAGATTTCCAGCCTCCGAGGCGGCAGCGCCGCCGCATCCTCGGCCCGCTGCAGAATGGTCTGCTGCGCAGCGTCGCTCATGCGGCCCGGTCGTCTTTCGAGAGCGCGTCCTGGCAGCGCTCGCACAAACCAACCCAGGGTGAAGCCGGGTCGGTCACCACGAAAGGCACGTAGCGCCAGCAGCGCTCGCATTTCACGCCACCGGCCCGTTCGATAACGACCACGGGCAACTCGTCCTCAGCCACACCCCCTTCAGCCCCACTCGACCCACCCGGCCCACCTGACCCACCTGCCCCCCTCGACTCAATGGCCACTTCCGACACGATGAACAGCATCGGCAGGTCCTGTACGTGCCGCTGGAGCAACCGGAGCATCGTGGGGCCCGCCCGCAGCACGACCCTCGCCTGGAGCGAGCTGCCGATCTGCTTGTTCTTCCGCAGCGGCTCGATTTCGGCCAGCACTCGCTCCCGTACGGCCGCAAGGGTGTTCCAGCGCGCCAGGAGCTCGGGATCGCGCATAGCCTCGAGCGATGCACGGGTAGGGAATACGGCCATGTGAACCGATTCCTCGCGGGCACCTGGCATGAAGCCCCACACCTCGTCTGCCGTGAACGAGAGGATCGGTGCCAGCAGCCGTGTAAGGCCGTCGGCCATCAGGTACATGGCCGTCTGTCCCGAGCGGCGCTCGGACGATTTGGCGGCAAAGGTGTAAAGGCGATCCTTCGAGATATCGTTGTACAACGCGCTGAGATCGACGGTCGCAAATTGCGTGATCGCCTGTGCGATCGGGCTGTAGTCATACATCTCGTACGCCTTGAGCGCTCGGAGTCCGACCTCCGCGTAACGGGCAAGGATGTAGCGATCCACCTCCTCAAGCCGGGCGAGCGGCACGGCGTCGGTCGTGGGATCGAAATCGTAGAGGTTCGCAAGCAGGTACCGCAGCGTGTTGCGCAGCTTGCGGTAGGCCTCGACGACCCGCGCGAGAATCTCCTTGCCCACGCGGATCTCTTCCTGGTACTCGCTCATCGCCGTCCACAGCCGGATGATGTCCGCGCCACTTTCTTTGATGACGTCTTGCGGCTGGATCGCGTTCCCAATTGATTTCGACATCTTCTTGCCATCGACGTCAATCAGGAACCCATTCGTCACGATTTGCCGGAACGGAGCGCGCCCCCGCGTGCCGAGGCCGACCATGAGCGAGCTCTGAAACCAGCCCCGATGCTGATCGCTACCCTCGAGGTAGACATCAGCCGGCCACGTGAGCTCAGGCCATTGCGTCAGAACAGCCTCGTGGCTCGACCCCGAGTCGAACCAGACGTCGAGAATGTTCATCTCCCTCTCGAAGGATGTCCCGCCGCAGTCGGAGCACGCAAGCCCCGGAGGGACGAACTCCTCGATCGGCCGCTCGTACCACGAGTCTGCTCCGAACTTCTCGAACACTTCGGCTGTTTTGCGAACGATCTCCGGCGTCACCATGGCCGTCCCGCATCCCGAGCAATCGAGGGCTGGAATCGGCACACCCCAGACCCGCTGTCGCGAGATGCACCAGTCCGGGCGGTGGGCGACCATGTTGTACATGCGGTCGTGGCCCCAGGCTGGAACCCACTTGACGTCGTGATCGATGCAGTCGAGCGCCGCCTGGCGCAGCGTCTTTCCGCCGGCGAGCGGCTTCCCGTCGAGGTCGATGAACCACTGCGACGTCGCCAGAAAAATCACAGGGTTGTGGCACCGCCAGCAATGCGGGTACTGATGCGAGAACGACTCGCGGTGCCACAGCTTCGCCCGCTGATGCAATGCTTCCGCGATATTCGGGTTCGCATCGAACACGCGCTGCCCGCCGAACAGCTCCACCGTGTCTAAGAAGTGCCCGCCAGGTCCGATCGGGGCGTAGATCTCCAGCCCGTACTTCACGCCCGTCTTGAAGTCATCGGCGCCGTGCCCTGGCGCTGTGTGGACCACTCCAGTGCCGGCGTCGAGCGTCACGTACTCGCCAAGGACGCCGAGGGAGGCACGCGCGTAGAGCGGATGCTGGAACTTGATGCGCTCCATCAGATCGCCCTTGAACCTCGCCACGGGTTCACCAAACGGTTCGCCAACCGCAGCCGCCACAGCAGGTGCCAACGCCTCGGCCACGATCACCAGCCGTTCCTCCCCCGCTGCTGCCTGTCCCTCCTCTCCTGCCTGTCCCGCCGCTCTTGCCCTGACAGCATAGGCGGCGTAATCGAGCTGCGGATGGAACGCCACGGCAAGATTCGATGGAATCGTCCACGGCGTCGTCGTCCAGATGAGGACCGAGACGTTCTTGCCGGCAAGCGAAGGCACCCGCCTTCCCAGCTCGCCGCCATCCTCCGGCGAGAGAGGGAACTCGACGTAAATCGACGGTGAGACGTGGTCGGCATACTCGACTTCTGCCTCAGCGAGCGCCGTGCGGCAGTGAATACACCAATGCACGGGCTTCTTGCCCTTGTAGACCAGTCCCTGCTCGACAAACCGGCCGAAGGCGCGCACGATCGCCGCCTGATACTTGAAGTTCATCGTCAGGTAGGGCGCGTCCCACGTCCCGAGAATCCCGAGCCGTTGGAACTGCTCGCTCATCGCTCCGACATACCGCTCGGCGTAGGCGCGGCACGCGCGGCAGAACTCGGCCACCGACATCTCGCGCTTCTTCGCCCCGAGCTCGCGGTCGACTCTGAGCTCGATCGGCAACCCGTGGCAGTCGTAGCCAACCACGTACGGCGCGTCGAAGCCGGCCATGGACCGTGACTTGACCACGAGCTCTTTGAGAATCTTGTTGAGCGCAGTCCCCATGTGGATGTTGCCGTTGGCGTACGGCGGACCGTCGTGCAGCACGAACTTCGGCGCCCCTTGCCGGGTCGTGCGGATCTTCCCGTAGAGATCCATCGCCTTCCAGCGCGCGAGCATTTCCGGCTCAGTTCTTGGAAGGTTGGCTTTCATCGGAAAGCCGGTGCGAGGCAGGTTGACGGTGTCTTTCCACTCGGGCATGCGTATCTGGCAATTTTATAATGGTTCTGATGGGCCCAGCCGTCGCCGCCGCCAGAGACACCACTCTCGCCAACGGGCTGACCGTCCTCATCCGCGAAGAGCACACCGCACCGCTCGCGTCGGTCTGGTGCTGGTACAAGGTCGGCTCTAGAGACGAGCCGCCCGGCCTCACCGGTGTCTCCCATTGGGTCGAGCACATGAACTTCAAGGGCACGACCAACATCCCGCGCGATCAGGTCAAGGGCATCATCGAACAGTTCGGCGGAAGCTGGAACGGCTACACGTGGATCGACCAGACGACGTACTTCGAAACGGCAACCCGCGACGCGCTCGATCGCATGCTGTTCATCGAATCCGAGCGCATGGTCAACTGCCTCTACCATCCCGACGACTGCGAGTCGGAGCGCACGGTCATCATCTCGGAGCTGCAGGGCGGCGAGAACGATCCTGATTTGCTGCTCGACCAGGAATTGACGGCGACGGCATTCAAAGCGCACAGCTACGGCCACCCCACGATCGGCTGGTTGTCCGATCTTCAGACAATGACGCGCGACGATCTCTACGGTTACTACCGCCGCCACTACGTTCCCAACAACGCCACGCTCGTCGTCGTCGGTGACGTGGACACCGACGACGTGCTGCGGCGCGTCGACCTGCTGTTCGGCGGCATTCAGCCCGGCCGCGATGTGACGCGCCTCCACCTGGCGGAGCCGCCACAGACAGGCGAGCGGCGCCTGACCATCCGGAGAGAGGGGACCACCGCCTATTGGAAGGCGGGTTTCCACGCGCCGGCAGCAACCGATCCAAACTTCTTTGCGCTGCTGGTTCTCGACGCGGTGCTCACAGGTGCGAAGGGCCTCAACCTGTGGTCCAGTTTTCGCGTGCCGCCCCCACAGCGCAGCGTGCGCCTCTATCGCGCCCTCGTGGAACGCGGCCTTGCGTCCTCCGTCTCCGGTTCGTTGATGCCGACCGAGCAGCCGTTCCTGTATACGCTGTCGGCCACCCCGACCCAGGGCACGTCGCTCGCGTCCGTCGAATCGGTGGTGCTCGAGGAGCTCGATCGTGTGGCGCGCGACGGCATCACATCGGCGGAGCTGACGAAAGCGAAAGCGCAGCTGCGGGCCCGGCTTGTCTTCGAGAGCGACAGCGTCACCAACATCGCCCACCAACTCGGGTACTTCGCGACGATTGCCGCCCCGGGGCTGTTCAGCTCCTCCCCCTCGACCATCGCCGCGATCACGGCCGAAGATGTGGCGAAGGCGGCCGAACAGGCGCTGGTGCCCGCCAATCGCACGATCGGCTGGTTCGAGCCCTTCCCAGTCTCCGGTGGAGGCTCCCCGGAGTAATGCTGGGGGAGGGACCCGCAAGCCAGGAGCCACGTGGTCTGGCGCCCGTCAGAACGGTCCTGGACAACGGCGTCGTGATCCTGGCGAAGGAAGCCCACATGACGCCTGCCGTTGCCATCAACCTCGCCGTGCGTGCCGGCTCCGCCTCCGATCCGCCGGGTGCCGAAGGCACGACCTGGTTGCTCTCGCGCGTCATCGATCGCGGCACAGCAACACGATCGGCGTCGGAGATTGCCGAAGAGTTGGACAGCCGCGGCATTACGCTGTCGATCTTCGTCACACGTCACCTCTTTTCAATGACTTGCACGTGCCTTACAGAAGACTTCGAGCCCGTCCTGACGCTGCTCGGCGAGATGCTTACGGCGCCGTCGTGCCCCGTGGCCGAGTTGGCGACGCGAAAAGGGGAGGTCGTGACCGCCATTCGCCAGGACGAGGACAGCCCGGCGATTCGCGCCAGCGAGACACTCATGGCGCACCTGTACGGCGACGGTCACCCATACGGCCGTCGCACGAAGGGCACGATCGAGATCGTCGACCGCCTGACACGCGACGACCTCGTCCGGCAGCACGCCGCTCACTTCGCTCCGGGCGGGCTGATCGGAGTCGTGGTCGGAGACGTTCCTGCATCGCAGGTGCAGGATGCCGCCGCGCGGATTTTCGGGGCCTGGCGCCGACCTGCTCCTCCACCGCCCGTCTTGCCGCCGGTTCATCCTCCGACGCGCCGCGACGAAATCGTCATCCCGATGATGAACAAGTCGCAGGCCGACATTGCGTATGGCTTCGTGTCGATCACTCGGCGCGACCCCGACTACGACGCGTTCTGGCTGATGAACAACGCGTTCGGGCAGTATGCGATTGGGGGACGCCTCGGCGACAGCATCCGTGAGCGGCAGGGAATGGCGTACTACGTATCGAGCTCGCTTGACGCCAATGTTGCGGAGGGACCGCTGACCATCCGCGCGGGCGTGAACTCGCGCAATGTGGTGCGCGCAATCGCGTCCATCGACGAAGAGATTCAGCGCCTCGTGACCGACGGTCTCACGGCAAAGGAGCTCGACGAGTCCAAACGCTTTCTGATCGGTTCGATGCCTCGCTCGCTGGAAACCAACGCGGGCATCGCGAACTTCCTGCAGAACGTCGAGTTCTTCGACCTGGGGCTCGACTACGACCTGAGGCTGCCCGGTCGCCTTCACGGCGTCACGCTCGACGCCGCCAACGCCGCCGCCCGCCGCGTCCTCCGCCAGGATCGCGCCATCATCGTCATCGCGGGGCCATACCGCCCGTGACGTTTCGCGACCTGACACGCCTCGCCGAGTTCGCACAGGTGGTCGAGCTCGAGCGCGAAATCTGGGGTCCCAACTACGATGATGTCGTCCCGGTACCGATTCTGGCAGTCACCGTGCTTCGCGGGGGCGTGCTGATCGGTGCGTTCGATGACCGAGATCGCAGCCTGCCCGACTCACGCGACCCATCCCGCCCACGCGATGGATCCGGCCCGCACGAGCGGCACCGCCCACACGAGCAATCCGAGCGTCTGGTGGGGTTCGTCTACTCCCTCCCGGGGATTAAGCACGGCAAGCCGACGCAGTGGTCGCACATGCTCGGCGTGGTCGACGAATTCAGGAATAGTGGCATCGGCTATCGCTTGAAGCTGCTCCAGCGCGATCGTGCCCGCGAGATGGGGCTCGATCTGATCGAGTGGACCTTCGACCCGATGCAGGCCTTGAATGCCCATCTGAACTTCACGAAGCTCGGCGTCATCGTCTCCGACTACGAGGTCAACGTCTATGGCGAGTCCCGCAGCCCCTTGCACGCCGGCAACCCGACCGACCGGTTTGTTGCCGAGTGGTGGATACGGCGCGAGGCGATTGGCGCTGGGCGGGGAGTCAAATCAGCGCCGGGAGCCAACGCGGAAGCTGTCGCCGTGAATCGAATCGACCGCTCGCACCGCTGGCCGGCATGCGTTGAGGTTGTGCTCGACGCCGACGTGGGCGCGCTCCGAGTCGACATTCCGATGAATTTCGGTGAGATGCTCACCAACGCGCCGGATGTCGCGCTCGACTGGCGGTTGAAGACGCGCCAAATCTTCACCACGTACTTCGGGCGCGGTTTCAAGGCTGTAGATTTCGAGCTGGATCGCGCCTCCGCCAGCGGGGCCTATCTACTCACCCAGGTGGCCACATGAGATGCCTGCCCCCGATGAGGTGGAGGTGGATGTGGAATACAGTCTGGCCGGCGTCCCTGTTCGTATTGAAGACCGTCCGGAAACCTCCGGCGGAAATCCCGCGTTCTGCGGCGATGACCGCTGCGCGTCGCACAATCTCCCCAACCGTCGCGTCATCGTCCGCCGTTAGATCGTTGAGGGATGCGATGTGGCGTTTGGGGACGACCAGCACGTGGGTCGGCCCCTGCGGGTTGATATCGTTGAACGCAAGCACGCGATCGTCTTCGTACACAATCGATGCCGGGATCTCGCGCTTGATGATCTGGCAGAAGAGACAGTCAGCCATGGCACGACCTACCTGGTCCGCTTGGCGATCGCCGTGCGCGCGATCCCCTGCAGATCCCGACGCACGTCGACGAGCCTGAGCGCGCGGCTGCGTCCGATGAGATGCTCCACCGCGATCTCTTGACCTAACCCGAACTCGAAAATCAGGCACCCGCCATCCCGCAGGCGGGACGGCGCCTGCGCGATCAGTCGGCTGATAGCGTCGAGCCCTTCGGATCCGGAGTACAAAGCGACCTCCGGTTCTTCGCGCACCTCGGGCTGGAGTCCGCTCCGGTCGCCTGATCGCACGTACGGCGGGTTGGCGACGATCAAGTCGAACGGCCCGGGGACGCTCGCCAGGAGATCAGCGCACATGAACCGAATCCGGTCCGCTACGTTGTGGCGTGCCGCGTTGCGTCGTGCAATGGCAAGCGCGGCTTCCGAGATGTCGGTGGCCAGCACCGACGCCGCCGGCCGCTCGTTCGCGATCGCGATCGCCACGCACCCGCTGCCCGTGCACACGTCAGCGGCTTCGAACACCGCATCGCGATCAGCGTACACGTCGAGCGCCGCCTCGACGATGAGCTCGGTTTCGGGGCGGGGGATGAGCACATCCGGCGTCACCTCGAGCGACAACCCCCAGAATTCCCGTTGCCCGGTGATGTACGGCAACGGCTCGCGCGCAGCCCGGCGCGCGATCACGGCGTCGTAGCGGGCGGCGAAGTCATGAGGCTCCGTTCGGAAGGACTCGGTGAGAAACGTCTCCCTCGGCCAACCGAGCAGGTGCTCGGCAAGCAGCCGCGCGCTCAGATCGGCTTCTTCGACCGACAGCCCGGCGTTGCGCAACTGGCGGCGCGCCGCTGCGACGCGTTCGGAGATGCTGGACACTAAATGGCCGCCGTGGCGTCCCTGAGTTTCTCCGACTGGTAGTGCGTAATCACGTGATCGAGCACTTCGGTGAGGTCGCCGTTCAGAACGTCGGCCAGGCGGTGCGTCGTGAAGTTGACGCGATGGTCCGTGACCCGGTTTTCCTTGAAGTTGTACGTCCGAATCTTCTCCGAGCGGTCGCCCGTGCCGACCTGGCTGCGGCGATCCTTGGCGATCGCTTCCTGCTGCTTGCGGAGCTCCATTTCGTACAGCCGCGCGCGCAGCACTTTCATCGCTTTCGCACGATTCTTGATCTGCGATTTCTCGTCCTGCTGCGAGACCACGACGCCGGTGGGGATGTGGGTGATGCGCACGGCCGAGTACGTGGTGTTCACGCTCTGTCCGCCGGGGCCGCTCGAGCAGAAGGTGTCGATCCGCAGCTCTTTTTCATTGATCTGCACGTCGACGTCCTCGGCCTCCGGCAGCACCGCGACAGTCACCGTTGACGTGTGAACCCGTCCGCTCGCTTCAGTCGCCGGCACACGCTGCACCCGGTGGACGCCGCTCTCGTACTTCAGCTTGCTGTACACGCCTCGCCCTTCGATGGTCGCGATCACTTCCTTCAAGCCGCCGCCGCCAGTGTCATTGCTCGACATGACCTCGACGCGCCACCCCTGCCGCTCCGCGAACTTCGTGTACATGCGGAACAGCTCCGCGGCGAACAACGCCGCTTCCTCCCCCCCCGTCCCGGCCCGGATCTCCAGGACGACGTCCTTGTCGTCGTTGGGATCTTTCGGAATGAGCAGCGTTTTCAGATCGGCAAGCAGGGCGTCCCGTCTGGCAACGAGCGATTTCAACTCTTCGCGGGCAAGCTCGCGCATGTCCGCATCGCCAGCCGACGCCAGTTCCTCCGTGTGAGCGATCTCCTGCGCGATGCCTTTGTACTCGCGGAATCGCACCACGAGCGGCTCGAGCTCCGCCAACGCTTTGGCGTGCTTGCGGTACGCGCTTGCGTCACTCTGCACCTCGGCCGTCCCGAGCAGCCTGGTCAGATCTTCGTACCGAGCCTCTTCTGATGTCAGCTTATCGAACATATCGAACCACGAGTCCCTAATCCCCAATCACGCCTATCCCCCAGACACCGGCGGCAGAAACGCAACCTCGTCGCCATCGCGAACGACTGCGTCCATCCGCGCGTAGTCGGCGTTCAACGCGCTCGAGATCGATCGCTCGTACCGGTCGAGCTCGGGGAAGTCACGCGTCAAATCCCTCCACAGTGCGCCGACTGTGGCCCCTGGCGGCAGGTCGCGCGTCAACTCTGACGCTCCCGCGATATCGCGAAGTCGAGCAAAAAGCTTCACCGTCACGCGCATGCGGCTTTCTCCGCCTCCACCCTCGCGCTGACATCGTCCGGATCGGCGGTTGCCCCCTCAATCCAGATGTCGCCCCCCTCGAAGAACTCGCGCTTCCAGATGGGCGCGATCTGCTTCACGCGCTCGATCGCGTAGCGGCAGGCGGCATAGGCATCGCCCCGGTGCGGGGCGCGAGAGGCGATCGCGACGCTCGCTTCGCCGACGTCCAGCCGGCCGATGCGATGGTGAACGGCGACTCGCGCGTTTGGCCACCGGGCCCCAACTTCGCCGGCGATCCGCTCGAACGCTTTCAGCGCCAGTGGCTCGTAAGCCTCGTACTCCAAATATCGGACGCTCCGCCCGACGTTGTGGTTCCGCACCAGCCCGAGGAACGTCACGAGTGCGCCGTCGGCCCCTGCGGCGGCCCCTGCGCTGTCGGAGAGCGCCCCGACGATCCGCTTCAGCTCGAGCGGCTCGTGACCAATTCGGAGCAACGGCATCATCATTCTTCAGTATACCGTCCCCCTTCTGCCCCTCCCCGCCTGCTCCTTCGCGATGAGGCCGGCCACATGACGCTGAGCCTGGGCGGCAGCGTCAGGAAGTGCGCGACCAAGCGCGAGAAACGCCGCAACCGCCGACGAATAGGAGCAGCCGGTCCCTCGCATCTGCCCACCGGGCACCCAGGCGACACGCAACTCGTGAAACGCCTTGCCGTCGAACAGAAGGTCCAGAACGTCCGGCGTTTCACCCGCGTCATCCTGTGCTCCGCCGGTTGCCGACCTCAGGCTGTGGCCGCCTTTCACGATAACGTTCTCCGCGCCCATCTCGTGCAGCCGCCGTGCCGCATCACGCGCTCGCGCCATGGAGTCGATGCGTATCCCGCTGAGCGCCTCGGCCTCCGGAAGATTCGGCGTGACGACGAGCACGCGCGGCAGAAGCTCGGTTACGAGCGTCTGGACGCCATCCGCGTCGAGCAACCGTGTGCCGCTCGTCGAGGCGAGCACGGGGTCGAGGACGACGAGCGGCAACTCCAAGTCCTCGATCGCCGCGGCGACCGCTTCGGCGATGGCAGCCGTTCCGAGCATGCCTATCTTGGTCGCCTCAATCTCCGCGTCCGCCGCAACCGCCTCGATCTGCGCGGTGACGAGGTCTGCGGAGAGCGGCGCAATCGCCGAGACCCCCTGGGCATTCTGCGCGGTGATCGCCGTGATGGCTGTGGCTCCGCGGACGCCGAGGGCCTCGAATGTTCGAAGGTCGGCTTGGATGCCGGCACCGCCGCTCGAATCGCTCCCGGCAATTGTCAGCGCACGGGGCATACGCTAAGCTTGACGCTCATGCGGACCACGCTTCTCGATGTGATGATCGCACGCCCCGAAGATTCGCGCGCGGTGAGATCGCTGCAGCGGCTTGGCGCGGTGCTCTTCGTCACCGTGCTCACGATTGTCGCCGCGCAGATCAGCATCCCGTTGCCATTCACGCCCGTGCCATTCACGTTCCAACCCATGGTGGTGCTTGTGGGCGCGGCCGTCCTTGGTGCCCGGCTCGGCGCCGCAGCTCAGGCGCTGTATCTCGCGCTTGGCGTCACCGGGTTGCCGGTGTTTGCCGCCTCGGCTCTATTGCCGCAAGGGGCCGCACGCCTGCTCGGTCCGACTGGCGGATACCTCCTGGCTTATCCGATCGCGGCGTTTGTCGCGGGCTGGCTCGCTGAGCGCGGGTTCGATCGCCGGTACGCGACCGCCGTCCTGGCCATGGTGTGCGGCCTCGCTGTCGTATTTGCCGGCGGCGTCTCGTGGCTGGTGCTGGCGCCCTTGGGAAGATCATCGGGCTGGTCGGGCGCGCTCGCCGCGGGCTTCTATCCCTTCATCGCGGCCGATCTCCTCAAGCTGCTGGTCGCGGCCGCTGTCATGCCGAGCCTGTGGCGCCTCACGGGCGGGCGCGACTAGTCCTCGCGCGGCTGGGCGGTCCCGATCCCCGCATGCCGGGGCCATGCCAGTCCTCGCGCGCCGGCGTAAGGATGGAGGTCGTTCGCGAGAAGAGCAGGAGAAACAAGAACGGCGGGATGTCTTCCCGCTTGCTGAGCTGAAGCTCGGCGGCTCGAGCTGCCTGAATGACCGCGTTCGGATCCGGGCGCTCGTCGGGCGCCGGGCCTGGCCCGCCGCCACCAGGCAGAAAATCGACCACTCCGATCAAACCCTCTGGCTTGAGCGAGCGCGCGGCGTTGCGCAAGAGCGCAATCGGGTCTTCCACCTCGTGATACACGTCAGCGATCAGGATCGCGTCGATGCCTGGCGGTAGACGTGGATCGGTCGCGGAACCGAGAATGGGGCGAACCCAGGGCATGTTCTCACGTTGAGCGCGCCTCGCGATGCCGTCGACCATCTGCGGCTGGATGTCCTCGGCGTATACGATGCCGTTTGGTCCGACCCGCCTGGCCAACTGCATCGTGAACCAGCCGCCTGCGGCGCCGACGTCCGCGACCGTCGATCCTTCAGCAACCCGCAGGGCGTCCATGATCTGATCCGGCTTCTGCCACTCATCCCGATCCGGCGCCTCGAGCAATCCGAGATCGACCGGCTGGAACAAACGCCCCTTTTGCCTCGCCGACTGGCCGGATCTCGCTGATTGTGCGGGCGCGGCAGAAAGCCCAACCATCGCGCAGACGACGATCAACGCCTTCATCCTGAATCCCGAGTCCCGTTCAGTATACTCTTCAGATGCTGCCCTCATTCTTCGACAGCGTGCTGCGGCTCGTCGTGCGCACGTCGACTGACCTTCCGCCCGATGTACGCGCCGCCATGAAGATCGCGGTCGACAGCGAGCCAAGCGACACGCGCTCGTCGCAGGCGCTCACCATCATTGCCCAGAACATCGACCTGGCTGTTGACGCTGAGGGCGCCATTTGTCAGGACACGGGCATGCCGACCTTCGAGGTGCGAGTTCCGGTCGGGGCAAACCAGATCTGGATGCGTCGCCAAATCCTCGAGGCCGTTGCCGAAGCCACGCGCCGCGGCAAGCTTCGGCCGAACTCTGTCGACTCGATCACCGGGAAGAACTCTGGCGACAACTTGGGCCCCGGGACCCCTATCGTGCACTTCGAGCAATGGGAGCGTGACGCGATCGAAGTCAAGCTCATTCTGAAAGGCGGCGGCTGCGAGAACACCAACGCGCAATACGCGCTGCCCGTTGAGTTGCCCCACGTGGGGCGGGCGGATCGAACGCTCGAGGGCGTGAAGAAATGCATCCTTCACGCGGTCTGGAGTGCTCAGGGAAAAGGCTGCTCGCCGGGTGCCGTTGGCGTGTGCATCGGCGGCGATCGCACGTCGGGCTACGCGCATGCGAAGGAGCAGCTCTTCCGCACGCTCGACGATGTGAACGCCGACCCGCGTCTCGCAGAGCTCGAAGCGTCCATTATGGCGACGGTAAACGATCTCGACATTGGCACAATGGGCTTTGGCGGCAGAGTCACGCTCATCGGGTGCAAGATCGGCGCGCTCAATCGCCTGCCGGCGAGCTTCTTCGTGTCGGTCGCCTACGACTGTTGGGCGTTCCGCCGCCTTGGCGTCGTGCTGAACGCGTCAACGGGCGCGATCGATCGCTGGCTGTACCGTGATCCCGCGCATCCCATCATCCCGATGCTCGACCAGGCCGGCTTCACGCGGACGGGCCGCGAAGTAGCGCTCAACGCGCCGCTCAGCGAGGCGGACATCCGCGGGTTGAAGGTCGGCGACGTCGTCATGATCTCCGGCCGCGTGTTCACCGGCCGCGATGCCGTGCATTCTCATTTGATGAAGCACGATCCGCCCGTGGACATGAGGGGCTCGGTCCTGTACCACTGCGGTCCCGTCGTCGTGAAGGAGGGTGACGGTTGGCGCGTGACGGCCGCAGGCCCGACCACCAGCATCCGCGAAGAGCCGTACCAGGCGGAGATCATCAAGCGCTACGGCGTCCGCGCGGTCATCGGCAAGGGCGGCATGGGCGCGAAGACCCTCGCTGCATTGAAGGAACACGGAGCGGTCTACTTGAACGCAATCGGCGGCGCCGCCCAGTTCTACGCCCGATCGATCACGAAGGTGGACGGCGTGTCACTGCTCGAGCTTGGCACTCCCGAGGCGATGTGGCACCTCACCGTCGAGGCGTTCCCCGCCATCGTCACCATGGACGCGCACGGCAACTCGCTGCACAAAGACATCGAACAGGAGTCAAGCCAGCGCCTCGAGACAATTGGTGCTCGATCCTAATCTCAAATCCCGAATCCCGAACCCCTACCGTCGGCCAAACTCCTTCAACGCCGGCCTCTGATAGCCCTGCTGCATCGCAGCCACGTCCAAATCCGTCGTCTCGATGTCTGAGATCGATAACGATGGAAACGGCGACAGATCGTTGAGGTCGATGGTCTTGAGGTACCCCGCGCACGCCCTGCACGCCTCGAGCCGGCGCTCAGGGTGCTGGTCGTCGGGCGCAACCGTAACGAACTGCTCGCCCGCCTCGGCGCAGTAGATGCAGGCGTACCCCCGGAGCTCCCAGGCGCTCGAGCAGAAGGAACATCGGAGTGTGCGATGGCCGGCCACGACCTCCGCCACCGCCGGCCACGACCCGCACGCTGGACAGTACCCGTGGTTCCATGAAGCCAGCGCGGCCCGGAGTGTCTCATCCTTGGGGTCCGAGAGTATTGTGCGCTGCAGCAAGTACACGAACGGACTGACCGCAAGCTCGGCGACGAGCCACACCAGATCGGGAGCCAGGCCTCTATGAGTCGCCCCCGTGCGAATGGCCGCTTGATGACGCGACAACGATGCGGTCAGGAGCGAGCCGGCGTCGATCTGGCCGCCCGCGATCGCGTCGCGGACGTGGCGGGCGGCGTCACCCGCCCCACCTGCCGCCAGAGCATCGCAGAATTCAGTGAGGGCGGGTCCGAGAACGGAAACCGGAACAGGAAGCGGCTCGTCCGCCAGAACTGGAACGCCGCGCGCCAGTTTGGTGGCCAGATACCGCGCAGGCAGAGAGAGCCGCAGCACTCGCCCGCGCTCCAACAAAGCCAGGACTTGGGCGACGGTGGCGAGTAGGCGCTGCTGAAGCTCGACTGCAGGGGCCAAATCCGGCCGCTTCCGAGCAATCGCTTCCCAGCGTCGCTCGGCTGCGCCGAGCCATTCGCCCTGTTTCTCGCCCGAAATCGCGACATATGCCATCGTCCAGCCCTACGCGCCCGTCCTGCGCTTCACGCCTCTCCCGCCCTTCGCGACTGTCCTGCCTTTCCTGGCCGGTTGCTATAATGGTTCCATGATCAATGTATCCGAGCTGGCGGCCTCCAAGATCTCCGAGCTGCTGGCTGAAGAACAGAAATCGGGCAGCGGTTTGCGCGTGTTCGTGCAAGGTGGTGGGTGCTCAGGGTTTCAATACGGTCTCATGATCGAGGAGAACGGCCAGGGCGCCGGAGACCAGGTGTTCGAATCGCATGGGATCAAGCTGTTCGTCGACCCGATCAGCATCCGATATTTGACCGGGGCGGAAGTCGACTTCGTTGACACCGTCAGCGGTGGCGGCTTCACAATCAAAAACCCGAACGCCACCTCGACCTGCGGCTGCGGACAATCCTTCACCGTCTGAGAACGGGGGAGGATTGAACCGCTCCCTTCCCGATCTCACGACACTTCGCCCGGCTGGCGGAAAGCGTTCCACCAAGCGTGACCGTATCCTCGAGATCTTCCTGAAGCAGGAAGGACACTTGAGCGCGGACGACCTCGTCGACGCCGTCCGCCGCGACGCCCCGGGCATCGGGCGAGCGACCGTCTATCGCTCGCTCCAATGGATGGTCGGCGCCGGAATCGCGCGCAAGGTCGACTTCGGCGAAGGACGGTCGCGCTTTGAGCCTTCATACCGCCATCCTCGCCATTTCCATCTGATCTGCACGACCTGCCATCGGTCCTCGGAGTTCTTGAGCTCCGATGTCGAATCCCTGATGGAGGAGATCGCCGCGGCGCGAAACTTTGAGCCCGCGCAGCAGGTCGTCCAGATCTTCGGCACGTGCGACGATTGCCGCACGGGCAAGAAGACGCCGCCGATCGATGGTGCCACCACGGAGCTTGTGTTCGCGCGCGACGCACTCCGGATGGCGATCGCGACCGAGCGCAGTGGTCTGGAGTTTTACACGCGCGCGGCAGCCATGACCAAAGATGCCCGAGGACGCGCCGTCTTCCACAGGCTCGCTCATGAAGAGCAGGAGCATCTCAGCACGCTCCAGAAACGCTATCAGGAATTGATCGCGGAGGATCCGCAGCTCGAGTCGCGACCGACCTTTCTGTTCTTCAAAGGAGCGGCGAGTGGTCTGTTTGCTGAAGGCGCGGACCAGCTGCGGAAGGGTGTGAACGACGAGCAGGCGCTGCTCATCGGCATCCGCTGCGAGCGCGGCTCGCACAAGTTCTTCAAGCGTTACGGCGAGCGCTTCGAGGATTCAGAAGGCAAGCAGGTGTTCCTCGAGTTCGCGGACGAGGAACGCGCACATCTCGAGCTGCTGATCGGGGAGTACAAGTCGCTGCGCGAGCGCCAGGGCCGCCGGCGAGGGCCTCACGCGGTCGGAACCCACGTGCGGCGCGCCAGGTCGGCTCATTGATCGATCTCCACACTCACACGACAGCCTCCGACGGACGTCTTGCGCCTGCGGAGCTCATCGCACGTGCCTCCGACGCCGGCGTGACCATTCTCGCCGTCACCGATCACGACACCGTTGCGAGCTCGGACCCCGCGGCGGCGGCGGCCGCCGCTGCCGGCATTGCCTTCGTCCCGGGCATTGAAATAACCACCGTGTTCGACAGCGTCGACATTCATGTGCTGGGCTACTTCATCGACCATCGCTCGCCGGCGCTGCTGAAATTCCTCGCTGACGCGCGCCGCCAGCGGCTGGACAGGGCGCGGGAAATCATCCAGCAGCTCGCCCGGCGCGGCGTTCCGCTGGAGGCGGGTCCCATTCTCCAACCGGCTCTCGACAACGAGTCGGCCTCCATCGGCCGCCCCTGGATCGCCCGCGCGCTGGTGGCGGCCGGCCACGTGCCGACGACGAACGAGGCGTTCGATCGCTGGCTGTCGCCAGGCCGTCCCGCCTTTGTGCCGCGCGTCGGCCCCTCGCCCGATATGGCCATCACGCGCATTCACGACGCCGGGGGCGTCGCATCGCTTGCGCATCCCGCGGTGACGAACCGCGCGGACGATGCTTGGATCGACGACCTCGCGCGGTCTGGCCTCGACGCCGTCGAGGCGTATCACAGCAAGCATGATGCCGAAGCCGTCGCGCACTACCTCGCCCTTGCGGCGCGCCTCGGCCTCGCCGTTTCCGGAGGGTCCGATTACCACGGAAGCGACGAGCCGGGAACGGACGCGAACAATAACGTGTCGCACGGACCCGCCGCGCCTGGTTTTGCAAGTCTGCCGCGTAACGCCTACGATCGCCTCGCAGCGCGTCGGCCGACGATGCGCGCCAGCGCATCGGGCGCCGACACTTCCTCGTAGAACAGGATTTCCAACATCCCGAACGCGTGCCTGAGCTCGCCTGGCTCGAGAAGGTGATCAGGCGACGTCGGCCCTCGTCCGTGCACGCGCTGGAGCGTCGTGAACGTTTCATAGATCAGAACGCCGTCCGGCGCGAGCGCGTCGCCGATGGAAACAAACAGATCGCGCTGCAAATAGCGGGTCACGACAATGACGTCGAAGCGCGAGCGAGGCAGCGGATGATGCCTCAGGTCTGCGCACCAGCCCGCGATCGTCACCTTGTCAGCGATGGCATCGTCCAGCGCGCGGCGCACGGCCTCGAATTGAAGGTCCACGCCGAACGTTCGAAACCCGGCACGCGCGAGCGCGCGAGCGTGGCGCCCCCGTCCCATCGCGAGATCGAGTGCTCGCCTCGGTGAATGGCGTGAGCCATGTAAGAGCGAGTGCTGCGCGCGGTGCAGCCATTCCATGACGAACGGCGAAGGTGACATAATCGGCCCAGCGTGGCTCAAGCGCTGCTGACGGCAGTCGTTCTCGGTCTTGCGGGAATCGTGGCAACGATCGTCTTCGGTCTCCGAGGCAGCGACATCGCGCGGCATGTGTCGGTCGGCCTCTTCTCGACGCTCATCACGCTCCTCGCGCATTCGATGATGATGTTCTATCTCATCGGCAAAGGAAAAGCGGTCAAGGAGGCGATGATGGAGCACAGCTTGACGGGCGACCACTACCAGCGCATCGCTGCCGCCCGCAAACCGGTGTTCGCGAGCGGCATGTTCGCCATGATCGCGACAATGGTCACCGCCATCCTCGGCGCGAGTGTCGACACCGGCGTGCTGCCGCCCATTGTCCATGGGACCATCGCGTACGGCGCCGTGGCCTGCAACCTCGCCGCGCTCAAAAGTGAGATTATGGCGCTCGCGGCGTCAGCTCGGATCGTCGAGGAAGTGAATCGACTCCTCAGCGCGTGACCGGGAAAGGTGACCCATCGCCCGTGCTCGAGCTCCTCGGAGTCTCCAAAGACTACCGTGGACTCCGGCCGCTGCGCGTCGACGCGCTCCGCCTTTCCGAGCGGGATGCGATCGCGTTGCTCGGATTCAATCAGGAATCCGCCGAGATCCTCATCAATTTGGTCACCGGATCCACGCTGCCCGACACCGGCCGCATCGCCATATTCGGTCGCAACACGGCAGACATCGCCGACGCTCGAGACTGGCTTGCCGTTGTGGATGGCTTCGGGATCGTGAGCGAACGCGCCGTCCTCCTCGAGGCGCTGACCGTGCTGCAGAACCTGGCGATGCCGTTCTCGCTCGACGTCGAGCCACTTGGAGATGAGCTGCGGCGGCGCGCCGAGCTCCTGGCCGGCGAAGCAGGTCTGGCGCCGGCGACCTGGAATTGTGTGACCGGGACGCTCGACGCGAGCACAAAGATGCGCATCCGTGTAGGACGTGCGCTTGCCCTGGATCCGCGAATTCTCTTGCTCGAGCACGTGAGCGCGGGGTTGGACCCGGACGAGGCATCGAAGCTGGCCAGGTCCATACGGTCGAGCGCGAGGAGGCGCGGTACGGCGATTCTGGCGGCTACGGTGGACGAGCGATTCGCGCGCCAGGTGGCCACGCGTATCCTCACATGGGAGCCGGCGACGGGTAAACTGCGCGAGCGGCGCCGATGGTTTGGCAGCTGAAGAACCAGACCTGGCGAAAGCTGACCGCTGCCGACCGGCCCTTGGCTATACTTTGAGCACCTGAAAGGAGCATGAACATGAGGCGAACGAAGCAGCTCGGGCTGCTGGTGGGATTGCTGGTCGCGGCGCTCGGCGTGATGGCCGCCGCTCAGGCCAAGACAGGCGCGCAGACCAACACGCGCGGAGCCAAGAAAATGCGCGTCTTTTTCATCGAGCCCAAAAACAATGCGACGGTGACCAGTCCCGTCCACATGAAGTTCGGCTCGGAGGGAATTGAGATCGGCGCCGTGCCCCCCGGTGACGTCACCACCGCGCGGCCGGGCATCGCCCACTATCACGTGGGCATCGATGAGAATTGCCTCCCGCCCGGGAAAACCATCGTGAAAGGCACACCGTCCTGGGTGCACTTTGGCGATGGCAAGGACGTGTTCGACTCGCAGCTGACGCCGGGCAAGCACAAGCTCGCGTTACAACTTGGAGACGACTTGCACAACACGCTGCCCGGGACGTGTTCGGTCATCACCGTAAATGTGAAATAGCGTCGCGCGAAGCGCCCGTTCCCCGCGTCGAGCGACGAGAACGCTACACAAGCGTATTCATTTTCGCCGTTCGAAGTGGATGAGCTAGTCGGCTCTACCGTAAAAGGGCCGCAAACCCCCTTCGTCGTACTGGAACGGAACTTGATAAAGGCACACTTGGGCACGTGCGCCCAAGGAGACGTTCGACGATGGCGACCGGCACTATCAAGCGACTCGTTCGTGATCGGGGGTTCGGGTTCATTCGTGACGACGGCGGACAGGAGTGGTTCTTCCACCGCAGTTCTGTGCAAGGCAGCTTTGATCAGCTGAACGAAGGGCAACGCGTCAGCTTCGACGAAGAGCCGTCAGCCAAGGGTCCGCGCGCAGGCAACGTCCGCAGCGAGTAGAAGGTATCACCGACTGACCGCGACGGCCGCACTCATTCTCTTCGACATCGACGGCACCCTTGTGCTGACCGGCGGTGCAGGAAAGCGTGCGATGTCGCGGGCATTCCACGAGCTGTTCGGAATTGCCGACGCCTTTGGCTCAATCCCGCTGCCAGGGCGGACCGATGCGTGGCTCCTGGCCTCAGCCCTTGAAATCCACGGTCTTCCGCGTGACGACGCGCACGTCCTCACATTTCGCGACGCCTATCTTCGTGACCTCGCCCGCGAACTCGAGCAGCCACCTCCCTCTGACGCCCTGAACGGAGTCCTCCCCGGCGTTTGTCCGCTCCTTGAGACGCTGGCATCTCGCGACACCGTCCATCTCGGGCTCCTCACCGGCAACTACGAAATCGCCGCCCGAATGAAGCTGGAGCACTTCGATCTCTGGCGATACTTCAGCTCGCCCGCTTTAGGTGCCTTTGGTGACCACACCCTCGATCGCAACCTGTTGCTGCCGAGAGCGATTGCCCAGGTCGCGGCGTCGGGCGGACCATCCGTGACGCCAGCCGACGCTGTGGTGATTGGCGACACACCGTTCGACGTTGCCGTGGCGAAGCACGGCGGCGCGCGTTCAGTCGCCGTGGCAACCGGCAGCCATAGCGCCGAGGCTCTCCGCGCGTCAGGCGCCGATGTCGTGTTCGAGGATCTCTCGGATACGCCCGCCGTCCTCGCGTGCTTGATCACATGATCGGCTGAGAACCGTGACAGCTGCACCTGGTACTCGAAAGCACTGTGAACCGTATGCAGTCTGGCGGAAGCGCCTCGGAGTCGAACCGAGCCTCCCCGCGTGTGCAGGGAGCAACCGATTTTGAAGACCGGGAGGGCCACCGGGCCCCGTTCGCTTCCGAACTCGATTTTACGAGTACCGAGCTCCGAGTGGCGAGCGCTACCGACCCGCAAGCCTACGATGACCGAGCGACGGCTACGGAGTTTCAGGAACAGTTGGCAGGATGGGCAGGAAGGATCCCAAAACGAAGGAGTGCGCCGCCCCTGACCCCCGCCCTGCGGCGCACCCGCTCAGCAGAAACCATTTACCCTTCGATCAATCGAACATCGCCCGCGCGAGGTCCCTTTTGCGACTCCTCAGGTGTGAACTCCACACGCTGCCCTTCGCGTAGCAGCTCGAACACGGCTCCCCGCACGGAACTCCGATGGAAGAAATGCTCGATCCCACCTTCGTCGCGGATGAACCCAAACCCCTTGTCGATCAGGAGCCGCGCGATTGTCCCGGTTGGCATAACCCGAAGCCCTCCGTTCCGAACCCCCCAGGGATATCCCAAGGGAACTCAACCGGTTACGGGCGCCTGCGGACGATCGCTACAGCCGTGGGACGCGAGCCGGCCAAGTCTCTCCGACTCGTAGCTGAGCCGGAAAATCGGGGCCAGTCTAGGCAGTTCGTTCCCCGAAGTCAAGCAGGGGCCGAGCTTTAGGGGAACCATCACGAATTGTCACGAGCCAGGATCGGCTGCTTTCACCTTGTCCCGGTTTGGCGGCGGATAGGTCGTCCAGAAGTGACGGCCGCAGCGCGGACACACCCAGAACTGATCCGGAGCCCACGGACGATCCGGCGCCGGATCTCGCATTTCCATCTGCGCGCCGCACCGCATACAGCGGATGTGGAGATCGACGTCGCTCATGCGCAGCGATTCTATAACATGCCCTTGATGATTCCCGCACTCGTGCTGGCCGCAGGTCGCTCGAGCCGGATGGGTCGACCAAAAGCCACGCTTCCCATCCCGGGGGACGGGGACACCTTCCTCACGCGAATCGTCCGGACGCTTCTCGACGCCGAGCTCGACGACGTCGTCGTCGTTCTCGGACACGACGCAGAGAGCATCGCGGAATCGTTTGCGGCGACCGCCCTGCGGGCGCGCTCGGTGCTCAATCCGGACTACGACCGCGGACAACTCTCGTCATTGAAGGCCGGCTTGACGATGATCGATCGCCCCGGCGTCGAGGCGGTCCTACTCACGCTCGTTGATGTGCCGCTCGTCTCCGCCTCAACCGTGCGTGCCATCCTCGAGCGCTATCGCCAGACCCGCGCTCCAATCGTCAGACCGGTAAACGGTGAGCGGCACGGTCACCCGCTCATCATCGATCGCGCGCTCTTCAGCGTCGTGCGCGCCGCCGACGAGGCGCAGGGCCTGAAGCCAATCGTCCGCTCCAACGCATCCCCTCTCGGCGACGTCATCGTCGGCGACGAAGGCGCGTTTGTGGACATCGATAGCATGGAGGACTACCGCCGCCTGGTTGGTGGGCAGTACAATTCCTCACGTCGATGACGAGCATCGCCCTCTACTTGCTTGTGTCGTTCGCCGCGTCGGTCGCCCTGACCCCGGCTTGCCGCCTCCTGTCTCATCGTCTCGGCTACATCGCCACCCCCCAAGAAGACCGCTGGCACGGCCGCGCAACCGCGCTCCTCGGAGGGATGGCCATCGCGCTGGTGACGATTGCCGCGGGTTTGACGATTCCTGAGCTCGGCTCTGTGGTTACGCTCATCGGTTGCGGCGCGCTCATTGCGCTCTTTGGTTTCGTTGACGACGTTTTGCCGCTCAAGCCATCGACCAAGCTTATCGTCCAGATCACCATCGCATCCGTCCTGTTGTTCTTTGGCTTCCGCCTGCATTGGATGACGTCCCTGCTCGGCGACGCGATGCTCACGGTGTTCTGGATCGTCGGTGTGACCAACGCCTTCAATCTTCTCGACAACATGGACGGCTTGTGCGCCGGCACCGCGATCATTGCCGGCGTGTTCCTGCTGATCGGCCTCGTCGGCGCCGGCGGGGTCACGCCTGCCGCCCTTTACCTCGCGGCGCTCGTCGGCGCGACCGCCGGCTTCTTTGTCTACAACGCGCACCCCGCGTCGATCTTCATGGGGGACACGGGCAGCCTGTTTCTCGGCCTGAATCTCGCCGCGATCGCGCTCGTGGACCGGCCCTCCACCCACTCGGCGTCGGGACTGCTGCCGGTCGTGGCCGCGCCAGTCCTGCCCCTGCTTCTGCCGATCTTCGACACGGCGCTGGTGACCGCTGTGCGTGTCCTTTCAGGGCGCCGGCCGTCCCAAGGCGGGCGCGATCACTCGTCGCACCGGCTTGTCGCGGTCGGCCTTTCAGAGCCGCGCGCGGTCGTGACGCTGTGGGTCCTGGCCGCCGCGGGCGGCGCCATTTCGCTTCTCGTGCAGCGGCACGATCCCGCGATGGGAGTTGTCGCAGCGGTGATCTTTCTCGTCGCGATGGCGATCTTTGCCGTATACCTCGCCCGAGTCACGGTGTACGAAGACGCCGACCTCGCCGTGCTCAAGGGCGAGAGCTTCACGCCGCTCGTCGCCAATTTCATGTACAAGCGGCGGGTCGGTGAAGTCCTGCTCGATCTGATCCTGATCCCGACGGCGTACTACATCGCGTACCGCCTCAGATTCGAAGGTGCGCAGTTTGGGGTCAACTACCACCTGTTTCTCGAGTCGCTGCCCGTCGTCCTCGCCTCCCAGCTGCTGGCTCTGTTCGTTGTCGGCGGCTATCGCGGAACGTGGCGTTACTTTGGCATCATGGACGCGGTGGTCTTCGGCAAAGGCGTGTTGCTGGGGACAGTGGCCGCGGAGCTGTTCATCCTCTACGTGTACCGCTTCGAAAGCTACTCGCGCTCGGTCTTTGTGATCGACGCGGCGCTTCTCTTCTTGCTTCTCGCCGCGACGCGCGCCTCGTTTCGGTTGGTCGGGGAATACGTCTCGCGCCAGAGCACCCTGGGGCAGCGGTGCGTGATCTACGGCACGGGCGGCGCCAGCCTGGGGACAATCCGGGAAGCGTTCGGTCCCGCGGCGCTCAAGATCGTCGGATTCATCGATGACGATCCGATGCACAGAAACAGCCGCGTGGGCGGATACTCCGTCGTGGGTTCGTACGATGACCTTGTGTCGCTTGTTCGCGCCGGCAACGTCGACTGCGTGGTCCTCAACACCCCTTTGTTGGATGCCCAGCGTCTGCAGACTCTCGAGCGCTCTTGCGAGGAACGGGACGTCCAGATTCTGCGGCTTCAGATGCAACTGAAGCGCGTGTCCACCGCCTCCTGAAAGACGTAAAGAATCTGTAGCCCCTCTAACGAGCCACGACCTCCCGGCGCCCCGTCACACTTCTTGCACTATCCCGGCCGGAACGTATGACCGCCACGAGCGGAAGCCAAAGGAAGCCAACAATGTCCTGCGATAAGAGCAGCTCGCGTGCCTTTCCGATGACAACCATCGCGATCGTTGCGAGTCTTACAATTCTCGCGTCGGTCGGTTTACCGGTCCGTTCCTTCGCCGATCCGCCAGGCAGAGTTGCACGCATTGGCTATACGAGCGGTTCGGTCTCCTTCCGAGCGGGGTCGCTGGATGAGTGGAGCGCCGCGACGGTGAACTATCCGCTCACGGTTGGCGACCATGTGTGGACCGATCGCAACTCGCGCGCGGAGCTCCAGATAGGATCCACCATCATCCGCATCGCTCCCTCCACCGAGTTCAGCCTGTTGAACCTGGATGATCGGACCACGCAGCTTCGCGTGACCCAGGGCGCGGTATCGGTTCGCGTGCGTGGTCTGATCGACGACGAGGTCGTCGAGATCGACACGCCAAACAGCGCAGTGTCCGTGCTGCAGTCGGGGCTCTACCGGGTGGATGTCAGCGAGGCGGGTGATTCGAGTGACGTTGTCGTGCGGCGCGGCGATGCGGAAGTGAGCGCCGGGGGGGCGTCATTTCCGTTGCGGGCCGAGCAGTCGGCCGTCCTCGCCGGACTTGACGCGCCGCAGCCCGACATTCGTGGCGCGTCTCCGTTCGATGACTTCGAGACCTGGTCCCTGACACGGGACCGGGCAGCCGAGAACGCGCAGTCGGCACGTTATGTCTCGCGCGACATGATCGGTTACGAGGATCTCGATGCGAACGGAAGCTGGCAGGTGGTCGGGGCGTACGGCCCGGTCTGGTTCCCACGCGTCCGCACCGAATGGGTGCCATACCGCTACGGCCACTGGGTCTGGGTCGATCCTTGGGGGTGGACCTGGGTCGACGACGCGCCGTGGGGCTTTGCGCCGTTCCATTACGGACGCTGGGTGTTTGTCTCGGCACGCTGGGCGTGGGTGCCCGGCACGATCGTGGCGCGGCCGGTGTATGCCCCTGCGCTGGTCGCCTTTGTCGGAGGTTCCGGATGGAGCGCCTCGTTTCAAATCGGCAGCGCGCCGGTCGCCTGGTTCCCGCTCGGCCCGCGTGAAGTGTTCGTGCCCGCCTATCGCGTGACGCCCGTGTATGTGGAGCGGGTGAACGTTGCCCATGTCACGAACATTACGAATGTCACGAACATCAACGTGACCAATATCACCTACGTGAACCGGTCCGTCCCAGGCGCGGTGACAGCCGTGCCGCGCGACACGTTCGTCCGCGGCGGCGCCGTGGCCGGCCAGGCGGTCGCGGTTTCTCGCGATCAAATTCAAGCGGCTCCTGTTGTCGGCATGACGGCCGCGGTCGCGCCCCAGCGCGCGAGCGTCGTCGGCCAGGCGCAAGCGCGTGTGGCCGTGCCGCCAGCCGCTGCAATGACCAGGCAGGTGATGGTCAGAACCGCGCCGCCGCCTCCACCCGCGCCGTTCGCAGCCAAACAGGCGATCCTCGAACAGCATCCAGGGCAGCCCGTCGATGCGGAGACGGAGAACGCCCTGCGCGCGCGCGGGGCTGCCAACCCGGCCGCACATCCGCTCGTGCGCGCGGCACCGATGGCGCCGGCCAGCCGTTCCGCGCAGGCGCCGCCCGTCCAGGCGAGGCCCGCGACTCCAGCGCCATCTCCCTCGTCCGTCGCGCCGGCAGTGACGCCGGCTCCGTCGCCTGGCGCGATGACGCCTGCGACGCCGGCGGCGCAGCCAAATCCCAATCCGGGCGCGTCTGTTCCCAGGCCGCGCACTGTGGTCACCCCGGCCGAGCTCGCCGCGCGCCATGCGCAAGAGCGAAATGATCTCGCCGCGCGTCACGCTCAGGAACGCTCGGCGCTGCAAGCACAGCACGACGAGGAGCAACGTCGCGCCGCAGACGCGCGTCAACGGGAACAGTTGAAACAGCAACATCAGCAGGAAGCGAAAACGCTGCAAGACCGGCAAAAGCAGGAGCGCGAGGCCGTCCAGAAGCGCCAGCAGGAGGAGCGCAAGTCGCGCGGCTGATGAGGTCTGCGCGCGGCTGATCATGTCCGCGCTCAGAGTTTCAGGCT
>DATKHR010000226.1:0-3743 GCA_035510155.1 Vicinamibacterales bacterium
GTAAGGTGGAGGCGAATCGTCCCGACTTCAGCGTCAGCGTCGAGGGCCGGCCGAGAGCGCTCGCGCCTCTTCTTGGCGGCGAAGTCTACGGGATCGCGCGCGAGGCTCTGCGCAACGCCTTCTGGCACGGACACGCGACGCAGATCGAAGTCGAGATCAGATACGACCGATCGGAGTTCCGGTTGCGAGTCCGCGACAACGGAAAGGGCATCGACCCGAGCGTACTCGATCGAGGGCGTGCCGGGCACTTCGGCCTGACCGGCATGCAGGAACGCGCCGGCCTCCTGGGGGGGACGCTGTCGGTCTGGAGCGAGCTCGACTCGGGCACCGAGACGGAGCTGACCATTCCCGCATTCGTGGCCTACTCGAAATCGCCCGTTCAGCGAGCATCGACCGTTTCAAGATCGCGTGCGTGACGACATGAGTGCGGACCCGCGCCCTGTGCGGATTATGACCGTTGACGATCACGCGCTGTTCCGTCAAGGCATCGCGGCGCTCTTGACGACGCAGCCGGACATGACGCTCGTGGCCGAAGCATCGAACGGACTCGAAGCGATCGAGAAATTCCGAGAACATCGCCCGGACATTACGCTGATGGATCTCCAGATGCCCGACATGAACGGCCTCGACGCGATGGTCGCGATTCGCGGCGAATTTCCGGACGCACGAATCATCGTGCTGACCACCTACATCGGCGACGCCCAGGTGCTGCGCGCGATGAACGCCGGCGCCCGAGCGTATCTGCTCAAGACGCTCTTGGACACGGAGCTGCTCGAGACGATCCGCGCGGTGCAGGCCGGAAGAAGGCGGCTCTCCGCCGAAGCCTCGTACGAGCTGGCGGAGCATGCGACCGACGACCCGCTCACGCCGGGCGAGGTGGAGGTGTTGCGGCTCATTGCCGCGGGAAACGCCAACAAGCAGATCGCCGACCGGCTCTCGGTCTCTGAAGACACGGTCAAGGCACGGGTCAAGAACATCCTCGCGAAGCTCGACGCCAGCGACCGGACGCACGCGTCCATGATTGGAATCAGGCGCGGGATCATCGAAACCTAGCGATATGGAGACTCGAAAGAGTGACTGCGCCTACTCATCCGGGGCTTTCTCGCGACTCCGCGATCGGGGAGGCTATCAGAGGGGCAGATCTGCGACGCCTGTTCTCGACCTTCGCCGACGGCTGGCCTGGCGTTGGCCTGCTGTGCCTGCGCCTCGTGGCTGGAGTTGCGCTCATCGCGCAGGGCCTCGGCGGACTGCGAGGCGGGTCGCCGGTGGAGCCGTTGGCTCTCGATGTGCTGGCGATCGCCGACGGACTGCTGCTGATCGCCGGTTTGTGGACGCCGATCACGGGATCGATCGTGGTCATGCTGGCGCTTCCGAAGACGGCAGCGCAGCCTGGAAACTGGCAGGCCTACATTTTACTGGCCACGATGGGCGTCGCCCTGGCGCTGGTTGGCCCCGGTGTCTGGTCGGTCGATGCTCGACTGTTTGGATGGAAGCGGATCGATGTTCGCCGGGGGTGAGTCATGCGCCGCGCATTACCTTTCGCCGTGCTGTTATTCGTTTCACTCACCTCCAGTCTTCGCGCGGAGTACGAAAGCGGAAATCGATGTCCTGCGGCTGATCGCCGCGGGCAATGCGAAACAAGCAGATTGCCGATCTGCTGTCGATCACCGAAGACACGGTCACGAGCCGCGTCAAGAACATCCTCTCCAAGCTGGGGGCGAACGATCGAACGCACGCCGCCGTGATCGGCATGAAGCGCGGGATTATCGAGCTGTAAGGGGGACCACGGTCCCTTGACTCGAAAGAGTCCCGCCTCGGCCCTTCCGGGTCTTTCCCCACCGACCCGGAATCCCGTATCGTCGTACCAGATCCGGGTGAGACGTCTCTTTTCCACATTTGCCACAGGGTTGCCGGGCGCGGGACTGCTGGTCATGAGACTGGTGGCAGGCACCGCCTTGGTCTATCGCGGGACTAGTGGGCTGGCGGGGGATTTCGCGATGGGGCCCGCCGCCGTCTTCATTGTCCAAGTCGTTCTCGGACTGCTGCTTCTCGCCGGTCTGTGGACGCCCATTGCGGGAACGCTCGCGGCGATTCTCCAAGTGTTGATCCTCCTGGTCCAGCGCGGCGATCCGTGGATTTACATTCTGCTCGCAACGCTCGGCGCTGCGCTGGCGCTCCTGGGACCTGGTGCCTGGTCGGTTGACGCTCGACTGTTCGGGTGGCGTCGCATCGACATCCGCAATCGAACGCGTGGCACTCACAGGCCAGCGGATCCTGGCGCGTAGCACTCACAGCTCATCACTATGAACCGCAGCATTTCCGGGGTGTGTTCCTCGCCTCGAAAGAGTGGCGAGGCGTCACGATAGAGTCCGCCACAGACTCCAACTGGGATTGTTAGCCGCGGCAACCACGCCGAAAATCTTCGAGACCGGCGCCCCTCTCGAAGGACGTTGAAAAATGAAGCATTGGTGAAGTGAGGCGTGACATGAACGCGGCATCAGTGGTGAGGGATTTCGTCGACTTTCCGAGCGGCTCCTTGGAGCCAGTCCCCGTTTCGCCGGTTCGCCGGAGTTACGGAGGAACCGAGTCCGGAGCCGTGCTCCTCGGGGATCAGTTTTCCTACGATGCGATCCACGACGGCATCGTCGGACGGAGCACGGCGTTGCGCACCGTACTCGCCGAAGTCGAAATGGTTGCGCCGACGGATTCGACGGTTCTCATCTGCGGTGAAACCGGCACAGGCAAGGAGCTGATCGCCCGGGCCGTCCACAACAGAAGCGGGCGTCGAGCGAACCCGTTCGTGAAGTGCAATTGCGCGGCGATCCCCACGGGCCTGCTCGAGAGCGAGCTCTTCGGCCACGAGAAAGGCGCCTTCACGAGTGCCGTCGCGTCGCGCGTCGGACGCTTCGAACTTGCGAACCGGGGGACGATCTTCCTCGACGAGATTGGCGAGACGCCGTTGGAGCTCCAGCCGAAGCTGCTGCGTGTGCTTCAGGAGCGGGAATTCGAACGGCTGGGCAGCTCGCGGACGCTCCATACTGACGCCCGCCTCGTCGCGGCCACAAACTTGAACCTGGCCGACATGGTCGAGGCGAAGCGGTTTCGCGCGGATCTCTACTATCGGCTGAACGTCTTCCCGATCCACATGCCGCCGCTCCGCGAACGGCCGGAGGATATTCCGCTGCTTGTCTGTTACTTCGCACGCCACTACGCTGGAAACCTGGGCCGGCGCATCAAGTGGATCTTGTCGAGCGCATTGGACGCCCTGGTCGGCTACTCCTGGCCGGGCAACATCCGCGAGCTCCAAAACCTGATTGAGCGCGCCGTCATTCGGTCGACCGGCGACCGGCTCGACATCCCGGTGTCGGAGATCGATGGGGGGATGGGCGCGCCAAAGACCGGCAGTCTCCCGGGCACGCTGGAAGAGGCCGAACGCGCGCACATTCTCGCGGCGCTGAAGGAGTGCCGGTGGGTCCAGTCGGGTCCGCGAGGCGCCGCCCAACGCCTGGGCATCAATCGCACCACGCTTCAGTTCCTGATGAAGAAGCTGGGGATTGAGCGGCCGACATAAATCACTTAGACTCCGCGAGTCATCGATGCTGCCGCTTGGTGATGCGTCTCGACGTCCCGTTCACTCTCCGGTGGTGACCCGGGCGATCATCCTGGTCAACGTGTTTGTCTTCCTGCTCGAGATTATCAATGGTGAACCATTCATCCGGCAGTGGGCGCTCGTGCCCGCAGAG
>DATKHR010000227.1:0-24537 GCA_035510155.1 Vicinamibacterales bacterium
CGTACACCGCTTGAAAGGACGTGATCGAGCCTTTCTTCGTGGACGTAATGCGCTCCTGTAACGCCCCCATCTCGGCGGCCAGCGTCGGCTGATAGCCGACCGCGCTCGCCGTGCGGCCGAGGAGCGCCGACACCTCGGAGCCGGCTTGAGAGAACCGGAAGATATTGTCGATGAAGAGGAGCACGTCCTGATTCTTTTCGTCGCGGAAGTACTCCGTGATGGCGAGGCCCGAGAGCGCGACGCGCAGGCGGGCGCCCGGCGGTTCGTTCATCTGACCGTAGACGAGGGCGATCTTCGACGCGCTCAGGTCCTTTTCGTTGATGACCCCCGCTTGCGTCATCTCGTGATACAGGTCGTTGCCTTCACGCGTCCGCTCGCCGACTCCGGCGAAGACTGACACGCCGCCGTGCAGCTTGGCCACGTTGTTGATGAGTTCCATGATCACGACGGTCTTCCCGACCCCCGCGCCGCCGAATGCACCGATCTTGCCTCCCTTCAGGAAGGGGCAAATCAAGTCGATCACCTTGATGCCGGTCGGGAGGACCTGCGGCGACGTCGTCTGGTCGACGAGCGGCGGCGGGGGGCGGTGAATCGGGTAGTACTTCTCGGCCGCCACGGGCCCGCGCTCGTCGACGGGGCTGCCGGTCACGTCGAGGACTCGGCCCATGACCCCCGGACCGACCGGCATGCGGATAGGCCCGCCGCTGTCATGCACCTCGACGCCGCGTCGAAGTCCCTCGGTTCCAGACATCGAGATGGTGCGCACCCACCGGTCGCCGAGATGTTGCTGCACTTCCAGGGTCAGCTTCACTGGCTGGTCCTGGGCCTCGGATTCGACGGTCAACGCATTCGAGATCGGAGGGAGCGCATCCGGAAAGACGACGTCCACCACCGGACCGACGACTTGAACAATCGTGCCTGTATTCATGGGCGCGCTCCGCGGTCAATTCGACTGACCGCCCTGGATTTCCAGCAGCTCCTGCGTGATGTGCAGCTGCCGCAGCTTGTTGTGGGCCAGCGTCAAGTCGGCGATCATCTGTTCCGCATTGTCCGTGGCGTTCTTCATCGACACCATGCGAGCGCTCTGCTCGCTGGCTTTGGCATTCAGAAGGACCGTGTACAGATAAATGTTGAGCACGTGCGAGAGCAGGTAGCTCAGGAGGGCCTCGGGGCTCGGCTCGAACACGAATTCGGTGGTATCGGACGCCAGGGCTTCGTCGCTTTCCGCTCCCGCGCTGGTCAACGCCTTGATTTCGCCGACGGGAAGGAACTCCATGACGACCGCCTGCTGCACGAGCGTGTTGACGAACCGCGTCGCGACGATTTGGACCTCGTCCACCTCGCCTTTGAGGAACAGATCGCGCGCCATCGCCGCAATCGCGCGTGCTTCGGGGAAACGCGGGGTGTCCCCGTAGGGAAAGTCGGCGATGAGCTGCCGCCTCGTGCGGGCGACGAACTGCGCGGCTCTGCGTCCAGCCGCGATGAAGACGGTCGAGTGCGGATCGTACCGCCCGGCGAGGCGGAACAGGTTGCTGTTGAGCGCGCCGCACAGCCCTTTGTCCGACGCGACGAGGATGATCGCGCGTTTCTTGACGGCGCGCTTCCGGAGCAGCGGATGTGTAAAGTCGATCGCGCGCGTCGTCGCCTTGCGCTCGATGCGGTACAGGAGGCGAACGAACGGCCGCACGCTGATGGCGGCCTGTTGAGCCTTGCGCATCTTCGACGCGGCGACCATCTGCATGGCTCTGGTAATCTGCGCCGTGCTGCGGATCGAGCGGATGCGCCGCCGGAGTTCGCGGGTGCTTGCCATGGCTCACGCCCAGTGCTGCTTGAACTGGTCGGCTGCCGCCTTCAGCTCCTTGGTCAGGGCATCATCGAGCGCTTTCTGCTTCCGGATGTGCTCGAGGAGTCCGGCGGCGGAAGTCGTCAGGAACTCGGTCAGCCGCGCCTGGAACTCTTTGACGCGCTCGACGGGAACGCCGTCCACATGGCCGTTCTGCACCATCCACAGGACGGCGACCTGGATTTCGACAGGGATCGGGTTGTGCTGCGGCTGATTGAACAGCTCCATGATCCGTTTGCCGCGATCGATCTTCGCCTGCGTTGCCGCGTCCAGCTCGGAGCCGAACTGCGCGAAGGCCGCGAGCTCCCGGAATTGAGCGAGCTCGCCCTTCAGCCGGCCGGCGACCTGTTTCATGGCTTTCAGCTGGGCGGCCGACCCCACGCGGGACACCGAGATGCCCACCGAGATCGCGGGGCGGATCCCCTGGTAGAAGAGATCCGTTTCCAGAAAAATCTGGCCGTCGGTGATCGAGATGACATTGGTCGGAATGTACGCCGACACGTCGCCGGCCTGCGTTTCGATGATCGGAAGGGCCGTCAGCGATCCGTTTCCGTACCGCTCTCCCACGCGCGCTGCCCGTTCGAGCAGCCGGCTGTGGAGGTAGAACACGTCGCCCGGATACGCTTCTCGACCCGACGGCCGCTTCAGGACGAGGGACACCTGGCGGTACGCCACCGCATGCTTGGACAAATCGTCGTAGACGATCAAGGCGTCCATCCCGTGGTCCATGAACCATTCACCCATCGCCGCGCCGGCAAAAGGTGCGAGATACTGGCTCGTCGCCGAATCGGCGGCGGGAGACGCCAGGACAATCGTGTAGGGCATCGCGTCGGCCTCTTCGAGCACGGAAATGAGGCGGGCGATCGTCGACTGCTTCTGGCCGATCGCGACGTAGATGCAGTAAAGGGGACGGTGCTCCTTGTCGCCGGCCGCTTCTGCGTCCCTGTTCAGGCGCGCCTGGCTGATGATCGTGTCGATGCAGATCGTCGTCTTGCCGGTCGAGCGGTCGCCGATGATCAATTCGCGCTGTCCGCGGCCGATCGGAATCATCGCGTCGATTGCCATGATGCCGGTCTGGACCGGCTGGCCGATCGGCCGCCGCCTCATGATCCCGGGCGCAATTTTTTCGACCGGATAGGCGAGCTCGCTCGCGATCGGTCCCTTTCCATCGACCGGTTCGCCGAGCACGTTCACGACGCGTCCCAGCAGCCCCTTGCCAACCGGCACCTGCAGCAGCTTGCCCGTAGCGTGCACCTCGTCGCCTTCCTCGAGGCTCGTGTAGTCGCCGAGGATGATCACCCCAACGTCGGTCTCCTCGAGGCTCAACGCGAGGCCTGTGATCCCGTGGCCGAGGTCGAGCATCTCGTTCAACATCACCTGGCCGAGGCCTTCCACACGGGCGACGCCGTCGCCGATCTCGCGAATCACGCCCACGCTTTGCCGGATCGTCGCGGCTTTCGCGCCAGCGATCTGAGTTTCGAGCTCCTGTATCAGGCTGGTCATCGGTTTACCTCAAAGTCCCTGCCTGCCCTCAAAACCGACCGGCCAGCGCGGCCAGGCCGGCTTTCACGCTGCCATCGTACACATTGCTCCCGATGCTGATTCGCACGCCGCCGAGCAGGGTCGGGTCCTCCATGAATGAGGTGGCGATGTCCCGACCGTACAGGTTGGCCACGCCGGCCTCGATCTGCGCGCGGATATCGGGAGGGAGCGGCGCAGCGCTCGCCACCACGGCGCTGTGCTCGTTGCGATCCAGACGGACGAAGCGCTCGAAGCGCGACGCGACTGACAGTGCGGTGGGGCTCTTGAGGTCGATGAGGCGGCGCGCGATGAGGCGAGCGCGATCCTCATCGAGCGATCCATTCACCAGAGAAAGGCGGAACAGCCGCCGCGCTTCGCGTTCCGCCTGCTTGCGGGTGATCATCGCGACATCTGCTAGCTGGCAAGTTGCCTGGCGGTTGCCTCCGCCAGGCGACGGTGGTCGTCTGTTGTCAGGACCTTGCCGGTGACCGCCGCGGTCGTCTGCACGACCAGCCGCCCGACTTCCTGTCTGAGCTCGGCCAGCATGCGAGAGTGCTCGCGCGCCGCCGCATCCTTGGCGTTCACCATGATTTGCTCGGCGGCCGCGGTCGCCCGCTGCGCTTCCTGTTCGCGCAGTCGCCTCGCCATCTCACGGGCTTCCGCGATGAGCCGCGTGGATTCGGCCTGCGCCGCGGCGATCGTGGCCTTGCGCTGGGTCTCGATTTCTGCGAGCGCGGCGTTAATCTTTTCCTGGTTCGCCAGCCCGTCGGCGATCTGCTGGCGACGATGGTCGAGCATACGGAGCACTGGACGATAGGCGAGCCAATAGAGAAGAGCGCAGACGATGCTGAAGCTGACGATCTGGGCCGTCAGGTGCGGCCAGTCTACGCCGAACGTGGAGGCGATCTCTCCGACCCGCCCGCCGCCCGCCTGCGTCATCAATGCAAAGAGAGTCATGATTGCGCATCCGTTGCCTGCACGCGGCGCCGCGATGGCGTGCGCGCGCACACCTTCATTTCACGAGAAACAGCGCGTAGAAGACGATCGCTTCCGCGAACGCAATGGCCAGAATCGACTGGACCAGAATCGTCGTGGCTGCGCCCGGATTGCGGCCCGCCGCCTCCGACGCCTTCATGCCGATTAAGCCGACACCAAGGGCTGCGCCAAGCGCCGCGAGACCCACATGCAGGTTTGCCATAGTCGTCCCTTCCCTTTCCCTTCTTTCACTTCTTAGGCATCACTGGTGCGCGACGGCCGATCCCTCTTCGGGATGCTGAGAAACAAGGAGCGTGAACACGGCGGTCAACAACATGAACACCAACGCCTGAACCAAGCCGACGAGCAGCTCCATGAAGTAGAACGGAATCTGAACGAGCCAGCCGATGCGCGGCACAGCAGCCATCGTTTCGAGCACCGTTTCGCCGGCAAAAATGTTTCCGTACAGACGAAAGCTGAGCGAGACCGGGCGGAACAGGATCGAGACGACCTCCAAGCAGCCCGCAGCAAAGAACACGACGACCATGAGGGCCTTCAAGATGCCCGTGGTCGTGCCCTTGGGCGCAAAGAGCTCCTTGAGGAACCCGATGGGACCGAGATCGCGAAGGCCCCAGACGATCCAGCCCGCGAAGAACACCAGCGCCATCGCGAGCGTTAGATTGACGTCGGCGTTGGCGCCTCGGAAGAAGGGCTGTTCGAGCTGGAATCCGTCCGGCGTCTGATGCCCCCAACCAATCGACCCGATCCCCGGTACGAGCCCCACCCAGTTGGCGGCGAGGATGAAGATGAAAATCGTGCCGAAGAACCAGAACGTCCGGCGCACCAGGTGCGGGCCCAGGATGCCCTCGAGAAAGCGATAGAGGCCTTCGATCAGCCACTCGAGGAAGTTCTGCAAACCGTCGGGCACCTCCTTCATCCGGCGCGTGGCGAGCTGGGCGAACAGCATCAGCCCGAGCGCCACGATCCAGGTGACGACCATCGAATTGGTGACCGGGAAGCCGAACGGCCGGGCGATTTCGACGGCCTGTTGCGGGAGGCCGTGTTGCTGGCCCTCGGCCGCGACGGCGGCGGCGGACGTGACGATCAGCGAGATCATGCCGAGCCTTTGCCGCTACTTCGCGACCACGTTGGTCAAGCGCACGACCTCGCCGCTGTAGTCCTCTGTAACGATTGCGTCCTGCTCGTTCAGACGAATTTTCGTGGCGGGCACGAGCTCGCCACTGCCTGGACCCGACGCTGCCACCTGGAGCATGACGAGTCCAAGGTCGTAGCCGGAGGTGGGTTTCGCACCCGGTAGCCCGGCGCCCAGGAACACGAGCGGTTCGGCCGTGACGACCGTGATCAACCGGCCGTCGCCGGTGCTTCGCGGGTACGCGAACTTAATGGGCGTCATCCTGGCCCCGAGTTGAACCGTCCCGATGTCGCGGCGCTTGACGAGCTCCGCGCGCGCGGCGGCGGTCCCGCCTTTTTTCAAGGCCGCCATCAGCTCGCTGCGCTCAGCATCGGTCGTGAACTGGCGGACGGTCACCGTCAAAGGGGCGCTGGTGCTGGCGCCTCCTGCGGTCTTGACCGTCGCCAGGGCCGTGATGGTTTGTGCCTCGTCGGGCGCGCTGGCCGCCCCGACGGTGAACGGGATCGTGCAGAGCAGGGCGATACCGACCGCCGAAAGGGTGTAAACGCGCATGGGATCGTCTCCGAGCACGTCTCGTGCCACGGACCGGAGCGGGCGCGTCAGGCAGACGATCGCCGCGACACGACGCGTCGTGAGAAGTCATGCGGGCGTCGGCTGGTGGCGGCCCGCCAGGCACTCCGACAATTCGGAGCCCCTCCGGTCCTGTAGAGCGCGCCCCGGCGCCGAGCCAGGTGTCCGGGGTGCCGACACAACCGGGACCACGGCATCGATCCCCCTGCGGTCGCGATGGCATGGCTGCTGCTGGGAGACGGTATGCTGTCGCTCTGCAGAAAGAAGGACGAAGCCATGAGAGCGGATCGGGGACGAACGATCATCGCCGCCGTTGTTGCAGCGGCCGCGCTGAACGCCGCATGCGCGAAGCCGGCGGCCATCGCGCCTCAACCGACAGAGGTGTACGTCGTCAATGTCCTTCAGAAGGATGTGCCGGAATACCTCGACCTTGTCGGACAGACGCAGGGCTTTCAGGACGTGGAGATCCGCGCCCGCGTCGAGGGGTTCCTCGAGACGGTGAATTTCCGCGAAGGGTCGTTCGTGCGCAAAGGGGAGCTCCTCTATCAGATCGATCCGAAGCCGCTGGAGGCAGCGCTGGCCCAGGCGAAGGCGGATCTGGCGACGGCGAGGGCGAGGCTCGAGAAAGCCAACAACGACGTCGCGCGCTACACGCCGCTCGTCGCCAAGCAGGCCGTCAGCCAGCAGGAGCTGGACAACGCGCGCGCCGCTCAGGATGCGGGCCGCTCCCAAGTCGAGGCCGGCAACGCCGCGGTGGACAAAGCGACGCTGGACCTGGGCTATACGCGCGTGTTTTCGCCCATCAACGGGCTGGTCGGGATCACGCAAGTCAAGCCCGGCAACCTCGTCGGTCGTGGTGAGAGCACGCTTCTGACCACTGTCTCACAGATCGACCCGATCATCTTCCACGTCGGCGTGTCCGAAGCCGATTACTTGCGCGTGGCCAAACGGGATCCGTCACGAGCCGGCGCTGAGCCGCGCGCCGGTGGCATCCAGCTCACGCTGGCGGACGGAACGGTGTATCCGGAGATGGGCCGGGTGGGGCCGGTCGAGCGTGCCGTCAACGCGGCGACCGGCACGCTCGGCATCCAGCTTCTGTTCTCCAACCCCGATTCCGTCTTGCGGCCCGGTCAGTACGGGCGAGCGCGGATTCTCCTCGACACGAAGGCCGGGGCGCTGCTCGTTCCGCAGCGCGCCGTTCAGGAGCTGCAGAGTCTCTACAGTGTCGCGGTCGTGAGCGGCGACAAAGTCGCCTTCCGCAACGTCAAGGTCGGCCCGCGCGTCGACACGCTCTGGGTGATCGAGGAGGGGCTCAAGCCGGGCGAGCAGGTCGTGGCCGAAGGCCTTCAGGCTATCGGTGACGGGATGACCGTCCGTGCGAAACCGCTGCCGCCGTCCCCGCCCAGCCGGACAGGCGAGAGCTCCGCGGACGCCAGGTAGATCATGGCGCGCTTCTTCGTCAATCGCCCGATCGTTGCAATGGTCTTTTCGATCATCCTGGTGCTCGTCGGCTTCGTCGCGATGAGCGGCCTGCCCATCGCGCAGTACCCGGACATCGTGCCGCCCATGATCCAGGTGACCACGACGTTCATCGGCGCGAGCGCCACCGACGTCGAGGCATCCGTCACGACCCCGCTCGAGCAGCAGATCAACGGCGTCGAGCAGGGCATCTACATGAAGTCGACGAACGCGAACGACGGCACGCTGACGCTCAAGGTCTCGTTCGAGGTCGGATCGAACCTCGACATGGACAATGTGCTCACGCAGAACCGCGTGTCGCAGGCGATGCCGCAGATGCCGCAGTCGGTCAAACAGTACGGCGTCACGGTGAAGAAGTCGCTCGCGTTTCCGCTCATGGTCATCTCGATCAAGTCGCCGCGCGGCACCTACGACAGCAGCTTCCTGTCGAACTACTCGACCATCAACATCAACGACACGATCGCCCGCATCCCCGGCGTCGGGCAGGTCACGCTGTACGGCGGCAGCGACTACGCTATGCGTGTTTGGCTGCGGCCGGACCGGATTGGCCGACTCGGGCTCACGATCCCCGACATCGCCAACGCGATCGCCCAGCAGAACCAGTTGAGCCCGGCCGGCCAGATCGGCGGTCCACCGGCGGCGGCGGGAACCGAATACACCTACACCGTTCGCACACAGGGCCGGCTGCTCAACGAAGACGAGTTCGGCGACATCATCCTGCGCACGGCCCCCGACGGCTCGCAGGTGCGCCTGAAGGATGTCGCCCGCCTCGAGCTGGGGACCATGCTGTACAACGCCGTCGGCCGCCACAACAGCCAGCCCGCGGCGGTCATCGCGATCTACCAGATTCCCGGCAGCAACGCGCTGGCCGTCGCCGGTCAAATCAAGGCGACACTGGCTGACCTCGCGAAGCGCTTCCCGCGCGACATGGAGTACCTGGTCTCGCTCGACACGACGCTGCCGGTCTCGGCAGGCATCAACGAGATCGTACATACGCTCTTCGAGGCTGTCGTGCTCGTGATCATCGTGGTCTTCGTGTTCCTGCAGAACTGGCGCGCGACGCTCATTCCGCTGATGACGGTGCCCGTCTCGCTCGTGGGCGCCTTCATCTTCTTCCCGCTCCTCGGCTTCTCGATCAACGTGCTTTCACTCCTCGGCCTCGTTCTCGCCATTGGCATCGTCGTGGATGACGCGATCGTGGTGGTCGAGGCAGTCATGCATCACATTGAGCACGGGCTCTCGCCGAAGGACGCGACCATCAAAGCGATGGATGAGGTGTCGGGGCCGGTCATCGCCATCGGTCTGATTCTGAGCGCGGTGTTCGTGCCGGTGGGCTTCATGGGCGGCATCACCGGACGTCTCTACCAGCAGTTTGCGATCACCATCGCGCTCTCGGTCCTGCTGTCGGTGATCAACGCCCTGACGCTCAGCCCGGCGTTGTCGGCCATGCTGCTGAGGGCGCCGAGCGGCAAGCGGACGCTCCTGACGCCGTTCTACAACGGGTTCAACAAGGTCTTCGGCGTCACGACCGACGCCTACGTCAGCTTCGCGGGGATCCTCGCCCGGAAAACGTTGCGCAGCCTGGCGTTCATCGTCGTGCTGATGGTCGTGATCGTCGGACTCGTGCGCAGCATCCCGGGCGGCTTCGTGCCGGAAGAGGATCAGGGATTTCTGCTCGTCAACGCCCTGCTGCCCGATGCGGCATCTCTCGAGCGCACCGACGCGGTGATGCGAAAGGCCGAAGCCGTGCTGAAAAGGACCGAGGCGGTCGACGGCTACAACACGATCAGCGGCTTCAGCCTCCTGACCGGCGCCTATTCCTCGAATATGGGCTTCTTCTTCGTCCAGCTCAAGCCGTGGGAGGAGCGCGGTCGCACGCACACGGCGGCGGTCGTCACCCAGGAGCTCAACCAGGCCTTCGCGAGCGAGATTCGCGAAAGCGCGGTCGTCGCCTTCGGTCCGCCGGCGATTCCAGGGCTCGGCACGGGCGCCGGCTTCACGTTCGAGCTGCAGGACCGCAGCGGCGGAACGCCCGAATACCTTGCCACCCAGGCCGGGCGGTTCATCGCGGCCGCACGGAAGCGGCCCGAGATCGGCCGCGTGAACACTCTGTACCGCGCCTCGGTTCCGCAGATCTACGCAGACATCGACCGGAGCAAGGTGACGAAGGCGGGCGTCCAGCTCACCGACGTCAACACGACGCTCGGCGCCCTGCTCGGCAGCTCGTACGTGAACGACTTCAACAAGTTCGGCCGCGTGTACAAGGTGTACGTGCAAGCCGAGCCGGAATTCCGCCGGGATGCGAGCCAGCTCGGCCTCTTCTTCGTGCGCAATCCATCGGGCGGGATGGTCCCGCTCGACACGCTCCTGACGACACGGCCGAGCGCGGGGCCGGAGTTCACCAACCGCTTCAATCTGTTCCGCGCGGCCGAAATCACCGGAGTGCCCGCGCCGGGATTCTCATCGGCGCAGGCGCTGGAGGCACTCCAGCAGACCGCGCGTGAGGTCCTGCCGACAGATACGAGCTACGACTGGGCGGACATGTCGTATCAGGAGATCAAGGCGCCGGGAGTCGCGGTCGTGTTCGCGCTGGCGGTCCTGCTCGTCTTCCTCATTCTGTCCGCCCAGTACGAAAGCTGGGGATTGCCGTTCAGCGTCCTCCTCGGCACGCCCTTCGCCGCGTTCGGCGCCTACTTCGGCCTGTGGGCGGCGCGTCAGTTCTCGCCGAGCTACGTCAATAACGTGTTCGCGCAGATCGGGCTCATCATGCTCATCGGACTGGCCGCGAAGAACGCCATTCTCATCGTCGAGTTCGCGAAGATGCAGCACGACGCGGGGATGGACCTTTTCGAATCGGCGATGACTGCGGCGAAGTTGCGATTCCGGCCGATCCTCATGACGGCCTTCGCCTTCATTCTCGGCGTCGTTCCGCTTCTCACCGCGTCCGGCGCCGGCGCCGAGGCGCGCAAGGTCATGGGCATGGCGGTGTTTTCCGGCATGCTCATCGCGACGATTCTCGGCGTCTGTCTGATCCCGATGTTGTTCGTGGCCGTCGAGAAGGTCATGGGGCGAGCGGGGCGCCATGCGCCCGCCGGTGTCGCCGCGGGAGCGCCCGGGCTGGCGGCCCAACACGGAACCGGAAGCCACTGAGATGCCGCGCGCCGTTGGTCTTTCCGGTCTTGCCATCACTGCGGCCATCTCGTCGCTTGGAGTCGGCGGATGCGCGCCGGTCGGGCCGAACTACACGCGGCCGCCGATTGCAACCTCGCCGCAGTTCCGATTCCAGGAACCGATCGCCCAGGCGCAATTGCTGGCTGACTCGCCGTGGTGGCAGGTGTTCGAGGATCCGGCACTTCAGGCACTCATCAGAGAGGCGATCGCCAACAACCTCGATCTGCGTGCGGCGGTGGCCCACGTCGAAGAAGCGCGCGCGCGGGCGGGTATTGCGAAGTCGTTCTTGTATCCGCAGGTCGACGGCGTCGCCAACTACAACATTCGGCAGGCGTCGAGCACGTCGCAGAACGACTCGCAGCAATCGAGCGGCGATACGACGCACCAGAGCGGCGTCTACGGCTTCCAGCTGTCCTGGGAGATCGATCTCTTCGGGCGGCTTCGGCGTCAAACGGAAGCCGCGACCGCGCTCGCGCTTGCGAGCGAGCAGGGGCGCCGCGGCGTGCTCGTGACGCTCGTCGGAGACGTCGCGACCAACTATTTTTTGCTGCGCGAGCTCGACCTGCAGCTCGAAATCGCGCGGCAGACGCTCGTCCTGAACGATCAGACGGTGACGTATTTCCGGGACCGGCTCGAGGGTGGTGTCTCGAATCGCCTGGAGCTCGACCGGATCCAGGCGAACCGGGCCAACACGGCGGCCACGATCCCAGATATCGAACGGCAGATCGCCGTGGTCGAAAACGCGCTCTCACTCCTCCTAGGCCACCAGCCGGGATCAATCACGCGCGAGCGCCTTGGTCCGGAAGAGGCGTTGCCACCGCCGATTCCCGCCGGCCTTCCCGCTTCGCTGATCGAGCGACGCCCCGATGTCGTCGAAGCCGAACAGCTCCTCGTGTCGGCCAACGCCGATGTCGGTGCCGCCAAGGCCATGTTCTTTCCGACGATCAGCCTCACCGGTTTTCTCGGTGGCGTCAGCGGCGATCTCGTCAAGTTCCTTGGTGGCGACGGCGCGGTGTGGGGGGCCGGTGCGGGGCTGCTGCAGCCGGTGTTCCAGGCGGGACGCCTCCGCCGGAACCTCGAAGCGATGCGGGCACGATATGACGCCGCCGTCGCCGAGTACCAGAAAGCCGCACTCAACGGCTACCGTGAGGTAGCCAATGCCCTCGTGACGATTCAGAAGCTCGCCTCGACGCGCGTCGAACGGCAGGCAGGGGTCGTCGCCCTCCAGGACGCGTCCAGCCTGGCGCGAGACCGCTATGACTCCGGTCTCGCCAGCTACCTCGAGATCTTGACGGCCGACCAGCAGCTCTTCGACCAGCAGCTCCTCCTGGCCGAAGCGCGCGGGGCGGAGCTGCGGGCGCGCGCGGAGCTCTACCGGGCACTCGGTGGCGGTTGGCAGCAGTAGCACGGTTCACACCATGTCGAAGCTCAAACGCAAGAAGTTCGAAAAGGAGCTGACGCGGCTGCAAGCCAGGCTCTGCGTCCTCCAGGATTGGGTGAAGGCAAAGGGGTTGCGCGTCATCGTGCTGTTCGAAGGACGGGACGCGGCCGGTAAGGGCGGCTCCATCAAGGCGATCACCGAACGCGTGAGCCCGCGCGTGTTCCGTATCGTAGCGTTGCCGGCGCCGTCCGACAGGGAGAAGGGCCAGATGTACGTCCAGCGCTACGTGCAGCACTTTCCGTCGGCGGGCGAAATCGTCATCTTCGATCGGAGCTGGTACAACCGCGCTGGCGTCGAGCATGTGATGGGGTTCTGCTCGAAGGCCGAGTACAAGCGATTTCTGGAGGTCTGCCCGCTTTTCGAAAAGGAAATCATTGACGGCGGCATCCACCTCATCAAGTTCTGGCTCGAGGTCGGCAACAAAGAGCAGGAGCGCCGATTCAAGGCCCGAATCAACGATCCGCTGCGTCAGTGGAAATTGAGCACGATGGATTTGCCGTCGCGCGCCAAGTGGTACGAGTACTCACGCGCTCGCGACGCGATGCTCAAGGCCACCGACACGCGCATCGCGCCATGGTACATCGTCCGGTCCGACGACAAGAAGCGTGCGCGCCTCAACTGCATCGCCTACCTGCTCAAGCTGATTCCGCACAAGAGGATCAAACACCCGAAAGTGAAGCTGCCCAACCGGTCGCGAAAGCACGCCTACAACGACGAAACGACCCTCAGCCGGCGCCATTTCGTTCCGGAAGTCTATTGATCAGGAAAGCCAGGCGGCGGATGCCACCGATAAGCTGCCGCAGAGGTCGTTTCCTCTAGGCGCTACACCTGGACGGTGACCGCCGCGTTGAGCGTGAACTGCAGCCGGGTTTCGGCGGGGAGCTTCAAGTGCTCCGTGCCCTGGCTCGAAATGATCGCTCCCGTCGCGCCTCCCGCCACGGCGCCGATCGCCGCGCCAGTGCCGCCGCCGGCGATCCCGCCGATGATCGCCCCAAGGCCGGCGCCGCCGGCCACTTTTCGCGTGGTCTTCTTGCCTTCGCCCGCCCCTTTCTGCTCGACCGGGGTCGTGACAATGTCGTACTTGCGTCCGCCGAATGAGATCGAGTTCGCCTTCAACGTGATCTTGTCAGCGCCTTTCATCTTCCCGGCCTGCTCGACCTTTGCCGCCTGCAGCACGACCGCCGAGTTGCGCGGGACGATGACCTTCCCGCCGACCATCACGGGATCGTCGAGCAGCGCCTTGAACGTCATCCCGGCCTGAGCCACGTCGACGTCGATATCCTGTGTCAAGAGAACGTTCAACACGGTTCCGCTCGGCAGGGTAATCGGATCGGGCGCACGCGCCGGATTCGGCGCTGGCGGTGGAGGCTCCTTGCGCGGCGAGAACGCCAGCGCGCTGACGTCTTCCACGGGGAACTCGGCGATGGAGCCGTTCGCCAGCAGCAGGCGAACGGTCTTGACGTCCGCGCCCATGAACGATCCGCTGACGGTCTTGCCCGACCGAAGCGTGACCTTGTCGGCCGACAGCGTCACACTCGCAACGGCGATCATCGCCGCAACGATGGAGATCAGGAGAGGATGTCTTCGCATGGCAGTCACCTTTAGGGAGTCAATCACTTGGCGAGCGGCAATGCCGACGCAATCTGGAGATCGAGCAGCAGCAGGATCTGGTTCTCCACCTGGAGGAACCGGGCCGCGGTTTTCGCTGAGAGAGCCGACCTGAATCGATCGTAGTACTTCGTCTTGAGGGCGGTGCGCTTCCCCTCAACGTCGAGCGCCCCCTTGGCGAGCCTGTCGGCGACGGCATCGGTCAATGTGTCGTAGTTCTTGGCGTAGTCATCGATCAGCGACAGCCGTTCGTCGTTGATCTTGCCCAGCTCAGCTTCGTACTCCCGGTAGACGGGCCAGAATTTCGCGTCCTCCGCCTCGGAGAAGTCCATCACCTCGGTGATGATCGCGACTTTCTGCGCCCGGATGTCGGAGCGGAGCAGCTGGACGTAGGCGCTCAAGTTCACGTCCCGTGGGTCGTCGGCGGCCGGCGGCTTCTTCGCCTGCGCGTATGCGACGTGAGCGCACGCCGTGAGCATGAGAGTCAGGACGGCAATCTTCGAATGGTTCAAACGGCCCATGAGGTCACTCCGTTTCTCGTGTGTCGATTGGCTACCGACGCCTGCCGCCGCCCCGGAATCCACCGGAACGGGCCCCACCGCTTGGCCGATAGCTGCTCGAGCTTCCCGCGCCTGCATCACGGGTCCGCTGCGCGCCTTCGGCGCGCGCCGCCGAGTCTCGATTGAGCTGGCCCACGGTCGATGCATCCGTGGAGGAGGAGCGGCCGTTGGCGGCCTGGCCCTGCGCCTGACTGGCCCGCTGCTGCGCCTGCTCACGCTGCTGCGGCGTCGGCTGCTGAACCGAATTCCAGTTGCCGCTCCCGTCGTACTTCTGCCAGCTGCCATCCTGCTTTCTATAGACATTCCCATCGCGGCCCGCATAGACGTCACCGCTACCCGTCCGAGCCACGCCGCCGGTTCCCTGCGGCCCCCTGCGCGTGACGGCCTCGCCGCCGCCGCTGCCTTGTGTGACGCGGGTCGTCGTGCCTGTCGCCCTGTTGGTCACTCGTGAGGTCGTCGCCCACTGGTCGCCGCGCTGGACCCCCGTCTGGCCCCAGCTGCCGTACACGTTCGAGCCTTGCCTGGTCGCACCGACCGTACCGGTGCGTGGGTTATACGCCTCGGCGTAGCCCCGCGCGCCGTACGGACCCCAGGCCGCTGCGCCTCGGGCATAGGTTCCTGTCCGGGGGTTGTAGCGTGCGCCGACGCCGGCCCCGCCGTACGGGCCGTACGCCACGACCCCTCGGCCGTAGGTGCCGGTCCAGGGGTTGTACGACGCGTAGTACCCGTAGGTTGGATAGAAGGGGTAATAGGCGGGGTAGAAGCCGCCGTAATAAACGTACGGCGGATAGTAGTACCCGGTACCCCACACGGCGCAACCCCAGGCAACCATGAGGCCTGTGTAGGCGGCCGCGGTCGCAAAGACGACGGCGTCGTCGTTGTTCTCTTCGACCGTGACGTAGGTGACGTTGTGCGACGGAGAGCTGGCGGGAATCTCATAGATCTGCCCCGGAACCGATCCGGTCACTTCCCACGGTCCATTCGGGCTTCGACCCATGAACCACACGCCCTGGAAGCACATGTAGTACAGGTCGCCGACCTTGATGATGTCCTTGTCCGTATTCACGGCTCGCGAGACCGTCGTCTGTTCGATCGGCTGAAACTCGGGAGTACCCTGGTACTCCACGGCGGGCGCTTTCACCAGTTTCTTGTCGACTCGGGCCGTTTGCGGCACTTGCGCGAGCAGCACGGCTTCGGCGGCTTGAGCGGTGCCGGGAACTGACGCGAGCACCCGCGATCGCGCGTGCGAGAGCGGAATCTTCTTGAAGTCATCGGGCAGCGTCTGCGTCGCGAACGTCCACGGCCCGGTGAAATCCGGCGCGGAGAACCAGCGTCCCGACACGAGGTAGTACACAGGACCGCCTTTGCCCAGCCTGAAGATATCGGCGTCGGTGTTGCTCACCCAGAGGAGGCGTGTGCCGCTCACCAGCAGGTAATTCGGCGCGCCCCGCAAAAGGATCATCTCCGCGGGGGTTGTACTGACGAACACCTTGGGCACGGATGCTTCCGCGAACGCCTGCCCAGGCAACGCGGCTTTGACGTCTTTCCAGTTGTCGTCGGGCGGCAGCTTCGAGAAGGCGTCAGGTAGCTTGCCTGCGGGCCGCCAGGGTCCCTTGATATCGGTCGCGGTCGCCGTGAGCCAGCTGTGGTTGTATCGCAGGAAGAACGCGCTGGTCGGCTTGTACTCGAACAGATCCCAGTTCGTGTTGACGGCGAACCTCAGGTCGCTGTCCTTGATCGGGCTCCACACCGGCGTGCCGTCCAGATTGACAAGCACGGCCGGCGACGCGCTGTAGAAGATCACGGGCGGGTCGGCCTTCACGCCGGCGTTGTTCCTGGGAATGATGCGGCTCTTGTCGAGACCCGCGAGGACGCGGTCGAGCCCGATGACCATCGAATTGTCAGGTATGGCCTGCTGGATTCTCGCGACGATGGCGCGCACCTCGTCGTTCGACACGCCCGGAAAGTTCGATTCAGTCAGCGTGATCGGGGAAAAGTTCACCAGCCGCTCGCCGACGGCGACTGAGGTGTCGGCTTCGATCTTCACCGTTCCCAGGCTCGGTTTATCGGCGCCCTTCGCGGTGTACGAGACCGCGGCGTAGGCCACGAGGTGACGCTGCCCGTCCCAACTCGCAATCTGCGGCTGGTAGATGCGGATGGCGCCCGTCGTCGTGGTAAAGTCGCGAGGCCATCCGCCGTCGAGGCCCCGCGTCGCGGGCGGCTTTGGTTGCGTCGACGACGGTGTCGCAGTTGGCTTTGATTGTGGCGACGACGATCCCGCCTGTGCGCCCACGAACGGCACCATCAATTGCAGGAGCGCGCCGCACACGCTCAGACTGGCGAGCGCGCGACCGAAGGGTCGAAGGACCTTCATAACTGCCGCGACGATCACTGCGCCGACCCTCGAACCTCTTCAAGGAAGTCGAGGCCGCGCGTTCCGCGATCGAGCGCGAACTCAATTCGCGGAGGTTGGGTCGCGTCCTCGATCAGCGTGACCAGGTGCGCAAACGTATCGGACTGCACACGGCGGCGCAGGTCGTCCTCCGTTTGCCATTCCTCGACGTAGCGCACCGCGCCGCGGTTTCCAATGTCGGTCGAGACCGAGCAGCCGATGCACCCGCGCGTGGTGCGGGTGTCGGCCGCCAGAGAATGCAGGGCCATCGTGATCGGGCGCGTTTGGCCGAGTGGCACGAACCACTCGATGGTCATCCGCACAGAGGTCGAAAGCATGTGACACCAGGAATCACTCGCCGAACCTCGAAGTCTGGAACGCCGGATGCTCGGACCGTCCAGAAAAGCGAGCAGGTCGCGTGCCATCCAGTGACAACGTCGGGAGAACGACTCGGCCGCCTTTCTTACGAAGAACTAATGGCGATTGCCTCGACCGGCCGGCGGGATCCCCAGCCCGGCAATCTCCGCCCGGCAGGAGGGGCTCCGAAATCTCGGATCGATCCCGAGCGCTCCTGGTTGCCGGCGCGCTCCTGCTTTTGGGCCGGCCCGTGGCGGCCGCCGGGAAAGTCGATGTCGTCTATCTGAGAAACGGCGACCGCCTCACGTGCGAGATCAAGAGGCTTGATCGCAGCGTGTTGACGATCAGCACCGATCCGCTCGGCAATGCGTCGGTGTTCTGGGGTGAGATTGCGACCCTGACGAGCCCGAGGACCTTCGAGATCCAGCTCGCGTCAGGGGAGTATTATTACGGGTCGCTCCTCGCGTCGCCGCCCGGTCAGCTGATCGTGGAGCAGAGTCTCGGAGCGCCGACGACGCTGGCGATGTCCGACGTGATTGGGCTCACGCCGATCGGCACCAGCCTCTGGAACCGGATCGACGGTTCGCTGGACGTGGGATTCAGCTTCGCACAAGCAGACCTCGAAACGCACTACACGCTGAACAGCACGGCCACCTACCGGAGCGCAAACTACCTGCTCCGCGCCACGTTGGGCTCGCAGCTCACGACGCGAGAAGATGCGTCCCGCATCTCGCGAAACAGCCTCAGCGTGAACGGCAACCGGTCTCTTGGGAACCGGTGGTACGCGATCGCATGGGGTCAGCTGCAGCAGAACCAGGAACTGTCCCTCGACTTTCGCGGCCTGGCGGGCGGTGGCGTGGGCCGCGATCTCGTGCACACGACCGGTCGCCTGTGGTCGCTGTACAGCGGAGTCGCCTACACCCACGAGAAGTTCTCGGGCGAGTCACCGGACGATTCGATCGAAGCGGCCGTCGGAGGGCAGCTCGATGTCTTCACGTCGCGCAACGACGATTTCAAGATCACGAACAGCGCCGCGTCGTACTTCAACGTCAGTGGCCGCAAGAGGGTCCGCGTCGAGCTGCAGAGCGCGTGGCGACACGAATTCTGGAAGGACTTCTACTGGAGCCTGAACGGGTTCGAGAGCTTTGACGGCGATCCGCCGGCCAACCAGAAGCACAACGATTTCGGCGTCAGCTTTACGCTGGGCTGGAAGTTCTGAGACTCGCGGCTCGCAGCTCGCGGCTCGTGCCACGGGCTCGTTGCTCGGGCTCGTGACCCAGGGCCCGGAATTCTTACGCGTGTTGCGCCGGCCGCTTGCGCGCGATCCCGAGCCTGGCCATTCGGCTCTCGAGTGTCGTCGGTTTGAGGCCCAGGCGTTCAGCCGCGCCGCCCGGTCCGCGGACACGCCAGTTCGTCCCGTCGAGCACCGCTCGTATGTGGTCGGCTTCGAGCTCCGAGAGGGTCATCGCTGTTTGCGGCAGCGGTAATCCTGCCGCGCGCGGCGTCGGCACGATGAGTTGACGGCCCGTGGCGATGATGACCGCCCGTTCGATGACGTTGCGGAGCTCGCGAACGTTGCCGGGCCAGGGGTAGCGTTGCAAGTCGCGCATGCTCTCGGCCGAGATCGACTCGATCCCCTTGCCGAAGAGCCTGGAGAACTCGTCGATGAAGCTCCACACCAGGCCCGGAATGTCTTCGAGGCGCTCGCGCAGCGGCGGGACGACGATGGGAAACACGTTGACGCGATAGAACAAATCCTGCCGGAACGTCTTGTCGCGGACGGCCTCCTCGAGATTACGATTCGTCGCCACGATGATGCGAACGTCCACCTTGATCGGCTGCGTGCTCCCGAGCCGTTCGATGACGCGTTCCTGCAGCACTCGGAGAAGCTTGACCTGCACCTCCATCGGGAGATCGCCAATCTCGTCGAGGAACAGCGTCGAGTGATTGGCGGCCTCGAACCGGCCAATCTGACGCGACAGTGCGCCGGTGTACGCGCCCCGCTCACGGCCGAACAACTCGCTCTCGATGAGCGCCGTCGGAATGGCTGCGCAGCTCACGCGCACCATCGAGCGCTGATGCCGGGGGCTGAGATCGTGAATCGCCTGGGCGATCACTTCTTTGCCCGATCCGGTCTCACCGAGCAAGAGAACAGTGGCCGGTGTGGGCGCGACCTGCTGGACCTGGGCGAGGGTGCGCAGAATGGCCGGGCTCTCCGACACGATCGGCTGCGAGGTTCTGATGACCTTGACGTCGCGCCGGAGCTCGACGTTCTCGGCAGCGAGTCGATCGCGCAACCGGCGGATCTCGTCGAGCGCCTTCTGAAGCGCCATGTAGCTGGCTCGGCGGGCAAATACCTGGCTCACCACTCCCGCGACAAGGTGGAGGCGTTCGATGATCGCCGGCGGCCACTCCTGCTCTCGCGTCATGGAGCTGAAGGCCAGGGCGGCCAGGACGCCCTCTTCTCCCTTGGAGCTGACCGGGATGATCGCCGCGGAATGCAGCCCGAGCCGCTGAAATGTCTCGCGGTCGACCTGCTCGGGCACTTCATCCGTTCTACTGAACCAATAGGCCTCGTGGGCCTCGAGCTTGGCGATCACGAAGGGGATCGACGCAATCGGAAGCGTTTCAGGCGGCGACGGATGGGGTGGGCGCACCCAGTAGTGCGTGGGAACGACGATCGCGTCACCCGAGTTCTTCCGCCAGAAGATTGCGACGTCCAGGCGGAGAGCCTCGCCGATGTGGCGCAGGCTTTCCACGATCGCCTCATCGACTGAGTCGGGCTCGACACTTCCGAAACGGGCGGCGATGTCGCCAATGAGCCGCTGGAAGCCTAGCTGCTCGTTTGTGGCCGCATCCAGGCGCGCTTCGAGATTGAGACGCTCCGTGATGTCGACGATCGAGGCGACCAGATACCGTGAGCGCCCCTCAACCAAGACGCTGAGCGCAACCTCCAGCGGAACAATCACGCCGTCCTTGCGCAGCCCGCCCACGGTCCGATCGGAGGCCAACCTCCCGCTCTCTGAAGGCTTCCAAAACTCCCTCCACAGCTCGGCGTGGACGAATCGCGACTGTTCCGGGAGGAGGAGTGAGATCGGCACGCCAATCATCTCGCCGGTGGGATAGGCGAAAATCGTGTCAGCTTGACGATTCGCGCCCAGGACCGTACGCCCCTCCCCCAGAATCATCAGCCCATGAGGGAACTGCTCGACCGAGAGACGGGCGACGCGGCTGGCAACGTCGCTTCCGTTTCCACGGTGCGGCGTAGTCGAGGTCCAGGCAAAGAGACGATCGACCTGAGGGATCGCTCTTGTCTTGCGAGCTTCGACAAACATTCCAACTTCTCCGTAATGTTGGGGGGTCGTTTTAACCTGAATATAGATCCCCGACCGACAACGGGTGCGTGCTGGCCCGCACCCTAGCCCGAACTTACGTCGGGCAGCACCGCTTGAATACTGGAGATCCGGTAGAAAGTGTTGGAACAAATGACAGAGGGGGGACTGAATGTTTTACATGGCTGCCCCGCGAGCTCGACCGTGATATTCGTGAATAAGGTTGAGCTGGCGCGACTTCCTGCCGCTCTTATCCATAGTGACTCAGATCCCTGCTGAATGGCCGTCGCTGCTCTAAAGTGAAGGTAGCTCGGTGGCTATCCACACTCTCGGGCCGCCTCCGACATTTCGGGTCACGCCCGTGTCAACTTTTTGGCGGTGAAACGGGCCGGCGGCCGATTAGCACGCCAATTCCTTAGGATTTTCGCCCTCACGCCCGGTGCAGCGGACCTTGGCACCGTCGGTGCTCACCGACGTATGGCGGCGCGATCGAGGCGCGTCATCGGACCTTCTTCTTCGCGGGAGAGTGGTATGCGAACGATACTAGCGGCGGGTTTGGTCTTGCTCAGCGCGGCGGCGCCGGCGAGCGCCCAGGATCACAAACCAGTGGACGTCTTCTTCGGGTTCGGATGGGCCTTCCCGTCGACGAATGTCAAGAACGATTTCAACGCCGGCTGGAACGGCACCATCGGCGCGACCTACAACGTCAGCGAGACGTGGGGCGTCCAAGGCGAGTACACGTACGCCCACATGACCGGTCCGGACAAGACGATCACTGTCTTCCCCCAACCCGTCGCTTCGGCGGGTTCGTCGGCGTTGGTTCAGAGCAATCACCAGTTTCACTCGGCCCTGTTCGACGGGGTCTACAAGGTTCACCCGAAAGACAGCCCCATCGGCGGGTACGTCCTCGGAGGCGGCGGCTACTACCATCGGATTGTCCACCTGACGACACCGAGCACCGGCTACACGACGGTGTGTGACCCGTACTGGTACGTGTGCTACCCAGCGCTCGTGGCCGTCGACACGGTCATCGCCGACCGTTCGGAGAACGACTTCGGCATCAACTTCGGCGGCGGGGTCACGTTCGGGCACCTGGAATCCGCGAAGTTCTACGTCGAGGCGCGGTATCACTACGTTTGGGGCAAGACCGTTGCGAATTGCTCCGCCTGCACCACGACGAACACGAGCGCGGCGTACTTCCCGCTGACGTTCGGCGTCAGGTGGTGAAGCGTCGTTCGGCAGGTCGGGTCAGGTCGTGAGGCGGTACGTGAGCGTTCGGCGGTCCTCGATCCTTTTGAGATATGCGGTGGCAGCCGCCGTCGCGGTGCTCGCGGCGGCCTGCTCGCCGGGGCCGATCTCGAGGCCCGGGACGGCCGCGCCGATGAACAACCCGATTCCTCTGGGTTCGGACCCCGGATCGGGGGCGCTTGAATCGGCGCGGCGCCAGCTGACCGGCACGTGGGATCTCGTCGCGCTCGAGGCGGTGCCTGAGGAGAGCGATAGCAGCAAGCGAGAGCCCATCGACGCGTCCGGAACGCTGACCTACGACGAGTACGGCAACTTGACCATCGACGCGCACACGACGGATCCGGACGCTCCGCGCGCCGCACGTCAAGCGAGCATCCTCACATTCAAAGGACGAGCCGTGATCGATGTGCCCAAGAGCGAGTTGAAACTGATGGACCTGACCGGCAACGTCGATCCGAACGAAGTGCTCACACCCGAGCGGCGGCGCAAATACGAAATCAACGGCGAGGTCCTCAAGCTCTCGTCATTCGACGACCGCGGCCGGGTGACGGCGATCTCGACCTGGCGGCGCCGCCCATAGCGCGACGGAAGCTGACGGCTCGGGCGATGACGATCTCCTCAAGCGGTTGCCGCTGAAGAAGTAGCCCGCTTCACGCGGCGCCCCCCCGACATTTCGGATGTTTCCCCGACCCCCCGGACTGCGGGCCGCGCTTCGCTGCATTCGCAGACGGCATGTTTCCGCGATCCCCCGACAAACACGCGGTGTTCGCACCGCCGGTGCGGCACGAGACGTGCTCTTTCGACGGCTGTTTTCAGCGCCTCGCGGACAGTTGAGCGGCGCTCGGATCGGCCGGCGCTATCGGTCGAAGGGCCGCGGTACGTGACGACGCCGTTCGGGCGGGGCAAGAGGAGGAACCATGCAGAGACTGATCGTATTTGGCGCTGCGACTCTCGTCCTGATGGCCGTGGATTCGTCCGCCCAGACAAAGACGATTCCCGGCGAGACAAAAACCGTGACGGCAACCGTCGAGGCCATCGACCACGGCAATCGAGTGGCGACGGTCAAGAAAGCCGATGGGAACTACGACGAGTTCTACTTCTCGGAGAGCTTCAAGGCGTTCGACACGCTCAAAATCGGTGACAAAATCACGGCGAAGTATTACGAGAACCTCGTGCTGAGGCTGAAGCCGGCCGGCGAGCCAGACGTCAACTCGGCGTCGGGAGGCGCCGTGCGGTCCGAAACGGCGACCGCCGGCACGATTTCACACCAGCGCACGATTACGGCCACGATCGCGGCGATCGACCAGAACGTGCCGTCGATCACGTTTACAGGACCGAACGGTTGGAAATACAGCAGCCGGGTCGAGGACAAGGCGGCGCTGGCGAAAGTGAAGGTCGGCGACAAAGTTGACATCACCTGGACGGACGCGATGATTCTCTCGCTCGAGCCGGCCAAGTGAACAGCTAGTGGAGAACCGCGCACGACAGAGGAGCACGCCGTGAAACGGCTCGCGACGTGGGGGCTCGCCGTGACGATCGCCGCCGGGCTGGCGGCGCGTCCGGCGAGCGCGCAGGCGCCGACCGCGCCTGCGAGCGACCCACAGCCGGAGCAACGGCAGGCGGACAGCGCAGCGGCGGCGGACGGAGGAGTCGCCAAGCGGTTCGTGCGCGATGTCGGGAGCGACTACAAGAATTTCTTCTCGGTCGAGACAGGCTTATGGCTCGGCATCGGCGGCGGCGCCGCGCTGGCGATGCACGCAGCGGACGACTCGATCCAGCAATCGGCTACGGGCCCGAATGCCATCTCGTTGCCGGGCGGTTCGATCTACGGATCGCAACTGTTCCAGATTCCCGTTGCGGCCGCGTTGTGGGGCATCGCCTCTGCCGCCGGCAGCGAGCGTCACGCGGAGGCCGGTCGCGACCTTCTCCGGGCGCAGATCTCCGTCGCCAGCTGGACATACCTCATCAAGGTCGTCGCGCAGCGCAAGCGCCCGGACGGGAGCAATTACTCGTTCCCGTCGGGTCATGCGTCGGCGTCGTTCGCGACAGCGATGGTGCTGCAGGAACACTACGGCTGGAAGGTCGGGTTGCCGGCTTTCCTCGCCGCCGGGTATACCGGGGCGTCTCGGATCACCGACAACCAGCACTGGGCAAGCGATGTGGTGTTCGGCGCGTTCCTCGGAATGGCCTCCGGCCGCGTGGTCACCCTCCAGCTGCGGCAGGCGCGCGTCACTCTTGCGCCACTCGCGGTTCCCAAGGGCGGCGGCGTCGTTGTCACGGTCTTGAGCCTGCCATGACACGGCCGGCCGCGGTCGTCGTGACCGTGATGCTCGCAGCCGGCACCGCGCCGACCGCCCAGGAGCAGGCTGTCGCGCCGGAGCAGGCCGTTCGGCAGGAGATAGCGGTCGCAGCGGAGCTCACAGTCCCTCTGGAGCCGCAAGATCAGCAAGCGGGGTCGCGCGCCGGCCTGATCGAGCAGGATCAGGCGAGGAAGGCCGCATCGCTCACCGCTGCGAAGCCCACCAAGGTCGAGGCGTATGTGACGCGTGTCTACGACGCGTTTCTGGGTGGCCAGATGCACTGGCACGCCTTCTTCCAAAACGCGTACTCGGGCGGCGGCTTCACCATCGGCGCCGGGTACTTGCTCTTCGTGAGCCCCAGCAACACGCTCGACATTCGTGGCAGCATCACGCCCTCGGGCTACAAGCGAATTGAAGCTGAGTTCATCGCGCCAGGCTTGTTCGGGCGGCGCGCCACGTTCAGTGCGATCGGCGGCTGGAGAGAAGCGACCCAGGTCGGGTTCTACGGCTTTGGCATGACGTCGACGGTGGACGCGCGAGCGAATTACAGCTTTCAGCAGCCGTACGGTTCAGCGACGATCGAAGTG
>DATKHR010000228.1:0-31552 GCA_035510155.1 Vicinamibacterales bacterium
GGAATCGAACCGTCGACACTACGATTTTCAGTCGTATGCTCTACCAACTGAGCTACCTCGCCACGCGAACGGCCAAGCACGAGACCACGAACACGCGATCTTAGCCGTTATTTCGCGCGCCGCGCAAGCATCGGATGGGGCCACACGGGGACTATCTGTCCCTCCAGAGCCCGCCGTTCTTGAGGCGCACGAGCTCCTCCGGATCCGTCGCCGTGAACCCGCGCGAGCGCGCGTGGTTGACGAATCCGGGTGAGATGCCGTGATCTCGCAGCCGCACCAGCTGCGCGAGCGTCAGCTCCTTCAGCCCGAGCCCTTTCATGTCCGCGGCGTAGTCGGCGCTCACCCCGTGGTCTCTCGCGCGGATGATCTCGTCGAGCGGCACGTTCTTGTACCCGTTGGCGGCGAGCTCGCGAACATACGCCGGGGTCACGCCGTGATCGTGGAGGCGGATCAAATCCTCGGTCGCGAGCTTGTCATAACCAGCCGCCTTGAGATCGTTGACGAACGAGGCCCGCACGCCGTGGTCCCGCAGCCGGACGTAGCCCTCGAGCGTAGGGACCGTCAGGCCGAGCCCGCCGATCTCCTTGACGAACTCCGGAGTCACGCCGTGATCGCGCGCGCGCACCAGGTCTTCGATCGTCGCGCTCGTGAAGCCGGCGCGCTTCATCTCTTGAACGTAGGCGGGCGTCACACCATGGTCCCGCAGCCGGACGAATTCTTCCAGCGTCGCGGCATTGTAGCCTTCGGCGTTCATCGCCTTGATGAAGTCACCTGTCACGCCGTGGTCGCGCGAGCGAACGAGGCCTTCCAGCGTCGCGGCTCGGAATCCCTGGCCCTTGATCTCTCGAATGTAATCGATGCTGACTCCGTGGGTCTTCGCCCGCTGGACCTCGTCGAGCGTCAGCTTGTCGTAACCCTCGGATTTGAGCGCCGCGATGTAGCGCGGCCCCACATCGTGCACCGCGAGCTGGTACCGGCGCCACAGTGGCAGGTCGTCGCTGAACCCGAGCCGTTTCATCTCGGTGACGAACTCGGCGCGAGGGGCGAACGCGAACAGCCCGGCGCCGCGACCGTCGCGGAACGACCCCTCGAAGGCCAGCGTGCCGGCCTCTCGACGCATGTCGAACTTGACGTTCGACGCGGTCAGTTGCTCATCGTTCGGCGGGAGGCCGGCCAGTTCGTCGATTGGAAGGGTCTGGCCCATGGACCAGTCGCCGCTCCCGCGGTCGTTCCAGTCGCGTGGGGCGGGAGCGCGTACCTGGAGAAAGACTTTGCCGTTGTGGAGCTCGGCTGTCCATGTTCCGTGAATTGCGCCCTGCATATCCGCGGGTGCCTGCGCGCGGCCAGAAATCGTCTGAAGCACAACAAGCCCGACCACGACGAGCCCGGCGAACCTCGGAGAGCCTCGAAGAGTGCAAGAGGTTGGGAACTCGCAGGGTTTCCAGAACATGCGGGAAAACACACGCATACCAGGCCTCCCGGATCTCGATTCCAGGGGATTTGGACGCGAGGGCCGGGCAGAAGGTTGACGCGTCAGACCGGGACTGCCTCTGTCTCGCGTGTCATGCCGAGCTCACGACGGACGCGATCCTCGATGGCCTTGTAAACGTCGGGATTCTCTTTGAGGAATTGCTTGGCGTTTTCCCGTCCCTGGCCCAGACGCTCGCCACCGTAGGCAAACCAGGCGCCTGCCTTCTCCACGATCCGCTTGTCGACCGCAAGATCGAGGAGATCGCCCGTGCGCGAGATGCCCTCACCGTACATCACGTCGAACTCGGCCTCGCGGAAGGGAGGCGCCACCTTGTTCTTGACGATCTTCACGCGCGTCCGTCCGCCGATGACGACGTCGCCATCTTTGATGCTGGCGATACGGCGGATGTCCAGTCGAACGGAGGAGTAGAACTTGAGCGCGCGTCCACCGGTCGTCGTCTCGGGGTTGCCGAACATCACGCCGATCTTCTCGCGCAGTTGATTGATGAAGATCAAGCTGGTCCTGGACTTTGCCACGGCCCCGGTCAGCTTGCGGAGCGCCTGCGACATGAGGCGGGCCTGCAGCCCCATTTGCGCCTCGCCCATGTCGCCTTCGATTTCGGCCTTCGGTACCAGGGCTGCCACGGAATCGACGACGACGACGTCGACACCGTTCGAGCGAATGAGCACTTCGACGATTTCGAGGGCCTGCTCGCCATTGTCAGGCTGCGACACGAGGAGGTTGTCGATGTCGACGCCGAGTCTCTGCGCATAGGCCGCGTCGAGCGCATGCTCGGCATCCACAAAAGCCGCCATTCCGCCAAGCTTCTGAGCTTCAGCAATCACCTGCAGCGCCAGCGTCGTCTTGCCCGACGACTCGGGGCCGAAGATCTCCACGACGCGCCCGCGAGGGACGCCGCCCACACCGAGTGCGAAGTCGATGCTGATAGCGCCCGTCGGAATGGCGTCGATTGGTTGGATGGCGCCCTTCTGGCCGAGGCGCATGATCGACCCTTTGCCAAACTGCTTCTCGATTTGGGCAAACGCAAGGTCGACGGCTTTGGCCTTCTCGCGATCCTGGTCACGGTCGATTGAGGGCATATGGGGATCTCCTTGGCGGCTGAGGTATTCTAGAAACGTGCCTGGCGAAAGTCAATGGCAATAATGCGTATCATGAGCTAGAACTCATTGAACAAGAATATGTTAGTAAACTGGAGACTTTCGCCTCTCTCCCCCGGGCAGCCCAGAATCTGCCATGATACTGGCCTCGATGCCTAGCCCGATTGGCCACGCCCTCGCGGGCGCCGCGATTGCGTGGAGCGTCAACCTGAGGGGGCCCGGACCTCTTTCAACCCTGGACGCTCGCCCGCAAACGCCGGGCTCGACGCCGGAAGCGGCTCTGAACGTCGTGCCGCGCTGGACCGAGGGTCCATCCCCGGGCTCGATCGACGCCTTCACGCTTCTTTGCGCATTCCTCGCCGCAGCACCCGATCTGGATCTGTTCGTACCTTATGCCCATCGGGCAGGTACACACAGCCTGCTCGCGGTGGCGGTAGTTGCAATCTTTTCCATCATCGCCATGACCGTGACAGGTCGGGTCACAGGTCCTGGGAGGGTTGGGAGTCGCCGGGCCGTCATTGCGTGGCAGGTCGTGCTCGCGTGCACGGCGGCATACGCCTCGCATCTGTTTCTGGATTGGTTGGGTGCCGACGACACCCCGCCTCGCGGCCTGCAGATCCTCTGGCCGTTCAGCGACCGCTGGTTCATCTCGGATCTCGATCTCTTCAGGGGAACCGCGCGCCGCGATGTGTTCTCAGCCTTGTCGATGCGCACCAATGCGCTCGCCCTCGTGCAAGAAATCGCGATCCTCGGCCCAGTAGCGCTGGCCGCCTGGCTCGAGCGAAGAAGAGCCCTGGCTGGACCAAGCCGGGTGGGGAGTGGAAGCGTGCTGGCTAGTAAGAGTAGAAGCCGCGCCCGGACTTGCGACCCAAGTGACCGGCCGCAACCATCCGACGCAGGAGCGGGCACGGTCGGTACTTCGGATCGCCCAGACCATCGTGCAGCACGTCCAGGATAGCTAGGCAGACGTCGAGCCCGATGAAGTCGGCGAGGGTGAGTGGACCCATCGGATGGTTCATACCGCCTCTCATCACGGCGTCAATCGCCTCCGGGGTGCCGACACCCTCCATGACCGCGAACACCGCCTCGTTGATCATTGGCATGAGGATCCGGTTTGCAATGAAGCCGGGGTAGTCCGCCGCTTCGACCGGCGTTTTCCCGAGCGCCCTGCACAGATCCGACGCGACCGTCATCGCCTCCTGGGACGTGACTTGCCCGCGGATCAATTCGACGAGCGTCATCAACGGCACAGGATTCATGAAATGCATTCCGAGTACTCTGTCCGGGCGCTTGGTGGCCGCGCCGATGAGCGTGATCGAGATGGACGACGTATTCGATGCGAGAATGACCTCGGGCCGCGCAAGGGTATCGAGCGACATGAACAGCGCGCGCTTCGCCTCGGCGTTTTCGACGATGGCTTCGACGACGTAATCGACATCAGCCAGCCGGTCGAGGTGCGTCGTCGCCGCCAGCCGCCCCAACGCGGCATCCCGGGCGCCGGCGGTCAGCTTTCCCTTCTCGACGAACTTGGAGAGGCTCTTTTCGATCGTGTCTCGCGCGCGGTCGAGCATCGGCTGCGCCACGTCGACGAGCGTCACTGAAAACCCGGCGTGGGCGAAGACCTGGGCGATGCCATTGCCCATCGTGCCCGCGCCGACCACGCCGACGCTTTTGATGACCATCGCTTCGCGGCCCGTGGCTCGCTACTCGTCGATCGGCGCCTGCCGGTGGATCGTCGCGTATGACATATGACGGACTACGAAACGCCGAGCTCAATCGCGAGCGCCACCCCGTTACCGCCGCCGAGACAGAGCGTCGCGATCCCGCGCTTCGCATGGCGACGCTTCATCGCGTAGATGAGCGTGGTCAGCACGCGCGATCCGCTTGATCCAATCGCGTGGCCGAGCGCGACGGCCCCGCCGTTGACGTTGACCGTCGCCGGATCGATGCCGAGCTCTTTGAGCACCGCAACGGCCTGGACGGCAAATGCTTCGTTCAGCTCGAAGAGATCAACCGACTGCAGCTTCCACCCCGCCTTTTCCACGACGCGCTGCACCGCCTCGACCGGTGTCATCAGCACCAGCTTCGGCGCGAGGCCGCTCGTCGCCTGCGCGACTATCCGCGCGAGCGGTGTGAGCCCCAGCGACTTCGCGCGCTCCGCCGCCATGACCACGACCGCGGACGCCCCATCGTTGACACCGGGCGCGTTGCCGGCTGTTACCGTTCCGTCCTTCTTGAATGCCGGTTTCAAGGCCGCCAGCGCCTCGACGGTCGTGTCGGCGCGGATCGGCTCGTCCCGATCCACGACCACGGAGGCGCCCTTCCGCTGCGGAATCGACACGGGAAGGATCTCTTCCTTGAATGCTCCTTCGGTCGTCGCGCGCGCCGCTTTGGCGTGGCTCTGAGCGGCATACGCATCCTGCGCATCGCGGCCGACGTTGTACCGCTCCGCGACCACCTCGCCCGCGTTGCCCATGTGGCACATCTCGAAGGCGCACCACAGACCGTCATTGATCATCGAATCAACGACCTCGCCGTTCCCCATCCTGAGCCCTTCGCGGACGCGCGGCAACAGATACGGGCAGTTGCTCATCGACTCCATGCCTCCCGCAACGGCGATGTCGATGTCGCCCACGCGAATCCCTTGATCGGCGAGCATGACGGCCTTCAGACCTGACCCACAGACTTTGTTGACCGTCACAGCCGCCACATGGTCCGGCAGCCCACCCTTGAGCGCCGCCTGCCGAGCCGGATTCTGTCCGAGGCCGGCCGAGACGACGTTGCCCATGATGCATTCGTCGACAATCCTGGGATCAACCCCAGCCCGGCGGACGGCCTCGGCTACAACCAGTGCGCCGAGCTCGGGCGCGGTCAAGCTCTTGAGCGCGCCAAGAAACTTGCCGGTGGGCGTTCGAACAGCGCTCACGATGACTGAATCAAGCACGGCGGACCTCGATGCGCTCGACCACCTGCGGGCCAAGCAGTTCCTCGAGCCTTCTCAAGATGACGGGGGAGGCGCGCATGACTTCCCGCGACCATTGCGCGCTCGTCGTCTCGACGATCAGCAAGCGCCCCTCGAGCTTCACGTGCGTGGCGCGGTCGAGAGCCGGGCCTACTGCCGCGCGCCACGCGAAGCCGACTTTTCCACTGGACAGCGGAACGTCCCGCAGCAACTGGAGCAAGGCGCCAGGAATGACGTGAGCAAGGGGATTCATAATTGAGTCTAGCATGCGCCTGATCCTCGCGTCGGCGTCGCCGCGCCGCGCAGAACTACTTCGCCTCGCCGGGTTCGAGTTCGACATCATCGTCACCGACATCGACGAACGCGTTCGTGAGGGCGAGGCGCCGGCGGCGTACGTCCGAAGGCTCGCGGCGGAGAAGACTGCCGCAGCGACGGCTCTCGTCGGACCTCGTGCGATCGTGCTCGGCGCCGACACGGCCGTCGTGGTCGACGGAGAAATCCTCGGCAAGCCTGGAAGCGATGATGAAGCCTCCTCGATGTTGCAGAGGCTCTCAGGGCGTTGGCACGACGTGATGACCGGGGTCAGCCTGAGGTCGGGCACATCCGAGCTTGGGCGTGTCGAAACGACTCGCGTTCAATTCGCGACGTTGTCCGACGCGGAGATCGCCAATTATCTGGCCAGCGGCGAGGGCCGCGACAAAGCTGGAGCGTATGCCATCCAGGGGTTGGCCTCGCGCTTTATCCCGAGAATCGAGGGATCGTATTCAAATGTCGTCGGCCTTCCCGTCGCCGCGGTCGCGGACCTCCTCGGAACGGGACTCCTGCCTTGCATCGGGTGAGAAGTCGAGCTATTCTCAAGGTGGTTCTTTCCCGGAAGTCCTTATGACACATCGATATATCAAGATGGGCGTCACCGCGGCCGTTCTTGCGCTCGCCTTCACTGGGCTGATGTGGTCGACCCTTCGCGACGGGACCGAGTACTTCAAGCATGTCGATGAGGTCATGGCCAATCGCGAGGCATGGGAAGGGAAGGCGCTGCAACTGCACGGGTACGTCGTGCCGGGCTCGATCATGGTCAAGCCCAGCACGCTTGAGTACAAGTTCAAAGTGCAGAACAACCCCGCCCGCTCCGGCGAGTCCGGCACAATCGTTGACGCCACCTACAAGGGCATTGTCCCCGACACGTTCAAGGACGAAGCTGAAGTCGTGCTGAGAGGGCGCCTCACGTCGCAAGGCTTCCACACGGATCCAAACGGCGTTGTCGCAAAGTGTCCGTCCAAGTACGAGGAAAAGGCCACCGGGGCCGGGACGTAGGGGAGCTGTCACAATGGCGGCGCTTGGGACGTTTCTTCTTCTCGCGTCGTTCGTCGTCTGCAGCTACTCCGCGGTCGCGACCGTGGTCGGGACCAGGCGCGGATCGCGCCCGCTTGTGGAAAGCGGCATTGGTGCGTTCTACCTGATCAGCGCACTCATGACGTGCGCGTCGGCCGTCATGGTCAACGCCTTCCTGACGAACGACTACACCATCAAGTACGTCGTCCACTACTCGGACAGCGTGCAGCCGCTGTTCTACAAGATCACCTCGTACTGGGGCGGGCTGGACGGCTCGATCATGTTCTGGGTCTTCCTGTTGTCTGTCTTCGGCAGCATCGCGGTCTACGTAAACCGCGAGCGTCACCGCGAGCTGATTCCGTACGTCGTCGCGACCATCTCGGTCGTTCAGATGTTCTTCCTGTACCTGATGGTCGTGCACAAGAATCCGTTTGCGACCTACGTGGCTGGCGCGCCGCAGGAAGGCGAAGGCTTGAATCCGCTGCTCCAGAACTACTGGATGGCGATTCATCCGCCGTCGCTCTACACCGGCTTCGTCGGGATGACGGTTCCCTTCGCGTTCGGGATCGCTGCCTTGATGACCGGCCATCTCGACGATTCGTGGCTGCGCGCCGTACGCCGCTGGACGATGTTCAGCTGGTTGTTCCTGTCCTTCGGGCTGACCCTCGGCATGATATGGGCGTACGAGGAGCTGGGATGGGGCGGCTACTGGGCGTGGGATCCGGTCGAGAACGCCGGGCTGCTGCCCTGGTTCACGGCCACCGCATTTCTGCATTCCGTGATGGTGCAGGAGCGGCGGAGCATGCTGCGCGTCTGGAACGTGACGCTCGTCATCGTCACGTTCTTTCTCACAATCTTCGGAACGTTCATGACGCGTTCAGGCGTCGTGCAGTCGGTCCATGCGTTCGGACAAGACACGACGCTTGCGTGGTTGTTCACCGGCTTCATGGTCGCGATCCTCGCGTTCAGCTTTGGCCTCGTGATCTATAGACTGCCGTTGCTCAAGGCGCGCAATGAGCTGGACTCGTGGCTGTCGCGCGAAGCGGCCTTCCTCGTCAACAACTGGATTCTGTTGTTCTCCGCGATGCTCGTTCTCTTCGGAACGATGTTCCCGACGTTGAGCGAGGCGATCACAGGGGAGCGGTTGACGGTTGCCGGACCGTTCTTCAATAAGTGGCTCATACCCGTTGGCCTGGTGCTGCTCGGCCTGACCGGCCTTGGACCATTGCTTGCGTGGCGCCGATCGACAATCAAGAACCTCGTCGATCAGTTCTTTTGGCCCGCGGCGGGCGGGCTCGTGTCCCTCGGCGCGACGCTGGCCCTCAAGATTCCCGTCTGGTCGGCGGGGCTGTGCTTCGCGTTGTGCGGCATGGTCGTCGCAACGGTCGTCCAGGAATTCTGGCGGGGCGCGCGGGTCCGCCAGAAGAACACCCGCACCGACCTGTTTACCGCTCTTGTAGGCCTCGTCGGACGCAACAAGCGCCGCTACGGCGGCTACATCGTTCACGTGGGCATCGTGCTCATCTTCTTCGGCTTTGCCGGAAACGCGCGCAAGCTCGATCAACAGGTGTTGCTCAAGCCTGGCGCCGAGACCACGATCGGCCGCTACACGGTCCGCAACAACGGCATCAAAGTCGCCGACGATGGACAAAAGCAGATGACGACGGCCTACCTGTCGGTGTTCGTCAACGGTCAGCAGGTTGACGGGCTCTATCCGGCCAGGTGGGCGTATCGCCGGCACGAACAGGAGCCGACCACCGAAGTCGCGATTCGAAGGACCGTCGCCGAGGACCTCTACGCCGTCCTGGGCGGATTCAACCTCGCTGATCAATCGGCGACGCTCGAGCTTCATGTCAACCCACTGGTGAATTGGATCTGGTTTGGCTTCGGCGTCATGGCGATCGGCACTGGCATCGCCTTGCTGCCGGAGCGTTCTTTTGCTTTCGCCGTCTCGCGGCTGCCGGCCGAGGCGGCAACGACGACAGTCGGCTTGCTGCTGGCTCTGATGCTGTTGGGCGGGACCGCGTTAACTGCCCAATCCGGATCCGCAGCCGAAGCTCAATCCGGGTCGGTGCCGGGAGCGACCGGCATGCAGCCGGGCATGGGCGGCAGCGAGGATACGCGGTCGTCGTTCTATGCCCGCACGCCGTTCGAAAAAGAGATGCAGCACGAGATCGTCTGCACCTGCGGCGGATGCGGCCACCAGAATCTTGCCGAGTGCCGGAAGGACGCGTGTGTCGTCGCGCATCAAATGCGCGGGGAGCTCGCGGCGTTGATCGATCAAGGCAAGTCGCGCGACGAGATCATCCAAGCCTTCATGACGAAGTACGGGTCGGAGGAGATGCTTGGCGCGCCAGTTGACAAGGGCTTCAACCGTCTCGCGTGGCTGTTCCCTTATGCTGCCGGCGCGACTGGCGCCCTGCTGGTCGGCTTCGCCGCGGTCCGCTGGTCCCGGCATCTTCCCGCCAGGGCGGACGCCCCCGTCGCCGCCGACCCGGACCTCGAAGAGCGTCTCGACGATGAGCTCCGCGACCTCGACTGAAAAAGCCCCGTCGAAAGAACAGAGCCTTCAGCCCTGGCAATTCTTCGTTCTCGCCGCGTTGGGCTGCGCGACCGCGGCCACGTTCATGGCGCGCGGCCAGGGTGTGATCGCGGTCATCCTCCTCTCCATTCTGATGGCCGGCGCCGCATTCGTCGGGATGGCGGCGTTACGCGCGGTGAAGCCGCTGGTTACGAACGAAGAGGATCGCACGCCGACGATTGGACGGCGGACGCGCGCCGCGTTGGAGCGCGAGAAACTGCTCACACTGCGGGCCATCAAAGAGCTCGAGTTCGATCGCGCGATGGGCAAGCTCTCCGAGGAGGACTGGAAGGACATGTCCGGCCGCCTGCGGGCGCGCGCGACGCGCCTTATGCGTCAGCTCGATGCCGGCGCCGAATACCGCGAGCAGATTGAGCGCGACGTCGCGAAGAAAATCGCCGGCGATGCTCGACTGAACCGCCCGGCCACCAGCACCGGGGCCACGTGCGCCCACTGTTCGACAGTGAACGATGACGACGCGAAGTTTTGCAAGAGCTGCGGGGCAAGGCTGTAAATTGCGGATCGCGGATAGCGGATGGCGGATGGGAATTACGCGGATTGGGCTCCTGCGGGCCGTCCTGCCCGGCGTGATCTGCGCTTTCGCGAGCCTGGCTCAGTTGAGCGCGCAATTCCAGATGCCGGATCCCAAGCAGATGTCGGGCATCCCGCGTCCAGTGGATGATCTTCCGGCAGGCAGTATCTCGGTTCGGCTGATTCGCGGCAGCCTGTCGAACAACATCGCAGGACACCCCGTCGACCTGCGTGTGGCCGGAAAGGTCCGAACCGTGAAGACCGACGAGAACGGCCGCGCCCAGTTCGACAACCTCCCCGCGGGATCGCCTGTAAAGGCAACCGCGGACGTCGACGGCGAGCACCTCGAGTCTCAGGAGTTTTCGGCTCCTTCGCAGGGCGGCATCCGCCTGATGCTCGTCGCCACCGACAAGACGGCCGCCCCCGCAACAAGCCCGGACGCGCCCGCGGTCAGCGGACAGGTGGTCATTACCGACCAGTCGCGGATTGTGATGGAAACCGGCGACGAAGTGGTGAACGTGTTTTATCTGCTCGATATCGAGAACACGGCTCGCGTGCCCGTCAATCCGCCCACGCTGTTTGCGTTCGATGTCCCCAAGGAAGCCGTCGGCACCGGCATCATGGAGGGGTCGACGCCGAATGCAAGCTTGTCGAAACGCCGCGTCGTCGTGCAGGGGCCGTTCCCGCCCGGACGGACCTTCGTTCAGGTCGGCATGTCTCTGCCAGCCGCGGGCGGAGCGGTTGAGATTCATCAGGTGTTCCCAGCCAATCTGGCAGGGCTGGCCGTCATCGCTCAAAAGACCGGGGACGCCACGTTGTCGTCGCCGCAGATTCAGCGGCAGCGCGAAATGCCGGCCGACGGCCGGACGTTCATCGCGGCCACGGGTGGCCCCGTCAACGCCGGGCAGCCGATCACGCTGTCGCTCACAGGGCTGCCTCATCAGAGCAGCGCCCCCCGTACGATCGCGCTCCTCCTTGCGATCGGCATCGGGCTCGCCGGCGTCATCGCCGGGGGAAAGCCGAGCGCGCAAGCTCCATCCGCGGGCGCGAATTCCACGGACTCAACGAGCCGCGCGGTCGAACGCCGCAAGCTCGTCGCCCGGCGCGAGCGGCTGTTGAGCGACGTCGCCCGGCTCGACGTCGATCGCCGCGACGGCCGCGGGCCATGGACCGACGACCGCCGCTACGCGGCAAGGCGCAAAGAGCTCGTCGACGCCTTGGAGAATGTGTACGGCGCGCTCGACGGCGATGGCGGCGACCTTTCTTCGTGACCTTCGACTTCGACAGAGTAGAGCTCGCCGAGGTCTCCCGCCATTTTGGCCGACGTCGCGCGCTGGCTCGTGTATCGCTGACCGCCCGTGCCGGCGACATCGTCGGGGTGATCGGCCCCAACGGCGCCGGGAAATCGACGCTCATCGGCATTCTGGCGACGCTCGTGTCGCCCTCGAGCGGGGAGGCGCGCTACGGCGGCCAAAGCGGACGCGATCTCGGCGGCGCGCTGCGACGGCGCATCGGCCTGGTTGCGCACGAATTGCTGCTGTACCCCGAGCTGTCGGCGCGGCAGAACCTCAGGTTCTTCGCCGAGCTGTATGGGCTCGACGCGCGTCGTGTGGTCGACGCCGCCATCGACCGGGCCGGGTTGCGCGAGCGGGCGGACGATCCGGTCGCGGGGTTCTCGCGCGGGATGCGCCAGCGGCTGGCGCTCGAACGCGCGCTCCTGCATGGGCCCCGCCTCGCGCTGTTCGACGAACCGTTCACCGGTCTGGACGACCAGGCGGTGGGCCTGGTCACCGCGCGCCTGCGGCTGTTGGCTGCAAGCGGGACCATTGTCGTCATGGCGACGCACGACCTCGAGGTGGCGGACGGCCTCGTGACCCGCGTCGCTCTCTTCCGCGGGGGCAAGCTGCTCCTCGACGAGCCAGCCGGCGCGGGTCTCCGCAGCCGCTATCGAGAGCTCATCAGGCAGGGATGACCATGTTCGGCCGCGTCGCCTTCCTCGTGCTGCGCAAAGACGCCACCATCGAAATCAAGAGCCTCGAGATCTTGTCGACGACGCTCTTCTTCGCCGTATCGTGCGTGCTGGTGTTTGCGTTTGCGTTCGTCAAGGAGGGATCGATCGTCGCCGATGCGTCGGCGGGGATCCTGTGGATCGCGATCGCGTTTGCCGGCACGCTCGCCCTTGGCCGCACATTCGAGCGCGAGCGGTACGCGGAGACCGTGCGGGCGCTACTCCTGGCGCCGGCGCCGCGCGCTGCGATCTACGTCGGGAAACTGCTCGGCATCGTGCTGCTGCTCATCTCGGCTGAGGTGATGCTGGTCCCGCTCGTCGCGCTGCTTTTCAGCGCACCATTGTTCGCACGCCCCCTGTTTCTCGCGGGGCTGCTCGGCGCCGGCACCGTTGGCTTTGCCGCGGTCGGCACGTTGTTCGCCGCGATGCTCGTACGGTCGCGCACTCGTGACATCATGCTGCCGATCCTGTTGTATCCGATCACCGTTCCGGTGATCATTGCAGGCGTTCGCGGGACCGCGGCGCTCCTGAGTTCGCCGCCGGACGAAGCGATCGCGGGCATGTGGATCGGGTTGCTGTTGTGCTTCGACGTCGTGTTCGTGACGCTCGCGCTCTGGACGTTCGAACCGCTGATGACCGAATAGGGGGAAGCGTGAGAAGAGCCTTCGTGCCGCTGTTGGCCATTGCGACGGCGATGTTCGTGTACGCGCCGATCCTGATCGCGAACGCGCCCTATGAGTCGACCATGGGGCTCGTGCAGAAGATCTTCTACTTCCACGTGCCGTCATGGTTTGCGATGTTCACGGCCGTGTTCGTCTGTGGGGTCGAGAGCGCGATCTTCCTATTCAGAAAGAAGCCGTCGGCCGACCGCATTGCCGCGGCGGCCGGAGAGGTGGCGGTGCTCTTCGGGTTGATGGGTCTGGTCACGGGCCCCCTCTGGGGGCGCAAGTCGTGGGGCGTCTGGTGGCCCTGGGATGCGCGGGTGACGATTGCGCTCCTCGTGGAGCTCACATTCGTCGGTTACCTGCTGGTGAGGAAATTCGGCGGGCCGGGGGCTGACAAGCTCGCAGCGGCAATGGCCATCTTCGGGATGTTCAACGTGCCGTTCCTGTACGTGTCGGTGGACATCTGGCGCACCATCCATCCGAAAACGACGGTGGTGCCCACGCTGCCGGGCGGCATGCCGGGTCCATTCTGGTTCAGCGTCGCCGCGTTCCTGCTGCTGTGCGGGTTGCTCATGACGGCGCGCGCTCACCTCGAGCATCAACGCGCCGCGCTCGATGCTCTGTATTTGGAAGAAGAGTGACGGTCATGATCACACGTCTATGTCTCGTGCTGTTCGGCGCCCTGTTCTCGCTGTTGCTGTCGGCCGGTCCGGCTCTCGCTCAGCCGCCGCAGCAGAACGAGTTCGTTCCGATTAACACGCTGCCGCCCTCCGACCAGCTGCCATCGGCGCCCCTGCTCGTTGCTGCCTACGCGTTCGTGTGGCTGGCGACGATGTTCTATCTGTGGACGATCTGGCGACGGCTCGGAAAAGTCGAGGCTGAGATCCACGCCCTCGAGCGTCGCGGCGGGGCAGGCCTCCACCGATGACAGCCGGGCACTTCATTTTCATACCCGCCGTGCTCCTGATTGGCATCGTGGTTGGGTGGGTGTTGGGGTCCCGAGCTGCGCGGGATGCGTATGCGGCGGAGCTGCGAAGGAGAGAGGAGCGGGCGGGAAGGGCAGGACAGAGAGGCCGAGCGGGGACGGGCTAACCTGTTCAACGTCCGAGCCCCAGTCTCTCCGCCAACACTTCGGGGAGGCCGGCGCGAACGACCTTGGCCTGAGTTTCCTCGAACGGATACGCCAGTCGAAAGAGCTCGAGGCACCTCCGCGTCACATCGACGATCGCGTAGGCTGCGCGGGGATCGCCGTCCCGCGGTTGGCCGACCGCGCCGGGATTCACCAGATACTTGGCGCCCGGCTCAAGCGTCAGCTGGCAATCGCCTGAGTCCGCGTGATCAACGACTTGGAATGTGTCCGCTGCCAGCTCGAAGGTGACCGGCCAGTGGGTGTGCCCAAAGAGGCACAAGGGGCGGGTCGATGCCTTCAGCGCGCGCATCGCGTCCATCTCGTCAAAAATGTACGCATCTTCGTCGAGCGGCGAGCCGTGACAGATCTCAACGAGGTCGTCCACGATTTTCGGGCCCTCCGGCAGCGCGACCAGCCAGTCGAGGTGGTCTCGAGTCAGCGTGTCCTGGGTCCACCTCGCGGCCAGCTTCGCGATGGGGTTGAACCCATCGGCTTCGTCGAGCCCGCACGCCACCTTATCGTGGTTCCCGCGAACGATTGCGAGCGGATCGAGCGCCGCGATCCGGTCGATGGCGGCATTCGGATCGGGACCGTATCCCACCAGATCGCCAAGCACGAGCGCGCGATCGAACCCTTGTGTGCCTGCGGCAGCAAGACAGGCGTCGAGCGCCTCGATGTTCGCGTGGATGTCGGTCAGGACGAGATAACGCATTTTAGGTATGGCCACTCTCAGGTGCCGAGCCAGTCTACGATCTGCTCGGCAAGCGATTCGACGCCGGCGCGACCCGCATCGAGGCGTACATGCGCCAACTGATAGGCGGCACGCCGTTGATGATACAGGCGCTCGAACCCGGCACGGTCGGCGGCCAGGGGGCGCCGGCCGTCAGCGGGAACGCGCTCGATAAGTCGATCCATGGGCACATCGAGCCAGACCGACACGCCGTCCTGGTTGATCACGGCGCGATTCTGCGCGTCCGCAAACGTCCCTCCGCCTGTCGCCACCACAAGGTGACGGGGATCGATCTGCTCGAGCAGGACCGCGTGCTCGATAGCCCGGAAATACGACTCCCCGTGGCGAGCGAAGATCTCCGCCACCGCAAGGCGCTCACGCTGCTCGATCAGTTCGTCGATATCCACGTCCCGCCAGTCGAGGCGTCTTGCCAGCGCGCGCGCCACACTCGTCTTGCCGGCGGCCATGAAGCCGACGAGATAGATTTTGTCGGCTCTCACACGTGTCCGAACGCCCCCAGCTTGTCGGACGATGCCACAAAGCGGTCGAGCGTCTCGAAGAACCCAGGATACGAGACATCGACCGCATTCGCACCGGTAATCACCGACAACCGCTTCGCGGCCATGGCCGCGATCGCGAACGCCATCGCCATCCGATGATCGCCCCGCGCGTCGGCAACGCCCCCCGGCGGCCGCGCCGGCCGCCCGGAGATCACGAAGCCATCAGCGCGCTCGTCGGCTTCGATCCCGAGCGCTCGAAACCCGGCCACGAGCACGGCGATGCGATCGCTTTCTTTGACGCGCAGCTCTCCAGCGCCGCTGACGCTGACCGCGACGCCGGCGGCGGCAAGCGCCGCAAGGGCGGGAAGCTCGTCGATCAATCCCGGCACTTCGTCCGGCCGGATCGCCAGGTCACTCGCACGATCATGCTCGACCACGACAAGGCCGCGCGGCTCGTCATCGGGCTCGCCTGGCGTGCCCGGCACCACCTCGACACGAGCCCCAAAGCGCCGCAGCACACCGAGCAGCGCCGTGCGCGACGGATTCAGGCCGACGCCTTCAACTTCAACGCGGGATCCCGGCAACACGGCCGCAGCCACGAACCAGAAGGCCGCCGACGACAGATCGCCGGGAACAGTTAACGATCGTGCCTGGAGTCGCTGGCCGGACGGGACCGACACAGTCAGCCCCTCCACGGCACACCGGCCGCCGAACGCCAGCAGGGCGCGCTCCGTGTGATCGCGGGTCGGCGCAGGCTCGGTCACCGACGTCGTCCCATCCGCGTGAAGCCCGGCCAGCAGGACCGCGCTCTTCACCTGCGCGCTTGGCGTCGCCGGCCGATGCGCAATCCCCGTCAAGCGCCCGCCGTGAACGACGAGCGGCGGGCGGCCGTCCGTCGCATCGATCCGAGCGCCCATCCGAGCCAGAGGCGCGATCACCCGTCCCATGGGCCGTTGGGACAGAGAGGCATCGCCGGTCAGAGTGGCCGAAAATGGGTGGCCCGCCAGGATGCCGGCCATCAGCCTCATCGTCGTGCCCGAGTTGCCGGCGTCCAGCGGCCCGGCAGGCGAACGCAGCCCACGCAATCCTCGTCCCATTACGGTGACGGCCCCGGCGGAGCCTTCTTCGATGGCGACGCCAAGAGCCCGCAGGCAGGCCAAGGTCGAGCGGCAGTCGGCGCCGGGAGAGTAGTTGGCCAGCGTCGAGCGCCCCTCGGCCAGAGCGGCGAGAAGGGCATAGCGATGTGAAATCGACTTGTCGCCGGGAACGCGCAGCCGTCCACGCAGCCGGCGGGCCGGCGCGATGGTGGCGACCGATGACGACGGCATCTCGAAAGCATCTTATGATAAAAGGACCTGCGTGACGGCCAACGGCCACCACATCGTCCGGCTCGAGTTCAGTAGCGCGTTCGAGATGCTCGACTTCGTCCAGATCGTCAGCGACTACGTGTCGCACGGCGCCGGGATGGACGACGACGCGTCTCATTGGATCAGCGTGGCCATCCGGGAGTCGGTCATCAACGCCATCAAGCACGGCAACCGGAATGACTCGTCAAAGCGCGTGTTCGTCGAGTTCGAAACCGAGACGTCGACCGAGCCGCCCGAGCTCTGGATTCGAGTGCGGGACGAAGGCGACGGATTCGATCCGGACACGCTGGCCGACCCCCTCACGCCTGAGAACGTCCTGAAATCGAGCGGCCGCGGCATTTTCCTCATACGCCACTTCATGGACGACGTCCGCCTGCGGCGGGCCCCGGAAGGGGGCATGGAGATTCGGATGGTCAAGCGCGTGCAGTCGAGTGGCACTTAACCCTCTTTACCTCACCACGGCCATTGAGGCCGTCGTTCGCGCCGGCGACCTGCAGATGGCGCGTTTCGGGCAGCACATCCAAGTCGACAAGAAGGGGACCATCGATCTCGTCACCGAGGTGGACCTTGCCGTCGAGCGCATGTTTCGCGCGATGATCGCGGAACGGTTCCCGTCCCATCAGATTCTGGCCGAGGAGCTGGGCGGCGCTGCCGTTGTCCCCGCCGGGCCGTGCTGGATTTTCGATCCGATCGACGGGACCACGAACTATGCGCATGGGCTCCCGATTTTTTGCGCGTCGCTTGGGCTGGAGATCGACGGCGTGGCGGAAATTGCGGCTGTTTACGATCCCAACCGGCGGGAGCTGTTCACAGCCGAACGTGGAGGTGGAGCCTTTCTGAACGGCAAGCCGATGCGCGTGTCATCGGCCAGCCGACTCGTGGATGCGTTGCTCGTCACCGGCTTTCCCTACGACGTGCATGCACGGGTGGACGAGATCGTTGGGCTGTTCGCGGCGTTCGTCGGCGAGGCGCGCGCGGTTCGGCGGCTCGGATCGGCCGCGATTGATCTCTGTTGGGTCGCGGCGGGCCGGATGGACGGCTTCTGGGAAAACGACCTCAACGCGTGGGATGTCGCAGGCGGGGCGCTGATTGTCGCGGAGGCGGGCGGGCGCGTGACGGGGATGGACGGGAAGCCGTTCTCGTCTCGCGGCCGCGAGGTCCTGGCGACCAACGGCTGGCTGCATGGCGCCATGCTGGACGTAATTACGGCGTTCCAGGATCGGCGGCGCAAGGCGAGCTCGGACCCGACCACCAAGCTACGAGTCTGACCCCTCCGGCGGACAGTCCGCGGTGACGCGCCGTGTTTCAGGCCGGATTTCGAGCGGATCGATGGCACCCGTCCTGCTTTGGCCTATCCCGTAAAGGAGCTGGTCCAAATGCGCCGACTCTTAATCTCCGCTATCTCAGCTCTTGTCTTGGGGGTCATCGGGTCCCCGAGCGCCTCCGCCCAGCAGCTACTCAGCTTGTACATCGGCGGCTTCGTGCCGCATGCGATGGATGCCCGTGGCAGCGATGACGTCCTGTTCAACAACTCGTCGTTCCTGTCGACGCTCAACAGCGTGAACGGCATTGACATGGGGGAGTTCCACGGGTTCACGTTCGGCGGTGAGTGGCTCGTCGGGCTCAATCGCTTCCTGGAGGCCGGGGCCGGCATCGGCTTCTATCAGAAGGCGGCGACCACTGTGTACACGAACCAGGTGAACTCGAATGGCACGGAGATCGCGCAGGAGCTCAAGCTCCGCATCGTGCCGATCAGCGCCACGATCCGTTTGCTGCCTCTCGGCCACCGCGCCCCGGTGCAGCCGTACGTCGGCGGCGGCGTCGGCATCTTCCTCTGGCGCTACAGCGAGACCGGGCAGTGGGTCGATCCGAACAGCAATATCTTCAATGGCACGTTCGTCGGCAGCGGCGCCAAGGCAGGTCCGCTCGTTCTCGGCGGCGTGCGGTTCCCGGTCGGACCCATGGGCTTCGGCGGAGAGATCCGGTGGCAGGGCGGCGAAGCCAATCTCCCGGCCGACCAGGGCTTTGCCGGCCCGACGATCGATCTGGGCGGATTCAACTATCTCTTCACCGTCAATTTCAAATTCTAGCCGCTGCAAGCCCTGCTAGGGCTCGAGCCCGGCGTCGGGGCTACTCGCGCCGGTACAGCGCGAGCCCCGCTCCCTCACAGACGCGCGAGTATCCGTCGAGAAAGTGCGGATGCTCGCGCGCGACGTGGGCAAGGAAGTCCCCGCCTTCGGCCTTCTCCTCGATCAGGACCCACCGGGCGAACGGCCGTGGCCCGTCGATCGCGGCCAACCAGATGTCCCCATTCCCTTCATGGAGAAAGTCACGCAGAGCGAACCCGGCTTGCGACGCTTCCTGCATGTAGTGACCGAGCGAGCCCATGCTCGCCATGATCTTGTCGCCAGGTTGCGGGGGACCCAGGCACGCCGTCACGCGCGCGCGGGCGGGCACATTCGGGCGGTCCCACTGAGCTTCGACGACCATGGGCGCGGACCGATCGAGCGGGCGGAGCGTTACGGCCGCCAGGACCGCGGCAGCCATGGCCGCCGGTGCGCGTGCCCTGCGGAACGCTCCAGCGGCCACGCCGACGCTGATGGCTTGCGCCGCCACGAGCGGAACCATGTAGCGGATGCGGAACGGGTGCCCTTTGTAGAACGCCACGAGCGGGGTGGCGGCCGTGCCCAGAAGGGCAATCGTGAGAACAGCGGCAACGCGGCGGCTGGCCGCAACCTCGGCCCCAAGGCGAACGCCGAGGCGCGGAACGCAGCCCACGGCCAGACCGAGGGAAATGCAAAGACCGGCCGCGCCAAGCCACATGAGGGGCGGGCTGCTGAGCATCTGTGCGCCCCATGCGATCTCCTTCACCGCCATCCAGAGATCGCCTCGCGCCTTGTTCTCGGGAACGAAGAACCCACTGGCGACGAACCATTCGCCGATCACGACACGGCTGAAGATCACGAAGCCGATGCACGCGATCGCCGGGAGAAGCGCGATGGCCGACACGCGGCGCAGGGCCTGCAGCAGCTGGGCGCCGCCCCGCCACAACGCCCAAACAGTGAGAGCGAGCGCGGTTGCCGTTACGGGCCAGGCCTCGTAGCGGGTGAGGCACGCGAGGGCAAACGCGACCCCGGGCGCGTGCGACCGACGCGCTTCAAGCGACTTTGACGCGGCCCGTCCCGCTCCTCCTCCCAGTCCCGCCTCTTCTACCTCTTCGATCAGCATGGCCACCGCGATGGTCATCAGCGCCATGAACGGCAGCTCCGTCATCGGCGTCGACTGGAGATAGACCACGTTGGGGTTGAGGATGAAGACCGAAGCTGCCGCCAGAGCGGCGAGCGCCGATTCCGTGATCGCGATGACCATCCAGGCGATGGCTCCCGCCGCAGCAACAAACGAAATGATCGAGATCGCCACGGCTGACGCCCCGGTCCGATAGAAGAAGTCGAGTTGCACGGGGAGCACATTCAGGAGATGGGGCAGCGGCAACCACACTGCGCCGATTTGCTGCCACCCGGGCGTGACACTGTCCACGATCCGCCGAGCGACGACCAGGTGGCCTCGCGCATCGTAGTGACTGAGCGTGAGTCCCATCCGATGGTAATAGAGCGCGGCCACCACTCCCGTCACGCCCGCGATGGCCGCCGGGAGCGCGACGCCTGGCCTGAGGCGCCGTCGCACGAACCGAATGAACACTCTCATTAACGTAGCACGGCCGCTTCTTCGGCCGGTCGTGCGTGTCATAATCGGACCGATGACACGACCCTCCATGCGAGCGACGGCGGTCTTCATATTGATGATGACGGCCTGCACGGATACACCGGTGTCACCCACGACGAGCGCGGCCTATCGTCAGATGGACATCGTGCTCGGCACAGGCGTGACCGCGAACAGCGGAGCGTCGGTGACTGTCGACTACACAGGCTGGCTGTACGATGCCTCGAAACCTGACCAACAGGGGTTGCAGTTCGATTCTTCGATCGGCAAGACACCGTTCAGCTTTACGCTTGGTGCGGGGGAGGTCATCAAAGGCTGGGAATTGGGCGTGCCCGGGATGCTGGTCGGCGGCGAGCGGCGCTTGGTCATTCCGCCGTCGCTGGCGTACGGCGACACCCGGAGCGGCATCATCCCCCCCAACGCGACGCTCGTGTTCGATATCACGCTGCTCAACGTGTCGTGATCGCAACGCGCTCGTCGGACGTGAGCCTCATGTCGCCTTCCGACGACACCAAGCCCCGCCCCGTACCAGGGGGCGGGTGCCTCGGTTGTCTTCAGCGTCCCAGGTGAAGGCGCGCGCCCCCTACAGCGAACGTCGCGAAATCGTCGATGCCGCCCTCTCCTCCGGTCGTGGGCGAGCCTTTAACCTTGACAACATCAATCTCGAAGTAGAACCCGATCCAGCGGTTGGCCCACGCTTCAATGCCCCCGCCGGCGAACCAGTTCCACGCTTGAGTCTTCTGGGCAAAGGCCTGCGTGCCTCCCTTGATCGTCTGGGTGACGTTGCCGATCGTGACAGTCGTATCGTTGATGGTCTCGGTTGTCGTAAGCGTTGCCTCGTCGTGGCTGAAACCGCCAAGGCCGTAGAGTCTTGCCGGCCCCATCGGCGCTCCCCCAGCAGCTCCCAGAGTCAGAAGCCGCGTCTGGATATTCGTGGCGAAGTGATAATTGGTCCCGCTGCCGGTAGCCGTGACGTCGGCTGGCCTCAAATACGCGACATGGGCTGCGATGTAGCGCGTGATCCAATACTGTGCCTCAAGCGTCGTCGCCACGCCGAAGTTGACGCCATCGCACGGACTGGCGTCGCCACACGCCTTCGATGCCGAGTTACTGAACCTCGAGAAACCGACCCCCCCGGACACCACCAGATCCTTCCCCGGCTTTCCCGCGAGCGTTGTCGGGCGCGACGGAGCGATTGATCCCTCCCGCAGCCAGGCAGATGGTGCGGCGCCTTGCGCGATGTGCACCGTCGGGCTCGGGCTGATATCCACCACGAGCGTCGTGATCTGCCGGATGACGAACACGCTTCCGACGTCCACGCGGTTGCAACCGGCCTGGGATGGCGCCGGCTGCACGCCGCGGCTGACCAGGTGCACCCTGATCGCCTCGTTGCACGTATCGATGAAGATCTGTGCATTTGTCTCGCCCGTGCGGCCGCTCACCGTCAGCACGGCATCTCCGGAATTGTTCGCCGTGCCAGTTGCCACGGTCGCCCCATTGAGCGTCACCTCGAGAGCCGATCCCATCGGGGCGCTCTGAACGATCACAGTCTGCGCCGACGCGCCCGACACGCCGAAGATCACGGCGAGCATCAGCGCGGGTACCGACAGTTTCAGCAGCTCCTGACATGGCGTGTCGTCGACGAAAGACATGGCCAACGATTATGGTTCAGTCTGGAGCGAGCTGTCATTCGACTACAATCACCTGCTCGTTCCATGGAGAGTCTCGCCGACCGGACACGTGCGCTCGCGCTCGCATGGGGCGCGCCCGGTCTGTTCATCGTCGCGTTCTTGGACTCATCGTTCCTGCCACTGCCAGGCGTGACCGACGTCCTGCTCACCGTGATGGTGACCCGAGAGCAAGGGCAGGTAGTTCTCTACGTGCTCGCGACCATCCTTGGGTCGGTGCTCGGGTGCCTGGCGATGCATGCGGTCGGCAGGAAGGGAGGCGAAGCCTTGGTGCGGCGGCGCTTTTCCGGTGAACGGGTCGAGCGCGCGATGGCCCTGCTTCAACGCTTCGGCGTCATGTCGGTGCTTATTCCATCGCTCCTGCCGCCGCCGGCGCCGTTCAAGATCTTCATCCTGCTCGCCGGCGTCGTCGGCATCAGCCGTCGACGACTCGCCGCCGCCATCGCCATCGGCCGGGGGCTGCGGTACGGCGCGCTCGGTTTTCTTGCCGTCCGGTATGGCGACCGCGCCGCGGGCTACATGTCGGAGCACGGAGCGTTCGCGTCTCTGGCACTCGCAGGCGCACTGGCGGTCGCGTTCCTCGTGTTTCTAGTACTACGCGGCGTCCGGGGCCGCTCTTCGTCACGGCGAGGATAGAATAGCGGCAGTGACCGAGCTGAGCGTCGTCATTCCGATTCGCAACGAGGCCAAGTCGCTCGTCGAGCTCCATCGACAACTGACCGACACGCTGACCGAGTGGGGGCGCTCTTACGAGATTATCCTCGTCGACGATGGCAGCACGGACGGCAGCTTCGAGATCATGGCGGGACTGCAGGCAACGGATCCCCACGTTCGCGTGATCCGGTTTCGCCGAAATTTCGGACAGACTGCCGCATTCGCTGCTGGTTTCGATTTTGCGAGAGGGCGCTTCATCGCAACCTCGGATGGGGATTTGCAGAACGACCCGCGCGACATCCCCGAGATGGTCCATGTGATTGAAGACGGGCACGACGTCGTGTGCGGCTGGCGCAAGCGGCGCAAGGATCCGTTCCTGTCGCGGCGCGTGCCGTCGGCGCTCGCCAATCAGCTCATCTCGATCGTGACAGGTGTCCGACTCCATGATTACGGCTGCTCGCTAAAGGTCTTCCGGGCGGAGATCGTCAAGGGTATGCGGCTCTACGGGGAAATGCACCGGTTCCTCCCGGCGATCGCCAGCGAGCAGACGTCGAGCATCGTGGAGATGGAGGTCAATCACCTCCCGCGCAAGCACGGGCGGTCAAAGTACGGGATCGGACGAACCGGTCGCGTCATGCTCGATCTGTTGACCGTCAAGTTTCTCCTGAGCTACTCGACGCGGCCGCTCCAGTTCTTCGGTCTGATCGGCGGCTGCATCGGCCTGCTGGGAGCAGTGATCAGCGGATGGCTCGCGTACGAGCGGCTGATCGGGGCCGAGTCGTTGTCGAACCGCCCTCTGCTCTTGCTCGGCATCCTCCTGATCGTCACCGGCGTGCAGTTGGTCACGATTGGTCTCGTTGCGGAGATTCAGGCACGGACGTACCACGAATCGCAGAGCAAACCGATTTACGTCATTCGAGAGATGAGGCAGGCCACCGAGCACGATGTCATGGCTAATGGCTGACGGCTAGGGGCTGACAGGAAGCCCAGCTGTTTTTACGTGCGAAGTACCGCAGCGCACCGTCGGGGCGGTACTGAAGGGCGCCAAGGCTCGTGCCGATAGAACGCCCATGCCATGTATTTCATGGCTCGGGGTGGCTCCGTCAGTCGAGCGATGTTCGTGGTTGTAAGAGGGCCGAGATCTCGATCGCGCATTTCGTCGGGGGATTCTACCGCTCGCATGCCTCAACCGGTGTGCAACTCGCCCGCTGCAGCAGTTGACTTGGCGATTTCAAGACCGTATTCTTTGAACCTCGCGACATCTTGGACTCACGACGGCCTATCCGTCCCCGCGTGGCAGTCATTCCCAGTGCGCGGGTCGCATCAACTCATGGGGAAGTGTGTGGCAGGAGCTCATGAAGAAGTCTCGTAGTTATTGGAGTGCGCTGGCTCTGGCTGCTGCCGCAGCCGGATGCACGAACAGCAGCCCGACGCGCCCGGCCGATGTCGGCGCGTCGTCTCAAGGCTCGGCGGTAACCGACGCGCGCACCGGCGTCACGTTGACGACGCCGCAGCCACTGACGCCGACAAACGGTCAGCAGCTGAAATTCGCCGACCAACCGCTCACGCTGACGTTCAAGAACGGCGTGACGACCGGATCGACCGCGCTGACGTACAGCGTTCAGGTGGCGTCCGACGCCGGCTTTGCGTCGATCGTGTCTGCCAAGGATGGGATCCCCGAAGGGGCGGGCCAGACGGCCGTGAAGATCGACACGCTGCAGGGACCTCAGGCCAAGACCTATTTCTGGCGCGTGCGCGCGAACAGTGGGTCGGTGCCCGGCTTGTTTTCGCCCGTTCGGAGCTTCACAGTGGGGCCCCAAGTCGTGATCTCGCCGCCGACGCTTGTCTCTCCCGCGCAGGGGGGATCCCTGAACAGCAACGGGTCGCTCGTTGTCGCGAACGCGTCCAAGTCCGGTCCCGCGGGCACGCTCTCCTACCGATTCGAAGTCTCCGACTCACCGTCATTCGGCAACCTGGTGTTTGTCGCGACGGTACCCGAGCAGAGCAGTGGTCAAACTTCCGCTCAGGTAAGCGCGAACTTGATGCCGAACGTTGCCTACTATTGGCGCGCACAGGCCAATGACCCTTCGAATGGCGTCAACGGTCCGTACTCGACCGTCTACTCGTTCAGGTTTGTGCCGTTCGACATGACCCAGGCCACCATTCTCAGCAACCCGCCCGACCTTGCGTACTGGGCGGAGACCGCAAGAATCACCTTGATCCAATTCCGGCCCGATGCGCTGATCGTCGATTTCGACAAGAGAACGGGCGACGGCCATTGGCCGAACCTGCCGTTTACTCCGGGTCAGGCGCCAAACGGCGGCGGAATTCAGTACACGCTGGGCGCCTGCTTCAACATCAGCGGACATTGGTATTGCTCGGCAGTGATCCAGTTCTGGGAAGGTCGTGATCTCGAAGCAGCCGCGGCGCCTTCGAGCATCCCCTACACGTGGTACTACGATCCGGGGCGCTGGGGACCAATGACGGGCTATATGCCGGCTGACGGCGAAACTATCGGCCTCTTCGTCACTGTCGGAAATACGCGGGGTATTCTCAGCAGCGACCTGCTCCTGGCCAAGGAACGGTCGAACGTCGCGCTCGTTCCATTCGATTCTGGGAGCGGATCGACCTATACGTACTCGAATGGTCGCCTGAGGACCTCAACGCTTCGACGGTCCAAGTAGCGGCTGTTCCGCTTTTTCGATGATACGGCCGCGGTGGAACAGCCGGGCGCTGTTTCAGTCGTCCACCCGCGCGGCAGCCGCCGCGCGGGTGCTTCTACTGATGCTGTTCTATGCCGGCTTGACGGCAGCCGTGACGTATCCACAGGTCCGTGTTTTGGATCGGGCGATCCCGAACATGGTCGACGGCTACTTCAATATTTGGCGCCTGGCCTGGATCGCTCACCAACTCCCCAGACATCCGTTCGAGTTGTTCGACGCAAACATCTTCTACCCCGAGCGCTACACGCTCGCCTTCTCGGACGCTCTCCTCGCCCCCGGGCTCGTCGCCGCACCGCTGTTCTGGCTTCACGGCAATCCGGTCCTCATCTACAACATCGTCTTTCTCTTGGGATTTGCGCTCTCCGGGATGGCGACCTACCTCCTCGTCGCGGATCTCACAGCCAACAGGACGGCGGCGCTGATCGCCGGGGCGTTTTTCGTCTGTGCCCCATATCGGTTCGATCATTGGGTCCACCTCGAGATGCAGCTCACGATGTTCATGCCCGTGGCGCTGTGGGCCCTCCATTTGACAATCCGAACGCGGCGGTGGCGGTGGGCCCTTGTCCTGGCCGCTGCCTTCGCGTTGCAGGTGTTCTGCTGCATCTACTACGGCATCTTTCTTATCCCCATCCTTTTTGTCGTCGCCGCGCTGCTGATCGCGGTTGAGGCCAGGCAACAGATCGGCCGCGTGCTGGTACTGCTGGCGGGTGCCGGAGCTGTCGCGGCGGTGCTCGTGGTCCCGTATATGCTTCCGTACCTCGCGGCGCGGCGAGCGGTAGGAGAGCGCCCGGAAGAAGCCGTTCTCTACTACAGCGCGATACCCAAGGACTATCTCGCAGGCCGGCCGGACAATTGGCTCTACAGTGGCCGCTTGACCGCCACCAACCACGAGGAACGCCACTTATTCCCGGGACTCGCCCTTCTGGTGTGCGTTGCTGCCGCGTTGTGGCCGCCGGTGTCGCGCACGGCCGCGCTGTACGCCGCGGCTTGCGCCACGGCGTTCGAGGCGTCGCTGGGGCTCCACGGATACCTGTTCCATTGGCTGCGCGCGTGGGTGCTGCCGTTTCAAGGGATTCGTGTACCGGCGCGGTTCGGGATGTTCGTCGCACTGCTTCTCGCGGTTCTGGCCGGCTGTGGGATCGCGCGTGTCGCGCGGCTGATGCCTGCTCGAGGTCGGGTCGCCCTAACGGCCGCGCTCGTCATCGTGATGATCCTCGAAGCCTGGACACGCGTGCCGCTCGCGACGGTCATGACGACGCCGTCACCGGTCGACCTCTGGTTGCGGCACCATCGGCGGTCGGTGATCGTCGAGCTGCCGCTGCCACCGCCCAATGCGCCTTTTCAGGAGAGCGAAGGGCAGCCGCTCTACCACTCGATCTTTCATTGGCAACCGATTCTGAACGGCACGAGCGGTTTCTTCCCTGCCTCGTACCTCGAGCTCTTGAGTCGCATGGAGTCGTTTCCCAGCGGTCAGTCGATCCAGTACCTTAAAACGCGCGGCGTACGCTACGTCGTGATGCGGGAGTACATGTTCGAGTCAGACGCCTTCACACGTCTGAGGGATCGGCTCGCGCGGGAACCCGCGCTCGATCTTGTGGGACGGTTCGCCGAACGCAACGGCGAGTCCCTGGTCTTCGAAACCAGACAAGGTGGCGATTAATCCCGCAGGCCTGAAGCTTCGATCGACCGAACGGTCAATCCCTGCAATACCGTTTGCGCACGCCGCACGCTTTGATAGAGCCGCAACGTCCGGTCGAAGGCTCCTTCGTACTCCACCGTGAACGCGCCGCGATAGCCGCCACTGATCAATGTTTCGAGGACCGGCATCAGGTCAACTTCGCCGGCACCAAACTCGCAGAAGCGTCCCTGCTCGTAGCCTTTCAAATGAACGTGCCCAATAAGCGGCAACAGCTGGCCGACCGCTTCCAGGCTGTTCATTCCGCGATGCTCGAAGTTGATCGGATCGAAGGTCAGACGCACGTTCGGCAGACCGACGCTCTCGAGAATTCTGCGGCACACAGGCGGGTGCGACGATGCGCCGTCGTGGTTTTCGAAGACGAACTGAACGTCCGGATACCGTCGTGCGAGTCGTTGAATATTGGACACGATCATCGCGTGCGCGCTCGCCGAGTACTGCTCGTACGGAAGCCGGCCGAAAAAGAGTCGAAGGGTCGTGACGGCGAGCGCTCGGGCCATGTCAATCTGGCGTCCCACCGAGGCATAGGTTTCCTGGATCCTCGGCTCGGGATCAAAGAAATCGCACCAGCCGCCCGAGACAATCCGCACGCGTTGATGATGGGCCGCCAGCACCGGGCGGACCTCGTCGACAGACATCCCGCGCTCGATGAAGTGGTTGAGATTCAGATCGAGATCGTGCATGCCCAACCGGGCGAAGACCTCGAGCGTCGGGAGGAGTGCCTCATGCTTGTGTGACGTCGTCGACGGAAGAATCTGGAACGGTCGCATCAGACAGCATCGAACTCGAGGCTCTTCCGGTACGCCGAATTGACCGTCTCGGCCATGCCCCAGTACTTGAATTCGGCGTGGCGCCCGACGTACCGCAAGTTCGGGATCTTGCTGCCCCGCCGCACGTAACCGTCGTAGATCTCGAACGCCTGTGCGGACTGTTGCGGATAGGCCTTTTCCGCGAACAGGTTGTGCTCGTTGGCAAAATCGATCGCGTTCCTCGGGAAACACTTCGCGGCGCCGGGCAAGACCGGGACCTCTATCAAGATGAGCGTATCGGGACTGTCGTACCGCGTGATGACCTTCATCTCCGTGACGCGTGTCTGAAACTCGCACGACGAATAGTGAATCGATTCGGCGCCCTCCGGAAAGGCATGCGCGAGGCCGGGAACAAGAAGCGGGATCATCATGCGGCCCGTGTAGGGAAGGGCGTCCTCGTTCCACAACTGATCGATGTCGATCGTGCAGAAGACGGTATGATAGTCGGAGAAGTAGTACTTGTCGCCGTTTTCGGTCAGCACGTAAGGCTTCCGGAACTCGTCTTGAATCCCTACGATCCGGTCCCGGACCGTCGTGGACCGCGCCACCATCGCGTCCCAGACGGCGTTCCACCCGTGCTTGGGGTACACCTGGAACTTGATACCTTTGCCGAGCGTGTGCTCCTCGAACTTCAGGGGATCGTAACCCGTGACCTTCTGCGTGGTGGGCGCGCCGCCCTTCTCGCTCTGAAACCGATCCGCCCACACCATCGACGTCTCGAGCTCGTCGCCCGGGATGTTCCACATCTTCCAGGTGTAGTTCGCCATAAACTTCGAGTACAGCGTGGGCCCGATGGCCGCGGTGAAGTAGTCGGCGAACTTGCAGTTGCCGATCTCCGGCAACTGCGGCTCGATGAGCTTGAGGCTCTCATCGCGGTTCTGCCGGAGCTCCTGCTCAATCTGCTCGTGCTCCGGCATCAGCGCGATGTCCTGGTAATGCACTGGATAGCGGTATTTGCGCCGATCGGGCTCGACGTAGGTGAAAAGGCGGCGATCGATGTAGAACAGCTCATCGGAGGTGAGCTTGACGATCGTCGCGTTGATCGGCTCCTCTTTGCCACCAGGCCAGAACCAGATGTGCGGTCCGAACTCGTAGGGGTGCCCCGCATAACGGCACGTGCGGGCGAGCCCGCCAACATGGCTGTTCTTCTCGATCATCGTGACGTCGTACCCTTTTTCACTCAGGTAGTACGCCATCGACGAACCGGCAACGCCCCCGCCCAGAATCAGGATGCTGTTCGAAACCTGCCTACCCGAGGCCATGTGTCCTCATCCAGCTCACGGTATACCAGTTCGGCCGATCGACGAGGCGTCCTTCGCGATACGCATCGGCCAACTCCTCAATCGCTATGCCGACGTTCCTTCGCGGATTGAACCCGGCCGCACGCACGCGGTCCGAGCAGAGCCGGTAGGAACGTGGATCGCTCGACGAGGTCACCTCGATCTCGGCCGGCACACGTTCGGCGACGAGCGCGGCGATCTCGAGCACCGTGAGATTCTCGAAGGCCGCGTTGAAGACGCCGGCGAGCCGATGCTCCACGGCAAAGAGATAAAGATCCACGAGGTCGTCGATGTGAATGTTCGGCCGCACCTGATTGCCCCCGAACACGGTCATCTTTTTATTCGTCAGCGCCTGCATCGTCAACCCATTGACCGCCAGATCGAGACGCATACGTGGTGAGAAGCCACACACGGTGGCCGGACGGAAGATCGTCGTCACCATCGAGTCGCTGTAGCTCATGACGACGCGCTCGGCGACCATCTTCGTCTTGTTGTAGTCCGAGATCGGCATCAGATCGAGGTCTTCGGTGATGTGCGGTTCGGTCCGAACACCATAAACCGCGCCCGAAGACGGGAAGATGAACTGCCTCACGCCGCTTCGCGCCGCCCGGTCGGCGAGGCGCATCGTGGCCAGTACGTTGACTTCCCAGGACGTGTGTGGGTTCAGCTCGACCGACGGATCGTTGGCGATTCCGGCAAGATGAAATACCGTGTCGATGCCGGACCAGTCAATCCCGCCGAGGCGGCGGACGTCCGCAACCTCGATGGTCAGCCGAGGGTGGGGCTCCAGGTAGTTGCCGAACCAGGCGGTGTCGACGACCTTGACATGATGATCCGTGCGCGTCAGCAACGCGTCTGTCAGCTTCGTGCCGATGTATCCGCAACCGCCGGTGACGAGAACGGCCATCAGATGACGATCTTTCCGATCGTCATGAACTCCGGCTCTGTGATCGGGCTTTCGTTGCACCGGCGTTGGGTCATGGCAGCGGCGCCGATGCTGCCGGCGAGCGCCACCACGGGCGCCGGAAGGTTGGCGGCGAGCGCCGCGCTGCTCAAGGCAAAGTACGCGTCGCCGCATCCAATCGTGTCCACCGTGCTGACGCTGAGCGACGGCAGCTTGCACGCGTCCGGCCCGATTTGAATCATCGCGCCGTTCGCGCCGTCGGTGACCGATACGGCGTTGGCGTGAAGCAACGCGGCCGACCGGCTGACGAGTTCGGACAGGGGCAGATCGCGTTCATGGAGGCAGAGCTCGGCCTCGGTCCTGTTCAGCGAGTAGTAGCTGGCCCCGCGGTACTTGATAGGCAGGTTATAGCCGAAATTGCTCGAGTTGACCTGCACCATGGCGGCCACCACCGCACGGGCGCGCTTCGATATGCGGCTGTTGACCGCGACCGAGTCGAGCAAGCCGTGCCCGAAATCCGCAATGAGCACGAGATCGTAGGCGTCGAAATCGGGCAACTCCTCCGAGCGCACGTCGGAGACCGTGAGCTTCTTGGTTTTGAACACCGGCCGGCCGGTTTCGCGATCGACGAACCTGGTCTCGACGAGCTCGCCGGACGCGATCGGAGTCACGCGCATGTTTTCGGGTAGCGGTCCGGAAAGCGCGTTCGAGAAGCAGTCCACGTGTTTGACGAAGTTGGCCAGGTGGAGCGCGACGATGCCGCTGCCGCCTAACTGACGCACGCGGGCGGTCTCGAGCCCGGCCACGCAGCGCGACTGCGTCGACAGGTTGGTCAACGTGACGTCCACCCATTCGTCCACAATGGCTTCGCCGATGACGCACACGCGCAGCGCACTGGCAGCGGCGAGAAACTGCTTGAGGTCGAGGAGCGTGTACCCGCGCGAAGAAATGTCCTTGAAGAGGACGCGGTCGTTTCTCAGCAGGGGATTGGCCTGCGCGGCCTCGGGCGAATTAAGAAGGAAGTGCGACAGCTTGGTCGACGAGAACGTCTCGCCCGACGTGAAATGCATCCTGCCGCCGTAACTCTCGAGGACGCGCATCTCGTGATAGATGCTCCGGCTCTTGTCGAGCGTCAGGTCTGCGTACTCGGGCCCTTTCACGTAGAAGTCCGGCCTCAGCGCCTCGATCGCCGAGAGCGCCGTCGGTTCCTGGATGATCGCGGCGAAGTCGACGATCTCGAGCGCTGCGACCTGCCTCGCGCGCTGATCCTCGGAGAATGTGACCGAACGCTTCTTCGTGATGTGCGCGTCTCCGGTGAGCGTGACGACGAGGAGGTCGCCGAGCGCCCGCGCCTCCTCGAAATGCGTCAGATGGCCGAGATGGATCAGGTCGAAGGCGCCGTGGCAGTGGACGATCTTGCTGTCGCGGTACCGCGCGCGAATCTTCGGCAGATCGCCGACGGTGACGATCTTGTCGCGCTGACGCGCTGGCGCGCCGATCATGCGCGCTGTCTCCGCGCGTCTTCCATCCCGCGTCCCAGGATCCAGTCGGCCGCCTCCGTCAACGATCCCACGCGCACGTCCGGTTCGACGGTGATGCCTTCGCGGTAGCCGCGGTCGATGAGGACCGACGCGCCGACACCTGCCCGTGCGCCGGCCTCGACGTCGCGCCATCGGTCGCCGAC
>DATKHR010000229.1:0-9129 GCA_035510155.1 Vicinamibacterales bacterium
CTTGGCGAGATGTCGAGGTCTTCTACGTGCACCGGCTGCCTCCGTCTCATTAGGGAGCAGCAATTCGTACGCCAGCCCTGGACCGTGGCGTTTCGGCCACAGATCCAAAGAAGTTTCCCTTTAGTCCCGGTGCAACAGCGCTTTTATCCGCTCTTCGGTAGGCGGATGTGTGCTGAACAACCCAAGCAGGCTTTGGGCAGAAAACGGCTTGATGATGAACAGGTGCGCCGTGGCTGGGTTAGCGTCCAAGGGGATAGCGCGGGACGCCGACTCAATCTTCCTCAGGGCGCTCACCAGGCCGTTCGGCCCGACGAGTGCGGCGCCTCCCGCGTCGGCGTCGTACTCGCGCGACCGCGAAATCGCGGCCTGAATCAGTGCGGCCGCTATGGGAGCGAGCACGAGCATGGCGATGAGGGTAATGGGGTTGCTGCCTTCCCGATCGTCGCTGCTCCGGCCCCCGCCGAAGAACATGGCAAAGCGCGCCACCATCAAGATCGCCGCCGCGAGCGTGGCGGCGACGGAACTGATAAGGATGTCGCGATGCTTCACGTGGGCGAGCTCGTGCGCAAGCACGCCCTCGAGCTCATCGTCAGTCAGGATTCTCAGGATCCCTTCCGTCGCGGCGACTGCGGCATGGTCGGGATCGCGTCCGGTGGCGAATGCGTTCGGAGATTCCTGAGGAATCACGTAGCAACGCGGCTGCGGTAGGCCCGAACGCCCAGCCAGACCGCTCACGATCTGATAGAGCCGATGGCCGGGTCCGACCTCCTGCGCGCCATACATCCTGAGCACGATCTTGTCAGAGAACCAGTAGGAACCGAAGTTCATGACGACGGCGAGAACGAAGCCGGTGACCATGCCGGGGCCACCGCCGAGCACCTGGCCGAGGACCAGGAAGAGTCCCGTCATCACGCCGAGGAGCAGTGTCGTCTTGACTACGTTCGACATAGGTCTATTTTACGTCGTTGCTCGGTACGCGCGGCTCGTTCGTCAGGTCTGTGACGCGGCAATGCTAACGACGAGGCCGGCGACGAGCGTCGCGCGATCCGTTAAGGACTCAATATCCACATATTCGTGGATCGCGTGTGCGCCGTCACCGACCGCGCCGAGTCCGTCTAACGTTGGGACGCCCAACGCGGCCGTGAAGTTGCCATCGGATCCTCCGCCCGTTCCGCCTTCAGCCAGGTCGTGACCGAGCTCGCGAGCGACGGAACGCGCCTGATCGTACAGACGCGCGACGGCCGAGGTGCGTTCCAACGGCGGGCGATCGAACCCGCCGGACCATTCGAGCCGGGTTTGGGGGTTGCGCGACACCTGACTTCGGAGGGCGGCGTCGATGAGGCTCATCTCGTGGGACGTCGAGGCGCGCACGTCGATAACGGCGCGCGCCCCGTCGGCGACGACGTTCGCCCGCGTACCGCCTGAGATGGTGCCGACGTTCAGGGAGATGCCGCTCGAAAGCTTCGGCGTCTCGTACGCCTGGCAGATCTGATGCGCCAGCTCGTGAATGGCACTCGCCCCCTTGGCCGGGTCGATGCCCGCGTGGGCGGCTACGCCGTGGACGCGCAGCTCGTATTGGCCGCAGCCCTTTCGAGATGTCTTCACGGCACCGCCAGGCAGGGACGGCTCGAGAACCAGCACCGCCGCGCTACGGCGCGCTTCGTCTTCGATGGCGGCCCTCGATGTGGCGCTGCCCATTTCCTCATCCGTCGTCCAAAGCATCGTGAGGCGATGTGAAAGAGGGGCATCCGTCTCGTAAAGCGCGCGCGTGGCCAGCATCGCGACGGCGATACCGGCTTTCATGTCGAAGACGCCGGGCCCGTGCAGGCGACCATCCGATCTGACGATCGGCATGCGGTCGAGCTGGCCGACAGACCAGACGGTGTCGAAGTGACCGAGCAGCAGGATCTGAGACATGCCGCGTCCAAATTCCGCCAGCAGATGATCGCCCCGCTCGGTGCGCGGCAAACGCGTGACGCGGCCGCCGATCGCCTCGATGCGGCGGGAGAGCTCGGCGCCGCACTTGTCGACTGCGCCCTTATCGGTTGTCGGCGATTCGAGCGCAACGAGCGTCTCGATTGTGTCGAGCAGCCAGTCGCGCTCAGCTCGACAGAACGTCCGGAGCCCGGCAATCACTTGCGACACTCGCTCGCTTGGCTCACAATCATTGGGCATGATGTGTGGACTCATCTTGGTCGCGGCGCTGTTGCAGACGCCTGTCCCGCAACCGTTTCCGCGGCCCGGGCAGCCGCGACCGGCACCGCCGTCTCCACAGCCGACTCCGACACAACCGGCGCCCGCGCCGCCGGCAACGCCTCCGTCGGGGGCCCCGGCGACCGCGCCATCGCGTCCGTCAAGCGGCGCCGACGCGGTTCCGACTGAAGCGCTCCTCGGCGTGCCCATCTACCCTGGCGCGCAGTTCATTACGTCGTACGACGCGGGTCGGGGGCAGCGCTACTACATTTTCGGATCCGCAGGTTCGTTTGTCGATCTCGTCTCGTACTACCGGACGGTGTTGAAGCAGCGCGGCGAGCTCGTGTACGAGGTTCCGGCCACCCATGAGTTCGACGTCGGGAAGTACAACGAAGATACGATGGCGTTTCCGCCCGGCGTCACGGTCAAAGACTATCGGTCAGAGGTCTCGCAGGGCTATCCGAACCCGAAGCCGGGCGCCCAGCCGGCGCGATTTCCGACGATTCTGCAAATAGTCCCAGTGGTTGCGAAGTAGCGGCTCAGCGCTCAGGTCTGCTCGACGTAGAGTTCGCCCTTCTTGCGGAATTCCACTGACATTTCCTTCATGCCCGCGTTGGCGTACTCCCGCACCTGCTGCGTGAGCTCCATCGAGCAGAACTTGGGGCCGCACATCGAGCAGAAATGCGCGAGCTTGGCGCCTTCGGCCGGAAGCGTCTCGTCGTGGTAGGCGCGCGCGGTGACGGGATCGAGCGAGAGATTGAACTGATCCTCCCAGCGGAACTCGAAGCGCGCCTTCGATAGCGCGTCGTCCCACTCGCGCGCGCGCGGGTGTCCCTTGGCGAGATCGGCGGCGTGGGCCGCGATCTTGTACGCAATGACGCCGGCCTTCACATCGTCTCTATCGGGCAAGCCAAGGTGCTCCTTGGGGGTCACGTAGCAGAGCATTGCCGTGCCGTACCAACCGATCATCGCTGCGCCAATGGCGGATGTGATGTGGTCGTAGCCAGGTGCGATGTCGGTCGTCAGGGGACCGAGCGTGTAGAACGGCGCCTCGGCGCACCAATCCAGCTGCTTCTGCATGTTTTCCTTGATGAGGTGCATCGGGATGTGGCCGGGGCCTTCGTTCATCACCTGGACGTCGTACTCCCACGCAATCCGATTCAGCTCCCCCTGCGTCTGGAGCTCCGCAAACTGCGCTTCATCGTTTGCGTCGGCGATCGAGCCGGGGCGCAGGCCATCGCCGAGCGAGAACGACACGTCGTACGTGCGCATGATCTCGCAGATCTCCTGGAAATGCGTGTACGTGAAGTTCTCCAGATGGTGCGCGAGACACCATTTCGCCATGATCGATCCACCGCGAGAGACGATGCCCGTGACTCGGCGGGCGGTCAAGGGAATGTAACGAAGGAGAACGCCCGCGTGCACGGTGAAGTAGTCGACGCCTTGCTCGCACTGTTCGACGAGCGTGTCGCGATAGACCTCCCAGCTCAGATCTTCGGGCCGGCCCCCGACCTTTTCGAGCGCCTGATAGATCGGCACCGTCCCAATGGGCACGGCGGAGTTGCGAATGATCCACTCGCGAGTCTCGTGGATGTTTTTGCCTGTCGACAAATCCATCACGGTGTCGGCGCCCCACAGCGTGGCCCAACGGAGCTTCTGGACTTCCTCTTCGATCGACGAGGACACGGCGGAGTTGCCGATGTTGGCGTTGATCTTCACGAGGAAATTGCGGCCGATGACCATCGGCTCGAGCTCGAGGTGTCTGATGTTGGCGGGGATGATGGCTCGACCGCGAGCGACCTCGTCGCGGACGAACTCTGCCGGCAGGCTTTCGCGGAGGGCGACGAACTCCATCTCGGGAGTGATCTCGCCCTTGCGCGCGTACTGCAGCTGAGTCACACACCCGGCGCGCGACTTCACCCACGGCGCGCGCAGCTTCGGGAGGCCTTGCGCGGCCTCGTACCCTTGCGGGCCGCTCGTATCGTAGACGCGAATCGAGGAACGGCCCTTGTCGAGGGCAATCTCGCGCATGGGAACCTGGATGGCGGCTTCAGGCACTCCGGATTCGTGAGTGACGAATACCTTGCGGGAATTGGGAAAGGCTGTGGAGAAGTCCGACATGTCCGCGCTCCCTCCGCCGGTCTAAACCGGATCAGGTTTATAGGGTGTGCTCTCAATCCCTGGCAGGGATACCCCTGGCGGTTCGTTTGACTATAGCATTGGCCACAACCCTTGACCATCGGGACCGCCCATCCTCCAACACGCGATCTTCGGCCGCTCGCCGCGTTCGCCATTTTCATTGGCTACTCGATCGTAGCGACTTTCCTCACGTATCCCATCGCCTGGCATCTCTCGACGCGGGTGCCGCATGACCTCGGCGACCCACTGCTGAGCACGGTGATTCTCTGGTGGAACGCTCACCATCTGCCGCTTACAGCGGCCTGGTGGAATGGTTCCTTTTTCTGGCCGTCTCCAGGAACCCTGGCGTTTTCCGATCATCGCATCGGCGCCAGCCTTCTCGCGTCGCCGCTACAGTGGGCCGGCTTCAGCCCATTGACGGCGTACAACGTCACGCTGCTCGTCACGTTCCCGCTGTGCGCCACGAGCGCGCACTGGCTGGCCTACACCCTGACGGGGCGTCACGATGCGTCGGTCGTTGCCGGCCTCGCGTACGGGTTCAGTCCGTACCGGATCGCACATATCGAACATCTCGAGCTGCTAGCCGCGTTCGGCATGCCGGCGGCGCTCGCCGCGCTGCATCAGCACCTGAAGGACGGAAGGACGAAATGGATCATCGTCTTCGGCGGGGCGTTGCTCCTGCAGGCGCTCTCGTGCAGCTACTACTTCCTGTTCTTTCTCGTCATGCTCGCACTCTGGATGGCGTGGTTTCTCCGATGGCCGTGGGGAAGGACGCCGTATCAGATCGCGGCAGCCGTCGCGACCGTGGTCGCAGTCATGAGCCCGATTGCTCTGCGGTATCTGGCGATTCACAAACACTATGGATTGGCGCGTGGCTTCGGCGACATTATTACGCTCAGCGCCGACGTCACCTCGATCGTGACCGCCTCGCCGCTCAGCCTCGTGTGGGGCTGGACGTCGACGCTGAATGGCCCCGAACGCCAGGTGTTTCCCGGTTTGACAATTGTCGTCGTGACAGCGATTGCGGTGATGACGGGAGTCCGCTCGGAGAAACCGCAGCCTCGTGAGAATCGCGTTTCCCTGTTTCTCCTCGGTCTCGGGAGTGTCTTCGCCCTGATCGCTCTGAGCGCATGGTATTTCGGTCCGTGGCGGGCCGCCGGGGTTTCGGTCGGGACTCCATTCAAACCGTTCTCCCTGGCGGCTTTCTCGTGGCTCGGAGCCATCGCCGCTTCATCATGGGTGCGTCATGCGTACCGGCGACAGTCGTCATTTGCCTTCTATGTTCTGACGTCGGTCGTGATGTTCATCTTCAGCCTCGGACCGAAGCCCGCATTTCTCGGTCAACAGTTTCTCTATCAACCGCCCTACTCGTGGTTGATGCGTCTGAGCATCTTCGGCGACAGCGTGCGCGTGCCGGCGCGGTTTGCCATGCCTGCGATCCTGGCGTTGTCGGTCGCGGCCGCTCTGGCTTACGCCCGGCTCGTTCCGCGACGGGCGTTCACGTCGATTGTCGCGCCCAATCGTGCCACCCTCGCTGCGTGCTTGACGGCCGCCGCGATTCTGGCGGACTCATGGTCGCGCCCAGTACCAGTGTTTGCGCCCCCACCCGCCTGGCCGCCGGAAGTATCGACAGCCAGCGTCGTGTCGTTCGTCGAGCTCCCACTTGGTGACACGATGCACGACGTGGCTGCGATGTATCGATCGACGCTGACGGACCGGCCGACTATCAACGGGTACAGCGGATACTTCCCGCCCGACTACGAGGCCCTCCGCATGGCGCTCGAAGAACGAGACGAATCGGCTCTCAATTACCTCGCCTCTCAGGGTCCGGTGCTTGTCGGGGTCGAACGCGCCTGGCCATACTCGGCGGAGCGAGTCAGCTGGCTGCGCGCCAATCCGCGCGCGAAGACGGTCGCGGAAACCACAAATGCCGCCTGGTTCGTCGTCACCGGATCGCCGCTCCCGCAAACGATATGCGGCGGCCCGACGATGCCGATTACGGCCTTGCAAGATCGTTCGGGTCCAGTGTCGCTGCGGTTGGTCACTGACGGCGATGAGGAGACGTTCTGGATCACCAAGAAGGGGCAGCACGCGGGCGACGTGTTGACGATCGATCTTGGTCACGCTGTGCCCGTCTGCTCGGTTCAGATGTCGCTGGGCTGGCGGGTCGGGTTATATCCAAGGGACTTGAGCGTCGCCACGTCGGAGGATGGGGAGTCTTGGCACACATCATTCACAGGAAAGTTGGCAGGGATGGCGATCGCCGCGGCAGTTGCGCGTCCCAGGACTGCCGTCCTGGAGCTCCCTCTCGCGACTCATCCGGCGCGCTTCATCCGGCTTCGCGTTGAAGCGGACCAGCCGAAGATCCCCTGGATCGTGACCGAGCTCGCGGTCAGGGGCAACTAGTCGGAGCATCGGCTGATGGCGAGATCCGAACATCAGTGCAGGTCCGCTAATCAGAACGGAACGGCTAACGCCGACCTGATGTAAGCGGCGTCAAACGTGAGAAAGAACACGTACACGACGGAGCACGACCAAAACGCGATCAGGCCTCTCTGTAGCGGTTTCGAATACGCTCGAATCGTGAGGCAGCTCAGAGCGAGCATCAGAAACAGCTCGTAGGTCACTCGCTCAGTATTCCCTACAAAGAGCCACACCTTCGCGTAGCTCAAACAGATGGCCATGACCGCATAAATCGCCGCTGCAACGCTCGTGGCGTCGTGACGGGCTGCCGCGAGCGCAAGCGCAAGGACGAAGCCACCGATCAGAAGGAGCGACAAGGCGATTGCCGCTCGCGACAGATGCGAGGAGCTGGAGGCGTACTGACCATCGACAATCGATCGCCACAGGTCGAGAACGCCGGCCAACGGCCACGACAACCCGGGATTGAAGGGAATCGCCTGGAGTCCCCAATCGGACGCGAGTGTCCAGGCCACATAGAGGCGCCATGCCACGAGCGCGCCTCCCGCAACGAGCGCGACAATCAGTGCGTCTCTGACTCCCGGGGCTCCTCCCCGCCCGTGCTGCGAGCGGCCGGCAATCAAGGCCGCTCCGACTACACAGGCAACCAACACCACTCCGGTTTCTCGGATCAGCAGGGACAGCGCGAACAGGCCGCCAGCGAGCCACGGTCTGCCGCGCGACAAGAACAACAGTCCACCAAGCAGTGTTGCGCCAGCAGTCGGCTCCGGCAAACCGCTCAACAGCGACCGCCAGAATCCGGGAACAGCAATCACAAGCACGCCGAGGGCCGGGCTGAGCCCCTGCTCCTGCGCTGTGAATGAGAGCATGAATGCCGCTGCTGCCAACGAGCAAAGAATCAGCCACACCATGGTCGCAGGGTACCGTTCCCAACGGCCGGCAGAAAGAACCCACGTCAGCCAGCTGAACCCGATTCGACCGAAACGATATGGCGGGGCATCCATCACCTGCCTGTACATCGCCGGGTGGTCTTTGAACGCACGCATGAACGGATCAAACGACGCAAAGTACATGAACTGCGCGTCGTAGCCGCCGTCCTCCCCAAACACAAGGGTTTTGCGAACGTCATCTCGGAGCGCGAACAGCGGGTTCCCGTCAAACAGCTGCTCCGATATGAGCAGCATCCCGCTGTAGTTCCCATGGTAGGAATCGCGGAGGCGGGTCCGCACGACCAGGCCATAGATCGCGAACACCACGAGCGCGACGACGGCTGCCCGAGTGACAACCATGCTCAGTGCTCGTTGTTCGCTCGTCGATTGATTCGCGGCGGTCTTGATTCGTCCGAGGCCCCAACGGAGAGCGAGCCACATGTGCGGCGCCAGCAACACAGCAAGCCAGATCGACAGGGTGTCCGCTGACAGCACCACGCGAAAACGCGTGAGCCACTGGGAGCACTGAATCGCTATCAGGAGGACGGTCAACGCTCCTGCGAAGATCATGTATGGCAGCCGGCCCCAACGTCGGATTCGAGGCCCCCAACCCGCACGCGGCCACGCTGCTCCGACAGGAAAGGCCACCAGAACGAACATGAGAGACCACGTGACGGCGACCCAGACAAGTGATGGACGAGTGTAGCGATCCGACAGTCCGGGGAGCACCACCAAGAAATGCGTGCTTGATGCGCTTCCATGGTGGGTCGCGAGCTCGAGGGACTCGAGGGTCCAACTTATCGGCGTGGTAGATGCGGCAGCCCGTCGCGAGCGTGCGGCAATCGTTAGAAAACGAGCTCCTGGCTCGTCGGACGACGTCCATCCTCGCGCGACGGCGCAATCGACGCGTCGGACCGAAACGGCAGGAACGCGTGGTTCGCAGACGGCCGTGCCATCTATCGCAAACGAGAACGTACCGTCCTCGTCCGTAGAATTCCGGATACGAGCGATCAAGGCGAACGGCGGAGCGAGGTCGTTGACCTGCGGAAATCCGGCGGTGCTCGCGCTGACTCGCCCGTCTACCGCGGCGAGCGGTGATTGAACAACTTTGACCCTGAGGAGATCGATCGCGGCAAAGATGTGCGTCGAAAGAATCCAGGCGGCAAGGCCCGCCACGACGGTGGCCATGACGACTCGCCGCACTGGCATGCCGCGGGCCACTGTAGCATACGGCTCACACTGGTCCTTGGTGCTTGGGCTTTGGTAGTTGGTCCGCTCTTACGCTGTGGCAGGCTTTGTCGCGGCGCTTGTCGTGATCCGACGCGTCTTTACCCACGTGGCCATGTAGGTGTACACGACGGGCGTGAGGTAGAGCGTAATCAATTGCGAGACGACCAGACCGCCGACGACGGCGAGGCCGAGCGGGCGGCGAGCCTCTCCGCCGGCG
>DATKHR010000230.1:0-6128 GCA_035510155.1 Vicinamibacterales bacterium
TTGACGGCGGGGTAATACTGCACGAGCGAAACGCCCGGCACGAACACCGGGGTCGGCCGCCCGGTTGAATCCAGGATGGCCGCGCCCGACGCATCGGTCAAGAAGTCGGACACGAACACATACGACGTTGGCGACTGGGAATTGCCGCCGGTCCGTTGGCTTCGGAACCACTCGTAACCGGCCTTGGTGTCGTGCCGGCCTGCCAGGTTCCAATAGTTCGTGACATTGCCGGTTATCTGCTGGTTATTGCGCTCCTCGGGGTCGTTCGGATCGAAGTACGGCGCGTTGTAGAGAAACTGTTGGTTCGTATCGAGAAAGGGCGAATCCAAGATATTGGCGCCGGACGGACCGGTCTGATTGAACGAGAAGTGGCGTTGCGAGTATCGGGCCTCGACGAGCAGGTTGTTCCTCAAAACGCCACGGTAATTCGTGTAGTAGTACCAGTTCGGAAAACTCCGATCGGACACCGCATGAGGATCAATCAGGAAGCCGTTCCCGAGGCCGGACGAATTGCTCAACGAACGCGGGTCATTGAGGAACCCGCCCTCAATTGTGTGGCCGTTGCCAGGGGAGCCCGTCACCTTGATCTCGCCACGCTTGTTGTTGTCCTCCTGCGTGATCACCGTCCCGGTGACTGCCAGCGTCAAAGGCGACGACGTATCTTGGTAACGACCGGAGGTGAAAAACCAGAGATGGTCCTTCAGGACGGGTCCACCGAACACCCCTTCGTACGTCCTGAAGAACGTGTTCGGGTGGGCCAGATCGGCAGTTCTCTTCCCCTGTGCCTGTCCCTGCTCCTCGAACGGCGTCGCGGCGGTCCACGACGGATTCGTCACGTTGACGCGCCCGCTCCCCGAAAACCTGTTGGAGCCGCTCTTCGTGACGGCGTTGATCACGCCGCCGCTGAAACGTCCGTACTCCGCCGAGATTCCGGACGTCAACACCTGCGTCTCGTCGATCGCGTCCTCGACGAACAGATTCTGCGGCTGCGCGAACAGGTTGTCGTTGATGTCGACGCCGTTCACCATGAAAATCGTGTCGTAGGCGAAGGCGCCGTTGATCACGACCTGCGTCGCGTTCGGGCTGTTCGTGGTGAGGGCGGGCGCCAACTGGGCGATGCCCTGGATCGTCCGGGAGTTGGCCAGCGACTCGATCTCCTCGTGCTTGAAGTTCGCGCCGGTGACCGGTGTGGCGATCGGCGAGGGTTCGGATGCCACGACCTGCACGGTCTCCGTGACGCCGGCGGGGCGCAGTGAGGCGTTCTGCTCGACCGTGACGCCAAGCGGCACGGCGACGGGACGCTCGATCGTTCCGAACCCGCTCAGCTCGAACTTCAACGTGTAGGTTCCCGCCGGAAGCGCCGAGAGCGTGTAGCGGCCTTCCGTATCCGAGACGCCCGCGCGGGGACCCTGCAACGCGGGCGAGGTCGCCGTGACAGTGACACCCGGGACAGGAAGGTCCTGCTGATCCTTGATCGTGCCTCGAATCGTGCCGGCCTGAACGCCTTGCGCGGCCGCGCTGGCCGCAATCCCCATGGCGAGCAATACCACCGACAGGAAAAACATCAGACGATTCATCTCTCCCTGGCTCCTTGCTCGACGATCCGTCCGTCAGTGGCCAATGCCCGGACGCTGACATACGACCGTCACTTGCTGATCATCTTAGTGATGGCATCACCCGGTGATGACGCGCCTGGCTGAGATGAATCTTCATAAACAAGTAGCCGATCCAAATTTGTGCTCGGACACCGTTGGTTATTGGGACAACCAATGCGGATGCATCTGTCAAAATGCACACTCTGGAGAAAAGAGTCCCGGGCCTCTGCGGGTTGGGGCCGGGGAGGGAGGGCTGACGAGCTTCGGACGATCTCAGCGGGGCGTGGCTACACCCCGGTCGCCATGTACTTCTTCACCGCCGCAACCGCTCGTTCCACGTCCGCATGCGTGTTGTAGAAGTGCGGCGAGAAACGGAGACCAGGGCGATCCTGACCTGCACGCGTGGCGCAGCCGATCCGGTCCTTCTGATACAGCGCGGTCGCGAGCTTGCGAACGTCGAGATTGCCAGGCTGAAACGACAGCACGGCGGCGGCGCGTGACGGCTCGGAGCTCGTCCAGATCGTGACCCCATCGATCCGGCGCAAACCCGCCATGAGCGCCTGCGTCAACTCGCGCGATCGCCGCTCGATCTGTGCGCGGCCGATCTCCGACTGCAGCTTCAACGCTTCGCCGAACGCGATCATCGCCGGCTCGTCGCGCTGACCGAAGCCCTCGAAGGTCCGAGAGATGCCCACACGGCCGGGATACGCGCTGAAAATCGACGCCCAAATCTTCGGCTGCGCGCCCTTGTTGATAAACAACACGCCGTTTTCTTTCGGTCCGCACGGCCACTTGTGCGCGCTGCCGCTGTAGAAATCAGGCTGAATGTCGCTCAAATCCACGTCGAGCAGGCCAAACGTCTGGGCGCCGTCGACGAGCGTGAGCACGCCACGCTCCCGCGCCACGCGACAAATCTCTTTCGCTGGAAAGAGATCGCCGACGGTGCTTGTGAGATGGGTAATCGCGATCACCCTGGTTCGCGGCGTGATGGCTTTCGTGAACGCCTCGACATAGTGATCGAATCCAGGATGGGGGTTCGGCGTCGGAACATCGACCACTGTGAACCCGAACCGCTTCGCCTTCTGCTGCCACGCGGTGTGATTGCTCGGGTGATTGTCGGACGACAGCAGCACTTCGTCTCCCGGCTTGAGGTCAAGGCCGGTCGAGACGAGATTATTGGACTCGCTCGTGTTGCGGGTAATCACGATCTCTTCGGGTGTCACACGGAGAAACGACGCCAGCAGCTCACGGGTCTTTTCTCGTCCATCCCCGAGCTTCGCACGGTTGTCCTGCGACGGATCCTGGTCCATGTCCCGCGTCATCTTGTACAACGTCTCGAGGACGGGTCCTGAAGACGGACACAGGTTCGCCGCATTCAGCATCGTCAGATCCTTGGGCATGACGAACTGATCGCGGACCGACATCCAGAATCGTTCGTCGGGCGACGCCGGAGTCGGCGGCAGCTTCGCGGACTTGGCCCACGAAATCTCCGGCGTGATGAACGGCACGGCGCCACCGACGGCCAGCAGGCGAGCGAATTCTCGGCGATTCATGGGTTCTCCTCTTGGGCAGATTCTACGCCTGGGAGAGCCCCGCGCGGCGTGGAAATGGGATGGCAGCCCCGGGAAAATACCGGGCGAGATATTGGTCGCGCCCGATGATCAACTGGTGGATCAGCGCGGTAAAGAGCATCCAAGCCGCGACACTCCCCCACACGGGCAGGCGAAGCCGCCACAGCCAGCTTGCGTAGCCGTACACCAGCTCGACATGGATCCAGTAAACGAACAGCGAGGCGCGCCCCAGCCTCGCCAGCGGCGCCTGCCACCAGGCCCACAGGAATTTGGAGCCCATGCTCGTCTGCTCCCTGCCATCTCCAAGTTCCGGGATCGCGGACAGCAGTGCAAGAGCGACCAGCATGATGCCGGTGCGAATCGCAAACCACGTCGGCGAGCTCGTCCAGAAGGAAACCTGCACGGCGTAGATCGATTCGCGCGACGCCGCGTAGAAACCGCCGGCCACGAGCGCCGCGCCTCCGAGCGCGAGCCCAATCTGCAACCGGCGATGGGCCTCGCCGCTTCGCGCCGACGCGATCAGTACGCCAACAGCACTGCCGGCAAACACGAACCCGGCCCACGGAAGCAGCGTGAACGTCGTGAGGTCGCCGGCGGGTCGCACGTACAACTGCACCCATGTCGGCAGCCGGTCTACCCATGACGCCGCGCGCACGATCGGCGTCGTCATCGCGACGAGCGCTGCGAGCGACGCATACAGGAAGACACGCATTTCGACGCGCCGCGCGGCGCCCCACGCGATCGCCGCCGCGACGATCGCCGGCCCCATCACGTTCAGCACGTCCACGCGAAACAGCGTCACCGGATGACTGCCGGGAGTCACGATGAACGCCTGAAGTCTGAAGAGGAAGGCGAGGATGAAAATCTCGAGCCCTCGCCGGCAGACCACTTCGACCGCCGTTCGGCGGCGGCCGCTCCGCTCAAACGCGCGGCCTGCGGCGAGCGCGACGCCAGTACCAGCCAGGAAAAGAAAGAGCGGCGCGGCAAAGCCACCAAGGATGGTCAGGTACCCGAAGAGGGCCGTCTTCCTGTCCGCGACGCGCGTCCAGGCATCGACCGTGTGGGCTTCGATCATGATGACGACCGCCAGCCCGCGCGCCCAATCGATGAAGGCAGCTCGACCGACCGTCGGTGATGCGGGCGCGAGCGCGTTAGCGGACGACCTCAAATGACGTCTCGAACGCGATATCTTGCCGCATCGAATGCCACACAGAGCAGTACTTCTCGTGCGACAGCCCGATCGCACGCTCGACCGCGGCCCGCGGCACGTCTCCCTTCACCGTGAATCGGATTTTGACACTCGTAACACGATGTGGGTTTTCCTGCGCGCGCTCCGCGATCGCCTCGGCGTCGAGCGCCCGGAGTGTCGTGCGTCCCTTGGCGAGGATGTGCGCGACGTCAGCGGACATGCAACCCGCGAGCGAAATGACCAGCACTTGCATCGGCGATGGACCCTCGCGGCTGTCGCCGTCGATGGTGATCGAGGTACCGGCGCTCGTGGCATCGAAGACGAGCGCGCGTTTCCAGCGGACCTGAGCAACGATAGGCGGCTTGGGCACGCTCGATCTTAGTCCTTAGTGCTTGGTGCTTGGTACCTGGTCCGTGCTTGGTCCTTGGTCTGTCCGAAGTCCTTGATCCCAGGTCCGTCCTTGGTCCCAGGTCCCACGCTTCTTACGCGTCTTGCGCGAGTGTTTCGCTTCGAGCGATGGGAGCTGCGCCGTCACCCGGATTGTGAAACACGGGTCCACGTGTAAACAGCGCCTTCACCGCAAGCCAGCCGAGCGGAAGAACGGCGAGCATGTAGGTCAGGAAATGACCAAATGCGCTGTCAGGGCCCCATGATTCGGTGGACCTGTGGATAAGATCGCTGTACGGCAGGTAACCCTGTTCGGACATCTCGTGCGCGCCGGCAATGAAGAGCTGGACGACGAAGACGAACAGGAAGATGGCGGTCACCTGAAAGAAGAGCGCCAGGTTGACGCGGTGACCGTAGCGCGACCACAACCAGGCGATTCCGGCCGCACCAATCACGCCTGCGACCGCGCCTGCGGCAAGGTGAACCGTCTCTCGCAGCTGCAGCAGTAGAAGAGCCGTTTCCATCCCTTCACGGCTGACCATCAAAAGCGTGAACAGGAACACGCCGGCGAAGGCGGCTGCACGGGGCCTTGCTGTCGAGCTGCGCAAGCGCCCTTCGATGTCGCCTTTCATCCGGCGTCCCGCACGCCACATGTGGATCGTCATCCAGAGAACCGATACGGCTGCGGCGAGGGCCAGCGGCCCACCGAGCCACTCCTGATTCGTCGCGCGCAGGAGCAGAATCCCGCCGAGTCCGCTCACGGCGATAGCCGCTGCGATACCCCAGTGAACGGCCGAGGTCAGGGCTTGTCGGCCCGACTTGCGCAGGTACGAAAGGCTGATGGCCACGATGAGAAACGCTTCGAGCCCTTCGCGCAGGGTGATGACGAATGCCTGCAGCACCGGACCGTTGATCGACGGCAAGCCCATTGAACAATCGTTCCAGAAATGAGACGCAGTCTCAGAATGTTAAACCATAGTACTGTTCACATATCCGACCGGTCAAGTCGGCAATGGGTTGTTGTCAAGACTGCGGGTATCGGGTATTGCGGGGGACCCGAGGCGCAGGTGAGCCATGAATGAGAAGTATTTCGGGAAGTTTAGCGACCGACGCGATGTCGCGAACAACTTCCTTGATTCGGGTTATGCGGGACGCACACCACTCTATCTCTTCGGGTATCTGTCTCTTGGAACCCTGATCTCGCGCGCGGCGCGAACGGGCCGCAACGCACTCGTACGATTTCGAACGAGCCTGGCGTTCGGCCTCGGGGCGTGCGATTTCGGGCGCGCTGTCTCCTATCCCATTGCCGACTTGACGGGATAGGTACTGGCGTGCGCGAAAACTGCCCTGTTTGATCAGTGGCGGGCCACGTGTGAGGTCACGCGC
>DATKHR010000231.1:0-3944 GCA_035510155.1 Vicinamibacterales bacterium
CCGCCCGGAGAGGCGCGGCCGAACGACCGCAGAAGGGCGCGGCCCCTCGCCGCTAAGAGGTGACTCGCCTGCGCTTGACTTTCACGGGAGCGCGCTCTCGTTCGGCTACTTCAACACGAACAACGTCGACGTCGCTGTCACCGCCGGCGACGCGAACAGCTTTAGTCCCTCGCCTGGGGATGTCGGCCACCGACGGGGAGAAGAGCAACAGCTTGAAGGTGACCGTCCGCGTCGCGGACAAGTAATCAGTCGCGGATAACTAATCAAACGACTTCGAAAAGCCCCGCGGCGCCCATCCCGCCGCCGATGCACATCGTGACAACGACCTTCTTCGCGCCCCGGCGCTTGCCTTCGATCAGCGCGTGGCCGACCAGTCGCGCGCCGGTCATGCCGTACGGATGACCGAGGGCGATCGCCCCGCCGTTCACGTTCAAACGCTCGTCAGGAATGCCGAGCCGATCGCGACAGTAGATCACTTGAACGGCGAACGCCTCGTTCAGCTCCCACAGATCGATGTCCTCCATTTTCGCGCCGGTCTGCTTCAGCAGCTTCGGCACGGCAAAGACGGGGCCGATCCCCATCTCATTCGGCTCGCACCCCGCAACGGCAAAGCCCCGGAAGACACCGAGCGGCTTGAGGCTCCGCCGTGCCGCGGTGGTCGCGTTCATCACGACGCAAGCGGCGGCGCCATCAGAAAACTGACTGGCATTCCCGGCCGCGATGACCCCTCCCTCGATGGCCGGCTTGATCTTGGCCACGCCCTCGTAGGTGGTGTCGGGCCGAATGCCCTCGTCTTGTTTCACGTTGACTTCCTGAATGGACTCTGCACCCGTCTTCTTGTCCACGATCTTCATTTTCGTGGTCATCGGCACGATTTCCGCGTCGAGTCGCCCGGCGTCGCGCGCCGCCGTCGCCCGCTGCTGGCTTTGCACGCCGTAGAGATCCTGCTCCTCGCGATTGATGTGGTACTTTTTCGAGACGTACTCGGCTGTCTTAAGCATCGGCCAATAGAGCTCCGGCTTGCACTCAAGGATCCAGTCTTCATTCCATCTGTGGGTGTTCATCTCGTTCTGGACGAGCGAGATCGATTCGACGCCCCCCGCCGCATAGATGTCCCCCTCACCGGTCATGACACGCTGGGCCGCGATCGCAATCGTCTGCAGACCTGACGAGCAGAAACGGTTGACCGTCATCCCTGACGTGGTCACAGGACACCCGGCGCGGATGGCGATCTGTCGTGCGATGTTTCGTCCGGTCGCTCCTTCAGGATTCCCACAGCCCATGATCACATCGTCGATGTCGCCGGGATCGACGCCCGCGCGCTCGATGGCATGCCGCAGCACGTGGCCGCCCATGGTCGCGCCGTGCGTCATGTTGAGCGCCCCACGCCAACTCTTGCAGAGCGGCGTGCGGGCGGTGGAGACGATGACTGCGTCAGGCATGCTTCATTCTACAATCTGTGTCCCATGCACGCGCTCGGCGACATCACGATTCTGGATCTCTCGCACGCGTTAGCCGGGCCGTTCGCGTCCACGCTCCTCGGCGACTACGGCGCCGAGGTCATCAAGATAGAACCGCTCGAGGGTGAGATCGCGCGCGGCTGGGGCCCGCCCTTCTACTCCGACGAGGCCGCATACTTCGTCAACTTGAATCGCAACAAGAGGAGCATCGCGATTGACTTGAAGCATCCGGAGGGGCGCGGGATCTTCTTTCGGTTGCTCGATCGCGCCGATGTGGTGCTTGAAAACCTTCGCGTCGGCACGGTCGCGCGGCTTGGAATCGACTACGCGCAGGCCAAGGCGCGTCAGCCCCGCGTTATTTATTGTTCTATCTCGGGTTTCGGTCAGGACGGTCCTTACCGCGATCGCGCGGCACTCGATCTCATCGTCCAGGCGGAAAGTGGAATGATCAGCATCACCGGAGAGCCATCTGGTCACGGCGTGCGGTGCGGCGTTTCGATCGCGGACATCACCGCGGGACTGTACGCGGCGTTTGGCATCGTGACGGCGCTCCACGCACGCCGGGCAACCGGACACGGGCAGTTCATCGACGTGTCGATGCTCGACGGCCAGCTCGGCATCCTCTCCGGCATGATCGGGACCTACGTCGCCGATGGACTGATCCCGGCTCCGATGGGGACTGCCTACAGCGCGCTCCTGCCGTATCAGACGTTCCGCACGAAGACCCGCGACATTGCCATAGGTGTCGGAAGCGACAGGCTGTGGCGGACGTTCTGTCCGCTGCTCGGCCTGGCGTGGATGACCGATGACCCCCGTTTCGTCACCAACGCCGCACGCAGCGCGCACAGGACCGCGCTCATCGACGCGCTGCAGGAGACGTTTCTGGCCAAGACATATGAGGAGTGGGAGTCGATCTTGTTGCCCGCAGGAATTCCGGTCGGCGCTATCAACACACTCGACCAGGTCGTCGGGCACCCGCAGGTCGTTGCGCGCAAGACGCTGGTCGAGTCCGAACATCCGGTCGCGGGCGTCGTCCGGAGCGTCGGCCCGCCCGTGCGGATGTCCGGCACGCCGGGCGAGGTGCGACGCCCCGCGCCTCTGCTCGGTGAGCACACCGACGAAGTGCTGCGCGAGCGTCTGGGGTTGAGCGCTCCCGAAATCGCGCGCTTGCGCGACGCGGGCGTCATCAGCGGCGCGACACGCCCCGATGTCTCCGATCACGTCAAGGAGCCTCTGTGAGCCTGCTGAGCAATCGCGTCGCCGTCGTGACCGGCGCGAGCAAAGGAATTGGACGCGTGATGAGCGAGCTGTTCGCGCGAGAGGGCGCGAGCGTGGTCTGCGCCGCGCGGTCAGCTGATCTGGTCAACGAGACCGCCTCGCGAATCTCCGCGGTCGGTGGTGAGGCCGTGGCTGTCACGGCCGATGCCGGAACCGAGATCGGAGCGCGCGCCATCATCGACGCCGGCGTGAAGGCGTTCGGCCGCGTCGATACGCTGATCAACAACGCCGGCGACGGCGGCCCGAGCAAAGCGGTTGAAGACTATACGATCGACGACTGGTTCTACACGGTGAACTCCTGCCTCACGAGCGCGTACCTCTGCTCCCGGTTCGCTGTGCCGCCGATGAGGGCCGCCGGCCGCGGCGCGATCGTCAATATCGCGTCGATGGCGGGACGACGCGGACTTCCGTACCGCGTGGGCTACTGCTCGGCCAAGGCCGGCCAGATGGGCCTGACCTACGGCCTCGCGGTCGAGCTCGGGCGGCACAACATCACAGTCAACGCCATCTTGCCCGGCGCGGTGGCCGGCGACCGTATCGATCGCGTCATCAAAAGCCAGGCCGAGATCCGCGGTGCCGATCCCGAGACCCTGCGGCAGTCTTTTCTCGAGCGATCGCCGCTCCGCCGCATGTCGACCGCGGAAGACATCGCATCACTGGCCGCGTTCCTCTGCAGCGACCTCGCGCGCAATATCTCCGGCCAGTGCATTCCGGTCACCGCAGGAGAGCCGGCGTCGTAAAAGGCGCCGGCCGCTGCCGTCACTTGATGGCGAGCGGGTTGATTGGCGATCCGACAGCGCCCGTGAATGGCAGCGGCGGGGCAACGAAGAAAAACTCGTAGACGCGATCCGAGGCGCAGTCATCCGCCAACTCGTCGAGAAAGAAGATCTCCCCGATGGTCAGACCCATGTTCGGGATGAAGACCTGGTGGAGCGGTTGGTACGTGTCCGGAAACTCGTTCGGGCGAACTTCCATGCCCCACGTGTCCGTCGCGACCGCTGCGATTTCGTGGCGATGAACCCAGTCCGCGGTGTGAAACGACAGGCCAGGCGCATCGCCGCCCGCATAGTCGCCCCAGCCGCCGCGCTCGCGGCAGAGCGTCATGTGTCCGGTGCGCACCAGCAAGGCATCGCCGCGCTGCACGGCAATGCCTTGGGCGACCAATGCCGCGTCGAGGTCGCCGGCAGTAATCGCGTAGCCCGGTTC
>DATKHR010000232.1:0-16101 GCA_035510155.1 Vicinamibacterales bacterium
GACCAGCATGACGACGGCGACCCTCGCGGGACATGGCGACGGCGTCAGCAACCTTGCGTTCGGCCAGGACGCCCGCACGCTCGCAGCCGCATCGTTCAACGGGATCGTCAACCTCTGGGATGTCGAGACTCGACGTCTCCTCCGCCCGCTCGCGGGATTCCGCGGCGCTGTGCTCGATGTCGCGTTGAGTCACGACGGCGCGACATTGCGCGCCGCCACGCGGGAGCAACTGATCGATCGGCCTCTCGACGGCGGCGCGGCTCGCACACGGCGGTTTCCCGCCGCCGCACCAACGGTGTCGAGAGTCGCCCTGGCGCCCGGTGGTCAGACGGCGGTCTCGAACGGCGTCACGCTTGCTGTATGGAGCGATACCAATCAGACATTCGAGAGGCTCCCGATCGCGAGCGCTTCGCCCGACCATGACGTCAGGAGCCTGGCGTTCAGCCCCGACGCTCGGCTGCTTGCGTCGGGCGGAGCCGACGGCACGGTGGCGCTGTGGGACGTGTCCGGCCGGCGCCTCCTACGCCCGGCGGTGGCCGCACACCGCGAAGCGGTGTACGCATTGGCCTTCAGTCCGGACGGCCAGACGCTGGCGTCATCCGCTGTTGGCACGGCCGACTACGACGCGAACGTCCGGCTCTGGAGCGTCGCGACCGGCGGCCAGCTGCTGCCTGCGCTTGGCGGACATGACGGCCCTGTGCGGGCGCTGGCGTTCAACCGCGACGGCACGATGCTCGCCGCCGGCGAGTCGGAGCGTGTTGTCCTCTGGCAGGTTGACCGCCGGCAGCGTGTCGGCCAACCGCTCACCGGACATGTGGGACCGATAGAAGCGTTGGCCTTCAGCCCCGATGGGCGTTGGCTGGCATCGGGCGGGCACGACGACCGCGTGCTGTTGTGGGATCTCCGACCCGACTCCTGGCGCCGCCTCGCATGCGGCATCGCGAACCGGAGTCTCGATCGCGCTGAATGGGCTCGGCTTGTCGGCAACTACCCGTACGAGCCCGCCTGCCGCTGACCGCCCGGCCCAACGTTCCGTGTTGCAGATAATGGCCGCTCGGCTACCGAAGCGCGCGCAGCGGGTCGAGCCGGCTCGCGCGCCACGCAGGGACGTAGCTCGCGAGTACCGCGACCACGACGAGAACGAGACACACGCCACCGAACGTCGTCGGATCCGTCGCGCTCATGCCGAACAGCAGACGGGTCACGACGCGCGCGACCGCCAGAGCCCCCGTTACCCCGATGACCAGCCCGATGGCAACGAGGAGCATCGCCTGCCGCAGAACCATCGCGCGCACTCGCGATCGGTCCGCGCCGAGCGCCATGCGGACGCCGATCTCACGCGTGCGCTGCGTGACCGAATACGCCATGACGCCGTACAGCCCCACCGAGGCCAGCGTCAGCGCCAGGATGCCAAGCGCGCCAAGCAGGATCGCAGCGAGCCGGGCCGGCCACAGCGACTGGTTCAAGATCACGCGCATGGTGTAGGGACTGTTGAGCGGTACGTGCGAATCCAGCGTCCGGATCTCCCGCTGTGCCGTGCCGAGCGCCGCTGCCGGCTCTCCGCCCGTCCTGACGAACAAAACCATCGTGTCGCTGGGATCCTGTTCCAAGGGCGTGTAGGCGGCCGGCTGTGGATCCTCACCGACGGTTGTGTACTTGCTCGTCTTCGCCACGGCGATCACCTGACGATACGACGTATCCGTATAGAACCGGAAACGCTTGCCAATCGGATCTTCGTGCGGCCAGACCCGATCAGCAAACGCCTGGTTGACGATGGTGACGCGCATGGTCGACTCACGGTCGCTGTCGGCGAAGTCGCGGCCTTGCAGTAGAGGAATGCCGAGCGTGCGGAAATATCCCGGAGTCGTCACGATAGCGGTCGCAATGGTTCGCGCGGTCGTCGACTCGGGGTTATCGCCCTCCTTGATGATCGTCTTGAACAGCGAGCCCGTCAGCGGCGCCGAGCTCGCCCACGCAGTCGACTGCACGCCCGGGACCAACCCGACCCGCTCGTGAACGGTCCGAAAGAACTGGAGAGCGCGCGCCCCATCGTACCCCCCCTGACCGGGGTTTACGATGACCGCTGCAACGTGCTCGACGTCGAATCCCGGATCGATCTCATTGGCGCGCGCCAGGCTGCGCAGGAACAGACCCGCGGCCACCAGCGCGACGACCGACAGTGCGACCTGAGCAACGACCAGCGCCCGACTGAGCGCCGCGCGCCCGCGGCTGGTACCAGCGCCTTGCGTTTCTTCCTTCAGTGCGTCGACCACATCCGGGCGCGACGCGCGCAGCGCCGGCATCACGCCGAAGATCACTCCCGTAGCGAGAGACACAAGGGCCGTGAATGCAAGCACGCGAGCGTCGAGCGTCAGGTCGACGAAGTTGTCGGCGAGAAACGGGGGACGCAACGACCAGATCCCATCACGTGCCGCAGCTGCGACGCCGATGCCGGCCGCCCCGCCGAGCGCCGCCAGGATGACGCTCTCGGTCAACAGCTGTCGAAAGACCCTTGCGCGGCTGGCACCGAGCGCCACACGAAGGGCGATTTCCTGGCGGCGGGCTGCAGCGCGTGCCATGAGAAGGTTCGCCACGTTCGAGCAGGCAATTAACAACACGAGCCCGACGATTGTCATTAGCACCGCGCCGCCGAGCAGGAAGATCTCGCGGATCCCTGGAAAGATCGTGGCCTGGACGAGCGGACGCAGCGCGACGCTCCGACCCTTGTTAGGCGCCGGGTACTCGCGCTCCAACATGGTCGCAATGGATTTCAGGTTCGCTTCTGCCTGTTGAATAGTGGCGCCCGGCTTCAGGCGGGCCGCGACGAAGAACAGCAGCGCGCGCCGCTCGTCGATCCACGAGCGCTCCTGCGACGGCAGCACCTCGGCGTACATCATCGAGGGCACCCACATGTCGGGACTGATGAGCGAATTGATGCCTTTGAACCCCTCGGGCGCGATGCCGATCACCGTGAATCCGGCACCGTTGAGCGGCATGACCTTGCCGACCGCGGCTGGATCGCCGCCGAGCCGCCTCTGCCAGAAACCATGGCTCAGCACCGCGACTGGCGCGCCCCCGGGCTTCGTGTCTTCGTGAGCCCCGAAGACGCGGCCTTTCGCCGGCTTGACGCCAAGGACGGAAAAGTAATTGCCGGTGACCAGCTCGACAAACGCCTGCTGCGGTGAGCTGGCGGTGATAATGCTGACAGGCGTCGGCAACGAATAGCCCGCCATGTCCGGCACATACTCGCTCCTCTGCCGCATGTCCTTCAGATTGGGATACGACATCGGCTGCAGGTTGCCGAGACCGCCGATGTTCGCCTGGTCAGTCGTGTAAACCGCCACGAGATCCGACGGCCGCTCGACGGGCAGCGGAGCGAGGAAGGCGGCGTTCAGCAGCGTGAAGATCGTGGTGTTGGCGCCGACGCCGAGCGCGAGCGACAGAACCGCGACGGCCGTGAAGCCTGGGTTCTTCCGAATCGACCGCAGCGCGAAACGTATGTCCTGCCACAGCGTTTCCATGCCTGCTCCGCCTCGAACCCTTAGACGTAGACCGTCTACGGCTGGTTCCGAGGTGTATTCCGGAGCCTGAGGATTGATCGGCGGGTCACAATCGGGCGGTCAACGCGCTACGTTGGGCTGACCGGGCACGCCGGAGCGGTTGGCGGCGTGGATGAGCAGGAGGTAGTCGATCAGGCGCTGGGTGTCGACCGCTTTGCTGAAGAAGCCCGCGGCGCCGGCCCGCTCGATGGCGTGAAGCTCCTGAGTTCGCGGTTGCATCGAGAGCCCGAGAATCTGGATGAACGGGAGCTCGGCGCGAAGTCGCCGTGTCGCCTCGACGCCGTCCATGCGCGGCATCGAAATGTCCATCAGGACGACATCGGGCCGGAGCGCGTGCGCTTGATCGATCGCCTCCATTCCGTCGGAGGCGTCGCCCACGACGCGAAGCTCGGGCCGCTCCTGAAGCATCTCACGGAATACCCTTCGCACCGCGATGTGATCATCGACGATCAGAATTCTGAGAGCGGGCGCCGAGGCGGCGTCGGACGCGCTACGAGACGCCGGCCCAATCGTTCCGAGGCTGGCCAGGTCCCGTCCGACGGCGGCGTCCTGCGCGGCGCCTTGGGGCGCGGTCAAGCGGAAGCCCGTGCCCTCCCCCGGGGCGCTTTCGATGTCGAACCGGCCGCCCAGCAGGGTCAGCCGTTCGCGGATGCTGAACAGCCCCCATCCGACGTGCCCGGCCTTCGCGCGATCGACCAATCCGGCAGGATCAAACCCGACCCCACGGTCCGTTACCGTGATGGACAGCATGTCGCCCGGTTCGCGCGCCAGCTCCACCGTGACTCGATCGACGTGGGCGTGCTTGACCGCATTGAAGAGGAGCTCCCGGACCGACTCGAAGAGCAGCGTGCGGACATCCTTTCGGGGGGAATTGGCGAGTGGGTCCGCGTACACCTGAACCTTGAGCCCGTACTTGTTCAGTGTCCAGTCTGCGAGCCAGCGTAACGCGGCGGGCAGCCCCGAGCTTTCAAGGACAGGGGGAAACAGCTCGAAGCTCAAGGATCGTGCCGCGGCCATCGCCTCGTCGAGTTGGCTCTTCGCCTGCACGATCAATTCTGAGGAAGTTCCCCGCTGCTCGTCCCGCTTCATCTGCTGATCGAGGTCCAGCGCGGCAATGAGCAGCAGCTGCTGCAGACCATCGTGGAGCGTCTTGGCGAGCTGTTCGCGCGCATGCTGCTCAGCCAGCGTCAAGTCGGACGCCAGCTGGCTCAGTTGGGCCGTCCGGTGCTCCAGTTCGGCCGTTCGCTCCTGAAGCGCCGCGGCGGCCCGTCGGCGTTCAGTGATATCGGTGACGAACGCGATGGCCTGCCCACCAGTGGACGTGCTGACGTGATTCAAGCTGACTTCGATTGGAAACGTCGACCCGTCCTTCCGTTCGCCAACCAAGACAATGCCGCCGCCCATGAGACGGGGACTCGGCGAGCCGAAGTACTTCGCTCGAAGCCCCGCGTGCGCGTCACGCGAGAACTGCGGTACGAGCTGCTCGATCGATTGACCGACCAGCGCGCCGGGCGCCCAGCCAAACATGGCCTCGAGGGCACGATTCGCCGTGGCGATCATGCCCTGCGCATCGACCGAGACGATGCCCTGCGTGGCCGTCTCCAGCAGGAGCCGCAGCTCGCGATCGCGCTCCTCATCCCGTTGCGCCTGAAGCGCCTGCTCGAGCCGCCGGCGCTCCGTGATATCCATCTCAAGCCCTGTGAGCCGCGTGACCTGTCCCTTGGCATCGCGCTCCGCGCGCCCGAGGCTCTGGATCCACGACACGGTTCCGTCGGGTCGCACGATCCGGAACGCAGTGTCCCACGCGTCCCTCGTCGGGTGTAGCATCCCGTCGACCAGATCGAGCACCTTCGGGCGATCCTCCTCATGTACCCGGTTTAACCATTTGTCGAAGGCTGCCGGTTCGTCGGGAGGAAACCCGTAGAGCAGACGAAAGCCCTCGTCCCAATCGACATGATTGGCGGCGGCATCGCGTGTCCACGAGCCCGCGGCCGACGCGTCGAGCGCCAGACGCAGCCGCTGCTCGCGCTCCCGGAGCGCCGCCTCAGCGCGAGCGCGTTCGACCGCCTCCCACGTGCGCTCCGCCACGTCGCGGATGAGCGCGATCTCCGGCGGCGTCCAGAGGCGTGGTGTCACGTTATTGGCGCCGAAGGCGGCCACCAACCGACCGCTCTTCACGAGCGTTACGCCGATGAAGGCCGCGATCTGCCGCGCCTGCATGGTGACCCGCTCGGCGTCCGTGAACCTTGGATCTGTATGAAGGTCGTTCACCACGACTGTGTCGCCGCGCCGGTACGCTTCCTGCAGTGCCGCCCCAAAGGTCCCGACCGGCCCCTGTCCGACAAGCGGCGCGACCTCGTGCACGTACTCCCGGCGAATGAGGTACCCGCGGTCCTTGATTTCCGCGTAGCCTACGCGGGTCACCCCGAGATGCTCTCCCAGAAGCCGCGCCGCGGTTTCCTGCACGTCGAGCGGATCGCTCAACGGCCGGAGCGCGTCGTTCAGTCTGAGCAGGAAGGCCAGCTGCTCTTCGCTGGCGCGCAAAGCGGCTTCCGCTTTGCGCTGCTCGAGCGCCGCCCAAATGCGATCCGCGACGTCTTGAACGAGCGTGATTTCGCCGTGCGTCCACACACGCGGCGTACGACTGTGGATCCCGAACGCGGCAACGAACCGCCCGTCTTTGATCAGCAGCGGGGCGAGATAGGCGCCGATCTCCGCGGCCCTCAGGGCGTCGCGCGCTTGCGCCACTCGCGGGTCGGTTGCCGTGTCGTCAACGACCAGGACGGCGTGGCGTCCAAACCCGTCGACGATTTTGCCGGCGAAGTCGGTCCAGCGAACGCGGCCCGCCATCGACGCCACACCGTCCACGTAGTCGTCCACGATGGTGCATTCGTCGCCATCCATCTCTCCGTAGGCCACGCGGCTCGCGCCGAGATGCGTTCCGAGCGCGCGGCAAGCCTCGGCCAGAATCTTCGCGGGATCGCCGAGCGGCCGGATGGTATCGCCGAGCCTGAGTAGGAACGCATGCCGCTCTTCGCTCGCGCGCAGCGCCTCGTCCGCGCGGGCCCGCTCGGCAGCGGCCCACGTACGCTCGCCGGTCTCCTCGATCAACGCGATCTCGTCGCGTGTCCAGATCCGTCGCGTCGCGCTGTGGACGCCAAGGGCGGCCAGCCACTTGCCTTCCTTGTGTATCTTCACACCCACGAACGCCGCTACGTCGCTCGCGAGGAGATCCGCTCGCTCGGCTTCCGGGAGGCGCGAGTCCGTGAGGACGTCGTTGACAGCGATGGTCTCGCCGCGCGTATACGCATCGAGCACGGCCTGTCCAAAGGCGGCGACTCGACCTCGGGCGTCAAACGGCGTCACGCCGTCGGCATACGACCGGCTGACGATGAACTCGTCGCCGTCGATCTCTGCAGAATAGACGCGGTTGGCCCGGAGGTGTTCACCGAGTAAGCGCGTGGACACGCCCTGAATCTCGTTCGGGTCGCTGAGGGGCCGCAACGCGTCGCTCAGACGCAAGAGGAACGCGCGCCACTCTGCGGTACGTGGCTCACGCGACTCGGCTCGCTCGACTGGATGGGCGGGGTCCGGAAGATCGAACGGCATGATCGACGAACCCTTGGATTGTAGCTTCTTCGCTGGAGATGGCCATGCACCTCGACCACAGCCAGCCAGGCCCCGACTACTTGCCAACGAGATGAATCAGGCTTTTTTCGTTTTCTAGACAGATGTAGTCGAGCAATTCCGTGTCCACCACGATGAAGTGATTCAGCGTGACGGTCCAGGGCGCTGTATACGCCTTCGGGTCGTCGACGGTGATGTCGATTTCAAGCTTGCCGTAGCTCACGCGTTTGAACTTCTCGGTCATCCTGGCCGCGTCGGTCATCGGGCTTCCGCTGCGATCGAGCCACAGTCCGTCCTTGAAACCAACTGTCTGCACCACCAATGTGTCCCCATCCCATCTCCCGGATGAGTAACCGTTGTACGACGGCTGCTCGATCTCCGGCAGCGGTCGGCCGTCGGTGAAAATCTGGCGATACGACGCGTTGGCTTCACTCAGAATCACCACGAGTCCGGGAACCTGCACGATCTTTCTAAACAACGGGCTCGTGTGCGATTTCACCGCGCCCCGAGGCAGGCAGTGGGTCGACGGGTCGTCCTTCCCGTTTTGCTCCATGCGCGCCTTTCGCGCCTCAGACGCCCACGGTTGATACGGCAGACCGCCTTTGAGGCTCCAGCCGATGTTGACGAACTCCTGTCCGACTTGCATGTCGGCGCAGCCGCCCGGTGGACAGGGCCGGTTGTGTTCGATGTCCCACATACCGGAGAGATCGGGTTTGCCGTCCGCGGTGCGCGGAGCGGGCGCGCTCAGATCGGGGCGACCCTCGGACGTCCTCGGAACGCCCGCTGTCGGATACTTCAGCCACTGCGCGGAAACGGTCACGGAAGTCGCGCACACGGCCGCGATGACGCCGGTGACGATCCTCATAGTTACCTCCGGTCTCAGCTGAAACGCCATCCTACACTACGCGGACGCCTGCGCGGGATGACCCCGAAGCAGCTGGACGCGTCGGCCCATCATGCGCGGTCCTCGCCCGTTGCAGGCGTCGGCACCTTCTGCTCGACCCACGCGCGGATCACATCGAAGACCTGTCGACGGTTGTTCTCCAGCATCATGAAGTGGCCGTTACCGAAGACGCCGAGGTCTTTGAGCTGAAGATCCTCGGCTTCGCATCCATCTTGCTTCAGTGCGGCCACGAGCGCAGGCCCTTGCGTCCGCCCGGACTGCTCCGCGGTGACGTACACGATTGGAATGCCTCTGAGCTTCTTCGCGTCGGATGGGCCGCCGCTCCCTTCGACGCACACGATCGCCTTCACGAGAGCGGGCCGCTCGTGTGCGACGAGCCAGCCGAACGGGCCGCCGGCCGAGTGCGTCTGTAGGATCGCCGGTCCAATCTTGTCCAGCAGCTCCGCGCCGCGGCTCGCCCACAGGTGTTCGGCCAGCGTCAGATCCTGCTGAGCCGCGTTCTGGCTCGCCATCAGTTGATCGACGAGCGGATCGCCGATATCGCCGGTCCCCGTCCACTGACGGTGCGGTCCCGTAGCGGCGCGCTTCAGCTCGGCCACGACTCCCGAGTATGTCGGCTGGGGACCGATGGGGCCGAGCGCATCGGGATGATACGGCGAGCGGCCGAGACCAGGCCGGTCAATGAGGTACACCCGATAGCCGGCCTGCACGTAATAGTGTGCCCACCCGGGGCGTCCGTCACCCGGGCCCATGTAATGAAGCATCTGCCCGGTCCCGCCGTGGACGAGCACGACGGGGTACTGGCGCCGAACCTGGCTGGGGATGAGGTATTGCACGTACATCTGGCCGCTGACGATCGTCCCGTACGGCATTTGCTTGTGCTCGGTGCCGATCCAGAAGAAGCCCTGATCCGCCACCGTCATTGCCGTCGACTCTCTCGACTCTCTCTTCCTCGAGGCGCTCAGCGCTTCGGGCTGCGCGACATTCTGGCTCGCCGACGGCCGCGCGTCGCGGCCGGCGGGCGCAGGCACGCGCTTCTTGACCCAGTCGAGAATCGGGTCGAGCACTTCGCGGTTGTTCTTCTCGACCATCATCATGTGGCCGTTGCCGTGGATGCCGTAGTCCACGAGGCGCAGCTCCTCCGCCCTGCAACCGGCTTGCTTGAGGAACTCGACGGCGCCGGGATTGCCCGGCGACGCAAACGAGGCCTCCGCCGTGGCGATCGCGATCGGAATCCCAAGCAGGTTCTTGAGCTTTCTCGCCGGTTCCTCTTGCACGCGGTACGGCTGCACACCAGGCTCGCTGGGCGTCACGACCCGCGTCTTGATCTCGGAGGTGGCCGCGACTGGCGGATCGAACGTGACGGGAATCGTCGAGAGGCCCCAGATGTTCTCGCCACCGAACGGCGTGCCGCCACCTTCGATGCAGACAATGCCCTTCACCAGGTTGGGCCGCGCCTCGGCGACAAGCCAACCGAACGGCCCGCCAGCCGAGTGCGTCATGATGATCGCGGGGCCGATCTTGTCGAGCAGCATCGCGCCGCGCTGTCGCCAGACCAAGTGCGCCGTCTCGGCGCCAGTCGATACACCGCCATCGAGTGGAGGGGGCGGCAATGCCGCACCGGGGCCGCCGCGGCCGCCCACCGGTGGAGCTCCCCGCCCGCCAGGAGCAGCACCGGCCGCAACTGTTGCGTAGCTTCCGCCCTGACACGCGACGAGCTGATCGAGCTCCGGTGATCCAACTTCGCCGGTTCCAGGCCACTGTGTGTGAAGCTTCCGATACGGCCCCACGGCAGGTCGCGCCGCGTTCGGCGGCGTGAACTGTCCCGAGATGCCCTCAAGCGTCGGGGCCTGCGGGAACGGGCCGTCCAGGTCTGGATGGAACGGCGATCGGCCATGACCCGGGCGATCGACAACGTAGACGCTGAAGCCCGACCGCAGCAGGTAGGTGACCCAGCCCGGCCGCCCGTCGGGCGTGCCCATCCAGTCGGTGCCCTGGCCGCCACCACCATGCACGAGGACGATCGGATACGGGTGGCGTATTTGCGCCGGGATCCAGTACTCGACGTACATCTGCTTGCCGTTCACAACCGTGCCGCGCGCCAGATGTGCCTGCTCGACACCGACCCAGACGTAGCTCCATTCGGCGAGATCGAGCGCCCGGTCCGCGAGATCGCGCGCCTGGTTGGCGACGTCGAGCGCCTGGTTGGCCGCGGCGTCGCGGATGCGCCCGACGAGCTCGCTGGCGGCGGCCGAGCGCTTCACGCCCAGCAACGTTGGTGCTGAAAGGCCGACGAGTGTCGTCCGGCGGAGGAACTCCCGCCGCGTCCACGGCGTGAACGGATCGATGAACGGGCTCGCCAAGAAACGCCTCCTTTATCAGCGTGCTCGGAGCGCGGCGGCCGCAGCAGGCCGCCTCCCGTAATACGCATCGTCGAGCAGGGCGCGCACGCCGTCCTGATCGATCGGCCTCGGGTTATCGTACGGGTTACGGACGGCCAGTTGCGCGGCGAAATCGAGCCCGTCTTCAGGCATGCCGATTTCTTCGAGCGACAGGGGCGCGCCGATTGCGACGGCCAGATCGTAAAGCCCCTGTGCCGCTTCAGGTACGTGCAACGCATCAGCGATCGTGCGCATCGCCTCCGGTGCCGCTTCCGCGTTGAAGGCCGTGGCGTGCGGCAGAACGACCGCATGCAGCTCCGCGTGCGGGAGGTTGAAGGCGCCGGCCAGGGCGTGACACAACTTGTGGTGGAGGCTCATGCTGGCGATGGCGAGTGCCGATCCGGCCAGCCACGCGCCATACAGGGCGTCGGCCCGCCCGTCGAGATTCGCCGGCGCCTTGACGACGACGGGCAACGACCGCGCGAGCGCGCGGATCGCCTCCGCTGCGAGCAGCGAGCTGATCGGCGTGGCATTTGCGGCGTACAAGGCCTCGACGGCGTGGGCGATCGCGTTCATGCCGGACGATCCCGATACGCGGGGCGGGAGGCTCACGGTGAGGGCCGGGTCGTACAGGACGGTTCCGGGCCGCACTCGAACGTCGCGACCGCTGCGCTTCACGCCGCCTTCGGTCAAGCCATAGATCGGGGTCATCTCGGAGCCGGAGTAGGTGGTCGGCACGGCAACGATCGGAAGCGTGCGTTCGAGCGCGATCGCCTTGGCCACGCCGATGGCCGACCCGCCTCCGATGGCGACCGCGCAGTCGGCGTCAACGCGCGCGGCAGCCTCGCGCGCAGCGCGTGCGTTCTCGATCGGCACGTGCATCATCGCCTCGGTGAACAGACCGGCCAGAAGAACGCCGAGGCCGCGCCCCGCTTCGTCTGCGAGCTGATGACGCCCTGGCGTCGACACGACCAGCGCGCGGGCGCCAACCCGGCGGACTTCGTCGGCCAGGCGATCGAACGTGCCCGTACCAAAGACAACGCGAGTCGATGGCTGGGTATGGACGAAGGATCGCATCGCGTCGCGAACGCTACCCGGCACGACGAGAGCATGTCAAGACAAGACGACACCTGAGACAAGCATGGGGGAAATTCTATCGAGTCTTGACAGGTGGGCGACCGCACCTTGACTGGGACAGATGAAACGAGCAATATAGGCCGCCGCCGCGCATGACCATGCGTCGATTTCCGGCGCTCATCACTTTCAGTGCGATCATCCTCGGGGCCTCGCTGGCGCGCGCCCAGATCGATTTGTCCGGCAGCTGGGCTGCCCGCTACCACGAGGACTTCGCAGAGCGAATCCCCGGCCCCGAGCTCGCCAATTTCCTCGGCCTTCCCATCAACGAGGCCGCGCGCCAGTGGGCGTTGAGCTGGGACGCTTCGCGTCTGACGCTGAGGGAACACCAGTGTCAGGTGCACAACGCCGCGTACATCTACCGCGGTCCGCTCCTCCTGCGCATCTGGGAGGAGCGGGACCCGCAAACGCAGCGGCTCGTCGCCATCAAGAACTACATCAGCACGTACGAACAGACCCGGACCATTTGGATGGACGGTCGCCCTCATCCGCCCAACTACGCCGCACATACCTGGCAGGGGTTCTCGACCGGCACGTGGGAAGGGGACATGCTGACCGTGATGACCACGCACATCAAGCAAGGGTGGCATCGTCGAAACGGCCTGCCGGCGAGCGACCTCATCACGCTCACCGAACACTTCATCCGGCACGGCGTGTATCTCACGCACATCAGCGTGGTCACCGACCCCGTCTATCTCACCGAGCCGCTCGTCAAGAGTCAGAACTTCGTGTTGAGCGACCGTCAACTTCCGGAAACCGCGTGGCTTTGGCCGTGTCAGATCGTCGACGAGGTGGCGGGGCGGCCCGACGGCGAGGTGCCACATTACCTGCCGGGCCAGAATCCGTTCGTGCATGAATTTGCCGATCAGTCCGGCATCCCGCTCGAGGCAACGATGGGCGGCGCCGAAACGATGTACCCCGAGTTCATGTTGAAACTGCGTCGGCCGGCTCCGCCGAACGCACCCAAGTAACCGCCAACCGGGCTGGAGGAACGCATGCCCATCACAGGCATTCATCACATCACCCTGTGCGCCAACGGGGCGCAGGAAGACGTCGATTTCTTGACCACAGTGCTCGGCTTGCGGCTGATCAAGCAGACGGTCCTGTTCGACGGAAGGTATGCCCATTACCATCTGTACTATTCGAACGCCAACGCCGAGATCGGCTCGGTGCTGACCACGTTTCCCTACCGTCGAGTGCCGGGCCGCGCGGGATCGGGACAGATTTCGGCAACGGCTTTCTCCGTGCCGAAGGGCTCGACGCCATTTTGGCTACGGCACTTGAGTCGGCACAGCGTCGACCACGGCGGTATTCAGGAACGCTTCGGACAGGCCTGCATCCGAATGCGCCACCCATCGGGGCTGTTGCTGGAGGTCCTCGAGGACGGAAATGACTCCCGTGTCGGATGGACGACCGATGAGATCGGCTCGGACGTCGCCGCGCGCGGCTTTCATGGTCCGGTGCTGTCGGTTCGCGAGGTCGCCGAACAGGAGCGGTTCCTCGTCGATGCGCTAGGCTTCCGCAAGACGGGGACCGATGGCCCGTATCATCGGTTCGAAGTCGATCGGGGCGGCGCGTCAAAGACGATCGTCTTGCATCACGAACCGGATCGCGCCGCCGGCAGCTGGGGCTTCGGCGCCGGGACCGCACATCATGTCGCGCTCGACATCGGTACCGACGACGGACTGGCCGAACAGAAGAACCTGTACGAAGAGCTTGGCTACACGGACTGCTCTGAGATCAAGGATCGCAACTACTTCCACTCTATCTACGTTCGGTCGCCGGGAGGGATCCTGACCGAATGCGCCGCGTCGGTCCCTGAGGGCTTCGCCAAGGACGAACCGGCCGATCAATTGGGCATGCAGCTGCTGCTTCCGCCGTGGTTCGAGCACCGGCGCCAGGAGATTGTGGCAATGCTCGAGCCGATTGTCGTGCCGGAGAGCAACCGCTCGGCGCCAGTGTCTGCCGCAGTAAGGCCGGTGGCTCCGCAGGCTTCCGCGGTCCCGGCGGGCGCGCCAGGCGTGACACCGTCACGGCGGACCAGCGCAACCTTCATCGGTTCAGACGCTCCGAAAAAATGAAGCGCCCAGGCGCGGTGTTCTGGGTTGCGTTCTCGGGCGTGTTGTCCATAAGCGTGGTGTCATGGGGCGCGGCGGTCGCCGCCGGCCAGGGTCGCGGCACTGCCTCCGGCGAGCGGCGCCCCGCAACCGCACGGCCGTCCTCCGCTGCGGACGCTGCGGAGGTTCACGTGCTGCCAGTCCAGGGGAATGTGTACATGCTGGTGGGCGGCGCCGGCAGCAACATCACGCTGCAAGCGGGTGACGACGGGGTGCTGCTGGTGGACGCGTCGCTCGAGTCGTTGAGCGACAACGTCCTGAAAGCCATTCGCTCGGTCTCGACCAATCCGATCCGCTACCTCATCGACACGCACGCTCACGCTGACCACGTCGGTGGCAATGCGGCGATCGCCAAGCAGGGTGCGACGATCGCGGGCGGCAACATGGGGCAGCCGTACCAGGGCGCCGCGATCATCGCTCACGAGAACGTGCTGAAGCGGATGAGCGCGCCGACCGGGGAGCAGGCGCCGTTCCCGACAGCGGCGTGGCCGACCGACACGTACTTCGCAAACAAGAAGGAGCTGTTCTTCAACGGAGAGGCGATCCAGATTCTGCACCAGCCGTCCGCGCACACCGACGGCGACAGCATCGTGTTCTTTCGACGGTCCGACGTCCTGAGCGCCGGCGACGTGTTCGTGACCACGACGTACCCGGTCATCGACCTCGAGCGGGGCGGAACCATCCAGGGCGTCATCGCCGCGTTGAACACGATTCTCGATATCACGATTCCCCGGGACAAACAGGAGGGCGGCACCTACGTCATCCCGGGACACGGCCGGTTGTGCGATGAAGCCGACGTGCTCGAGTATCGCGACATGCTGACGATCATCCGCGATCGGATCCAGGACCTCGTCAAGAAAGGCGCGACGCTCGAACAGGTCAAAGCCGCGCGCCCGACGCTCGATTATGACGGCCGCTACGGCGCCACGTCGGGTCCCTGGACGACCGGCCTGTTCATCGAGGCCGTCTACCGCAACCTGAGCGCACCAAAAACCAAGGGTCGATAGTCATGCGACATGTCGGACGGCAGCCGACCGAAGCAATCACGACGCGCGGCATGCGATGCGTGCACGTGGCCAGGCTGCTGGCGATGCTGGTCTGCGCATGCCTGCCGATCGCCATCATGGCCCAGCGTGACCAGGCGCCGCCATCCCCCGCCGGCGCGCGGTCGTCGGCGCCAATCGATCTCACAGGGTTCTGGGTCTCGGTCGTAACCGAGGACTGGCGATATCGGATGGTCACGCCGAAGAAGGGCGATTACGCCAGCGTGCCGCTCAGCGCCGAAGCGCGGCGGGTCGCGGACACGTGGGATCCAGTCAAGGACGAGGCCAGCGGAGACGCATGCAAGTCGTACGGGATTGCCAACATCATGCGCGTCCCGGGCCGCGTGCACATCACGTGGCAGGACGACAACACGCTCAAGATCGAAACCGACGCGGGCATGCAGACGCGACTCCTGCGCTTTGGCGATGCGGCCGGCGACGATGCGCCGCAAGCCTCAGGGCGCGACTTTGGGTGGCAGGGCTATTCGGTCGCCCGTTGGGAATTTGCCGGCCCGCAGCGGCGAGGCGGTCTGGGCGCAGCGGGCCCGCCAACCGGCGGCGCGGGAGCCCCGAGCGACGGCGCTGCGCCCCGCGGCGATAGCGCGGGTGGCCGCGCGCGAGGCGGCCCGATGCCGCGCGGCGGTTCGCTCCGGGTCGTCACAACGCACATGAAAGCCGGGTATCTTCGCAAGAACGGCGTGCCGTACAGCGAGCGCGCTGTGATCACCGAGTACTTCGATCGACACACCGAGGCCAACGGCGATCAGTGGTTCACGGTGACGACGATTGTCGACGATCCGAAGTACCTGACGGAGCCGTTCATCACAAGCACCCACTTCAAGAGGGAGCCGGACGGCGCGAAGTGGCGGCCGTCGCCCTGTACCGCCAGTTGACGATTGTCAACATTCGACCTAGTTATCGTCCCCGTGAAGGACGTGGAAGATGGTTCCGTTCATCGTCAAATCAGGGTTCTCCGGGGTAAAGTAGTCCACGAATCCTTTGGACACCGTGATCCCCTCGTAGGTGGACGGCGACGATCCGATGGGCAGGCGGCAGCTCACGACGAGCTTCCCCAACCCTCCATCGGAGTACTGGATCTGCAGGACAGCGAGGCCGGCCCGGGCGTCAGCGCATGGCGCGATGTCGTCGGTGATTGGCGGACATGGCAGTGTGCCCGGCGCGACGTTCCAACTCACGAGGTTCACCACCCGGTAACTTCCGCTCCCAGTTTGCGTGCCGGCGGAGAACGTCTTCCACGTCCCTCCGCCTTTCACACCTTCCCCATCGGTGTTGAAGGTCCCCGAGCCCGTAAACCGAATCTTGGAGAAGTCGACC
>DATKHR010000233.1:0-8658 GCA_035510155.1 Vicinamibacterales bacterium
GCGGCCCAGGATAAGTACACCGTGAAAGTGCCTGGTGGCCTGGCGTTCGCTGAGTTCAGGGGATACGAAAACTGGCAGAGTGTCGGGCCCAGTCTGACCGATGCCCAGAACGTGATCAGAGTGATCCTGGCGAATCCCGTGATGATCGAGGCGTACAGGGAGGGCGTGCCGAGCAATGGCAAGCCCTTTCCGGACGGCTCTAAGATTGCAAAAATCGAGTGGACACCGAAAAAGATTACGGACGCCCCTTTTTCCGTGGCCGCTCCGGACACGGTGCCGGACATCCTTAAAGAGGTTGAGTTCATCGAGAAAGATGCCAAGCGATTCCCGGATGGCCACGGATGGGGATATGCCGTGTTCAACTATGACCCGACGTCTGATAAGTTCACGCCCGCCACCGCAGCTGACCGGCCGCCGCAGCGGAACGATGCCAAGTGCGGGGTCGCGTGCCACAACCTGGCGGCCGAAAAGGACTACATTTTCACGGCGTACGCGAAACGGTGAACGATGCAGCCGCAGTTCTCATCACAAGACAGCCAAGTTGGGCTGCAAGGAATGCGCAATGGATGATCTTTTGAACTTCGCTGTCGACGCACACGGCGGTTTGAAGCGTTGGAGCAGCGTGGAGGCCGTAACACTGGCCGCCTCCGTGGGCGGAGACCTATGGCGGGACAAGAGCAAGGTCGACTATCTGAAGAACGTCATCCTCAGGGTCGAGACGAAACGCGAGCGCGTCACGATGGATTTTCCCGGCCAGGACAAGCGATCCGTCTTCGAGCCGAATCACGTCGAGATGCAGCGTCGCGATGGAACGATCGTCGCAAGCCGCGACAATCCCGAAGCGTCGTTTGAGGGGCAAGATCGGCTGACGCCCTGGGATGATATCCACGTTGCGTACTTTAGCGGCGAGGCGTTCTATACCTATTGCAACACACCGTTCCTTTGCACCTACGACGGGTTCGCCAGTGAAGAAATTCCTCCCATTCAGGTTGACGGCGAGACCTGGCGCCGCCTGAAAGTGATTTTCCCCGACACGGTGAAGAGTCATACCGGGACACAGATCTTCTGTTTCGGTCCGGATGGCCTGCTTCGGCGTCACGATTACACAGTGGACGTCCTTGGCGGTGCCCCTGGACTCAACTATGCCTCCGATTATCGAGACATCGATGGAATCATCGTTCCAACAAAGCGACGAGTGTACGCCTACGAAGGCAACTACCAACGAGTGAAGGAGCCTCTGCTGGTTCAGATCGACATGGCCGACGTCGCGCTGGCGTACACGTCGCCTGCTGCCGTGTCGCCAGGGAGACTGCCATGAAAGTTGTGAAAGCGGCCGCGGTGCAACTGAGCCCGGTCCTCTATAACCGGGAGGGAACGATCGACAAGGTCGTGCGAACGATCCACGCGCTCGGGCAGCAGGGCGTGCAGTTCGCCACGTTCCCCGAGACCGTCGTGCCGTACTATCCGTATTTTTCGTTCCTCCAGCCTGCCTACCAGATCGTGGCCGGATGCGAACACCTGAAGCTGCTCGATCAGGCGGTGACGGTGCCATCACCGGCCACGCACGCGATCAGCGATGCGTGCAAAGAAGCGGGAGTGGTCGTGTCCATCGGCGTCAACGAGCGTGACGGCGAGACCCTGTACAACACCCAGCTGCTCTTCGACGCCGACGGCACATTGATTCAGCGGCGCCGCAAGATCTCGCCGACGTATCACGAGCGCATGGTCTGGGGCCAAGGCGACGGCTCGGGTCTCCGCGCCGTCGACAGCTCGGTCGGTCGCATTGGCCAGCTGGCGTGTTGGGAACATTACAACCCGCTGGCACGCTACGCGATGATGGCCGACGGCGAGCAGGTCCACTCGGCGATGTATCCGGGCTCCATCTTTGGCGACCTCTTTGCAGAGCAGACGCACGTCAACATTCGGCAACATGCCCTCGAGTCGGGATGCTTCGTTGTCTGCGCCGCAGCCTGGCTGGATCCCGATCAGCAGGCGCAGATCGTCAAGGACATAGGCGGTGCCATTGGCGCGATCTCGGGCGGCTGCTTTACCGCGATCGTCGCACCCGATTCCACCTTGCTGCGCGAGCCGATTCGCTCGGGCGAAGGCATCGTGATCGCCGACCTCGACTTCACGCTGATCGACAAGCGCAAGCAGCTGATGGACTCGCGCGGACACTACAGCCGGCCGGAGTTGCTGAGTCTCCTGATCGACCGCACCCCCGGCGCGTACGTTCACGAACGCGCGGCGCATGCGAGGTCAGCCTTCGAGCAGCGGGCGGACGATCAGCTCATGCCGGTTGCGTAGTGCGAGAACTGGGAGGAGCGGCATGCCTGCGATAGACGTCCCGGTTAGAAGGTTCAGCGTCGTCTCGCAGCGACCATTCGACGAGGTCGTACGACGGCTGACGGCGACGATTGGTCGTCCAGACCAGAAGACGTTCCACGACGCGGTGGCCTCGGCGGCGACGGTGGTCGAGCTCGAGGGAGTCGTCCGCCAGGCGGTCGGATCCTCTGATCTGATGGAGTTTGTCCGTTTTGATTCCGGCGACGTCCTCCGTAAGGAGCGCGGCGGTCAAGGGCCGAAAATGCTCCGGTTGGTCGTGGGAAATCCGCTCATCATGAAAGAAATGGCAAAGGTGGTTCCAGACGCTGCGTCGTACGCGCCGGTCACGATTCTCATCGATGAGCGCGCTGATGGCGTGCACCTCTCCTACGACTTGATGGCGAGCCTGCTCGCTCCCTACGGGCAGGAAACAGCGCTCCAGGTCGCGCGAGATCTCGACACGAAGGTCGAGGGGCTCCTCGAGGCAGCCGCGCGATGACAGACAGGGGATGTGCGCTACACGAGCTCGGGCTTGCCGCCGTCGCTCGGGCAATTCGGCACGGCGATGTGTCCTCCGAGGTCTACGTCAGCACGTTGCTGCAACGAGCGCGCGCATACGCGGACTTGAACGCCTTCATCACGATCGATGAAGCTTCGGTGCTGGAGGCCGCGAGCGATGCGGATCGCGGGCGTCTGGCGGGCCGCGTGGCTCCGCTGCTTGGCGTGCCTTTGGCAATCAAGGACAGCTACCTGACGAAGGGACTGACGACGACGGTCGGCACCTCCGTACTGGCGACGTTCACGCCCACGCGCGATGCCGCAGCGGTCTCGGCGGTGAAGGATGCGGGCGCGATCGTGTTCGGCAAGAACAATCTGGTGGAGATGTCGTACGGCCTCACGGGACTCAACGAACACTACGGGCAGGTGAAGAACCCCAACAACAGGGACCACACTTCTACGCAGCCCGCCGGTCGCATGATACGCGTTCACCGTCTGCGGGCGCGCGGATCCTTAGTGGTTCATTTCACAAATACGCTAACGTTTTCTGCTTGTACTGAAATCGAAAATATGCGACCCTGTGCGCCAGACCGACCGCGACGGACCGATGCCTCGAACCAGTCCCTATCAGATCGTCCTCTCCCGAGAGGAAGCACGGGTGCTGACGCAGCGAGCCGCCGCCTACACGCGACCCCATTTTCAGGTCGTCCGCGCCAAGATGATCCTCTTAGCGGCCGACGGTTGGTCCAATGACGCGATCGCCCGAAGCCTCCATACCCGGCGAGAAGTCGTGTCCCTCTGGCGCAAGCGCTTTTTCGAAGAACGCGTGGCGGGTCTTGAGGATCATGCCCGCCCGGGTCGTCCCCGGGCTTTTCCCCCCAGAGGTGGTCGTCGCCGTCAAGGCGCTCGCCTGTGAATTGCCCGCCTGCACGGGCCGTCCGTTTTCTCGGTGGAGCATCAACGACCTGGCTGGCGAGGCCCAACGCGCCGGGCTCGTGGCGACGATCAGCGGCAGCACGATCTGGCGCTGGTTGGATGCCGATGCGATCCGCCCGTGGACGCACCGCAGCTGGATCTTCCCGCGCGACCCCGACTTTGCCACTAAGGCGGGGCGGATGCTGGATCTGTACGAACGCGTCTGGGATGGCCAGCCGCTGACGGCGGCCGACTATGTGATCTCCGCCGATGAGAAGACCAGCATTCAGGCGCGACGCCGATGTCATGCGACCACACCGCCTGGCCCGCACCAGCCGATGCGGGTTGAGCACGAGTACGAACGCAAGGGCGCGTGGGCGTATCTCGCGGCGCTGGATGTGCACCGGGCATGCCTGTTTGGCCGCTGCGAGCGCAAGACCGGCATCAAGCCGTTCGGGCGGCTGGTGAGGCAAGTCATGGGCGTTGCGCCCTATCGCGAGGCCCACCGCGTTTTCTGGATTGTCGATAACGGGTCCTCGCATCGCGGTCCGCGGTCGGTCGAACGGCTGCAACGCCGGTACCCCAATCTCGTGCTGATTCATGGTCCGGTGCACGCGAGCTGGCTCAATCAAATCGAGATCTATTTCTCCATCGTCCAGCGCAAGGTCGTCACCCCGAACGACTTCACGTCCTTGGCCGCCGTTGCGGACCGGTTGCTGGCGTTTCAGCGGTACTACGAAGCCCTCGTTCGACCTTTCGAGTGGACCTACACACGGCGCGACCTCGCCGCATTTCTCGAAAAGCTCGATCGTCATTCGCGTCGCCAGCAGGAGGCCGCATAGGCGCAGAATACGTGTACGAATTTCTCAAACGGAGTACTTAGGCCAGCCGGATTGGGCGCCATTGCAGGTCAGTCAGCGATTCCGATCACTTGTCTGATCGTCTGAGGATCCTCAATAGCGCGAAGCATGAAATCTGCGACATCGGATCTAGAGATCGATAACCCACGTCGGAGGTTCCGGCCGAATGCGATTCGGTAGCGGCGGCGCTTGGGTCCGTTCGTGAGTCTCGGAGGTCGAACGATCGTCCAGTCAGTGCCGCTTTCGCGAAGAACGTCCTCCATCCGCGCCAGATCCGCGTAGTGTTGGCGAAGAGCGGCCTTGGTCAGGGGCGCCAGTAGATGACGCATGAAGAACCCATCCCCGGCATCGTACTTTGGCGGATTCGGACGGGCGGGCGATGGGACGGTCCCGATTGGAGCGGCGCTCACCACGATGATCCGATTCACGCCCGCGACTTTCATCGCCTGAACAATCGCGCGGGTCCCGCGGGCGGCTACGCCGACATCAGCTGCGGACCGCGCCCCTAGGCCGGACAACACCGCATCAGCGTCCTTGATTCCTGAGTGCAAGGCCACCGCGTCTGCACTGGTGAGATCGGCCGCGAACGCTCGAACCGCTTTCGACAACCTGTTCGGGCTGCGCACAACGGCCGTGACGTTCTGCCCGGCCTCTACGGCTTGGTCGAGCAACTGTCGCCCGATTCCGCCGGTTGCAGCGACGATCGTCAGATTCATCGTCGCCATCTGCGGGTTTCGGCGGCGCACTCGGACCCCCATCGCCCGACATTGCCGGCTGCGCCCGAGATCACGACCATCGCGACCCTCCGGTGGCGCGTACGGCTGGCTGTCCATCCTCATCCGCGGACCGACTGTGAACACGAACGCGCGCCGCAACGACACCGGCCGTCGTGCCCAGCATCAATGCAGCCGTAACCGTCGCGATCGATCCGAGGACATCAGGTTTCGTAATCATCAGATACACGATCCCGAGCGCAACGCCGATGCGCGCGCGCAGAGACAGATGCAGGAAAGGCTTCGAGACTTCGCGCCGCCATGTGTCGTCAGAATCGCGGACCGATCCGATGCCGCGTATCAACCGACGGAGTGAGGCGCCCCCCATCCCGCCCATCAGGACCATCGCCGCAAATGACACGCCGACCCAGGCCGATCGGAGAACGCCGAATTGGGCGGCCATCGCAAGCCCGGAAGCCAGAATCAGTGCGACCGCAATACCGGTCAACCGAGGCAATTGGCGCAGAAGGTCTACCGCGAACGAAGAGGGTCGGGCGCGATCCCCCGTCCGCAAGAGCGCGACTGCAATCCACTCAACCGTGAGCGCGACGAACAGGGCCAGCATCCCAAGCACATGCGCAAAGAGCGCAAGCGATCGCATTGCCATGAATGGAAGACCCGCCAACGGGCCGGTTTGTGACGAGCTGCTTGAGAGGCCGCGCCAGAGCGATCATTCGTCCAGCACGGACAAATCGAGCCGACTGAGACGCCTGGGATCGGCGAGGATGTCGATTTCAACGATTCGTCCGCGGGCGACGATGAAACCCAGCACGGAAAACGCTCGACCGCTTTCATCGAACACCACGATGCCGGCCGCGCCATTGACCAGTGCTGGACGCGCGAAACGGCCACGTGTCGCGAAGAGGAGCGCCTGTTGGGCCACCTCCGACGCACCGCGAATGACCCTCGAGACCCCGGCTGGAATCTCGCCGCGGTCGGTGCGCAACACGACGTCTGGGTCCAGCACCTGCAGCAGGGCCTGAAAGTCACCTCCGCGCGCGGCCTTGAGAAACGCATCGACAACGTGCCGCTGGACCTTGAGATCGGCGTCCGGGACGGCAGCCCCTTGAACCCGTCGCCGCGCCCGGCTTGCGAGCTGCCGAGCGGCGGTTGCCGAGCGCCCGACGATGGGCCCGATTTCCTCGAACGACACGGCGAACATGTCGTGCAGCACAAACGCGAGTCGTTCCGCTGGCGCCAACGTTTCAAGGACGATGAGCAAAGCGAGCCCCACCGAATCGGCCGTCAGTGCGTCCTGTTCAGGGTCGCCCCCAGCTTCGCGGCTGACAACCGGCTCCGGCACATGGACGGCAAGCGGATCCTCGCGCCGCAGCTGGCGCGACCGGAGCATGTTCAAGCACACGCGAGCGGTCACGGTCGTCAACCATCCCCGCAGATTCTCGACGTCGCTCACCTCGGAGCGACTCAGACGGAGCCATGTTTCCTGAACGGCATCATCTGCGTCGCTCACCGACCCCAGCATCCGATAGGCGACCGCCCTGAGGTGGGCTCGGTTCGCTTCGAATCGCTCGGTCAGCCAGTCTCGTTCGTCCATGATTCTCTGGCCTGCCCATGATATTGACCCCGCCGACCAGGCCGATGTGACAAGACGCGCGCTGGCGGTCCCCCTCATCGGCTCCGTCACGTTCTCTCGGTCCCGTTTGTCATAACAGGAGACGAACGACGGGCGTGACACCTCACCAGAAAGCGTGAATGTCGATGGAAGCTCTTGCCTCGGTTCCTGCATCTCGAAATCACGTGATCGTCTACTGGATTACGACCGCATTCCCACTGCCACGCCAGGGCCCCATTGTCCGCCCGGCTTCGCCGTCAAGTGTCATCAGAGCACGCGAGTCGTTCGGGGTGAGCCCGCGCTTCCCAAGACTGTGCGTACGGGTCGGCGCGGTCCCGATGAAGAAGTCGAACATCGATCGCCATGCCATGCCGGTGCGAGATCCAGTCCCATCTCCTCACTAAAGTAGGGTGACGTCCACTTCTCTGGCGAGGACATCACTCCGTCAAGGGACATGTAAGTGTAGGAATACAGCTCCGTCATGATTTCTCCTCTCAACTGGCTACCTACGCAAACCGGCCCGCTCATCCTTTCAAGCGGACTCCCAAGAACCGTTTCGTGTAGCGGGGCCCGCTGAGCTCCTCGTCACGGGACGCACGAAGTCTCAACTCGCGGACCCCCAGTCGAGCGAGCACCAGCGACGGACGTTCGTGCGCATGAGGAGGAGCAGCACCGCTGCCACGATGGGAACCCCGATCGCGGCCCGAGGCTCGAACGTCAGCGTGCGTACGAGGTCGCCGACAGCATTGAGAACCAGCCCGGTGACCGCGAGCCACCAACCCCACCGCGTCCCGACCCACAGGCCGAGCGCAACCAACGACGTCAAGGCCGCGAGTACGATCATCAGGGCCACGCCGAGCGTGCCGAGCGACGCGAAGCCGAGCTGGGCGTGCGGGTTAATGCGCCACAGCATGGACAAGGGCGAGTGGGGCGCCACCAGCGTCCCGCCCACGGCCAGGCTGAGGATCGCGGCCATGGCGAGGAAGACCACAATCACGCTGACAAACGCTGGTCGGTGCAGGAGGCTCATCGCCTCACGCGTACCACTTTCGGGCGCTGACTCGATCTGCGCCTTGAGCATAAGGAGCGTCGCCTCGGTGTTCCGCGCGATCGTGTCGCGGGCAATCCAGTCCAACACACGCGCTCCGAGGGTCGGCGTGGCGTAGAAATGCGACATCGTGACCTTGGTGGTCCGCGAATCGAGTTCCGTCAACGTTGCCTGGACCGTGTAATCCTTGAGCCGCGCGGTCAAGCCGAGCGTGTCGTCCACCATGCGGGTGACGAGGCGTTCCATCGGCACGATCTCGACGTCTTCCTCGGTGCAGTGATGCGCGCCGCCAACGAGGTGGCACCGATACTTCACACCTGCGGCCCGCTGCCCGTCGCCGCTGGCCGACTCAACGCGCGCGACTCGCGGGTTGTACTCAGGGACCTTCGCGAGGTCCATCGCATATCTCCAGATCTGTGCGCGCGGCGCACGAATCGTGACGGTCTGTTCTCCGCGGAACGTCTTCATCGGCGTCCTGCCGCGCGTTTGCGGCGGCGCCGCGCCGGGCGTCTGGGCGTGGCGTCGACGAGCCCATAGAGCGTAGTGCGCAGCGCCTCCCGATCGTCGCGATCGAGCTTGATCGTCTTGAATATTTCGCCGAGGACATAGCCGTCCAGCGCCAGCTGCACGCACAGCGCGGCGCCGCGATCGACGCCTTCGTGGCTG
>DATKHR010000234.1:0-3313 GCA_035510155.1 Vicinamibacterales bacterium
TCCGTGCCGTCGATTGCCAGGAGGTAGTCGCCCGCGTGCACATCGATCCCGGGCTGTGTGAGTGGCGAGCGATACGCCTCGCGCGTGTTGTCGCCGGGGTAGATGGTCGCGAAGCGATAGCGTCCCGAGGCGGCATCGAGCGCGAAGTCTGCGCCAAGATAGGCTGTCGGTGCCTGCTGCTCCGTCGGCATCTCGTCGCCGCCGCCGACGTAGGTGTGTGAGTTGCCGAGCTCGCCCTGGATCTCACCGATGAGATAGTTGAGATCACCGCGTGAGCCGGCGAGCGGCAGCAGCTTGGCGTAGGAAGCGCGCACCGCGGGCCAGTCAACGCCATTCATCTTTGCTCCGTAGAAAAAGTCGCGCGCGAGCCGCCAGGCGGAATTGAACATCTCGGTCCATTCCTCCCGCGGGTTCACCAGCACGCGCATGTGGGAGAGATCGAGCTTCTTCGGAGCGTCCTCGTCCTTGCCCTTGGCCGCATCCGCCGCCGCTTTGGCGATGAAAAAGTCCTTCTCCTTGTCCAGCCGGTAAAGCACCTTCTTGCCGTCGGCCGACAGCGCGTAGGAGCTCAGACCATCGACCACGGTCGCGTCCTTGCGCTCTTTCAGGTCGTAGACGTGCAGAGTCGGCTTGTCGCCCGGCAGCGAGCCGGCGAAGGTCTGATCGGGAATGGTGAGGTAGTAGACCTTGTCGGCACGGACGTCGAGAGTGGTGATGTTGGCCGCAGGAATTGGCATCGGCACTGCACGCGCCATCAGCCCATCCAGGTCGATCTCCACGAGCTTCGGTGCCCGCGGCTTGCCCTCCTTGGCGCTCTTTCGCTTGCCGTCGCTGCTGTCCTCGTCGTTGGCTTTGTCCTCCTCCTTGCCCTTGTCGTCCTTCTTCGGCATACCCTCGTCCGAGCGCGGCGCAAAGGGCGAGGCGGCGTCGCGTTTCAACGTCGCGATGTAGACGCCGTTCATCCTGAGCGTCGCCACGTTGAACTCCGACTGGCTGATGGTCGGGTTCTCGTGGCGGCTGGAGAGAAACAGCAGGTACTTGCCTGCCGGGTCGAAGGCCGGCGAGAAATCGTTCGAGCGGCCATCGCTGATGAGGGTAGCCTTGCGGGTCTCCAGGTTGTAAAGCCAGATACCGCTCAGCAGATTCGGCGCAGTGATGCTGTAGGCGAGCCAGCGCCCGTCGGGAGAGAAGGCCTGATCGTGGATCTCGTTATAGCGGTCCTGTGCGACCTGCATGGGCTCGCCGCCCGCCACCGCCAGGATCCACAGGCGGTGCTCGTTGTCCGAGAAGGCCAGCCGGTCGCCGAGCGGTGACCAACGGGGGCGGTAGAAGTAGCCGCGTTCGAAGTGCGTCAGGATCCGCTCCGCGCCGCCTTCCGCCGGCCGCACCGCAATCTCCTGCTCGCCGGAGATGTCAGTCGTGTAAGCGATCGACTTGCCGTCGGGCGACCAGCTCGGATGGTCCTCGTCGGCATTGGACGTCTGGGTGAGGTTGCGAGTATTGCCGTGCTCGGCCGGCAGTGTGAAGAGATCACCGCGCGCCGAGAAGACCGCGCGGCCGCCGCTCGGTCCGATGTCGTAGTCCGGCTGCTGCGCGGTATCCTTCTCGCGCAGCGCGTTGTGTGCGTCCACCCAGTGTGGGCCCGTACGCGTACCGTCGTCGGGGATCGTGACCTCGAGATCGTGCAGCTGCTCGGACGGCAGGTCGATCACGTGCAGCTTGCCGCCCTGCTGAAAAACGATTCCGGCCTCGCCGCCTGCGCCGCTCCCGAGGGTCGGAAAGTCGACGTCGTAGTCGCTGTAGCGGGTGATCTGGCGGAACGCACCGCTGCTCAAGTCGTAGGCCCAGATGTTGCGGCGCTGGTTGGCATCGTGGTCGGCGAGAAAGTAGATCGTCTTCTGGTACCACATCGGCGAGGTCTCGGTGCCCGGCCAGTCGGTGACGTGTTTGAGCTGCCGTGTCTTGAAGTCGTAGATGTCGATGTCCTGCGCGAGGCCACCCTGGTAGCGCTTCCAGGTGCGGAAGTCGCGGAAGATGCGCGTGTAGGCGATCTGGTTGCCGTCGGGACTGAAGCTCATGAATCCGCCGCGGTCGAGCGGCAGCGGCTGCGCCAGCCCGCCCGCAAGCGGTATGCTGTAAGGCTTCATGATCCAGGAGTTCCACGCATCGCGCCGTGACAGGAAGATGACGTTCTGCGAGTCCGGCGTCCACGCGATCACCAGATTGTTCGGGCCCCAACGCAGCGGCGCCTCCGCCATCACGTCCGAGTCGAAGGTGAGGCGCCGCGCCGCGCCGCCCGCCGCGGGGATCACGTAGACGTCGCGGTTGCCCTGATAGTCGCCAGTGAAGGCAATCCAGCGGCCGTCAGGGGAGAAACGCGGCATGAGGTCCCGTCCGGGATCCGCGGTCAGCCGTGTCGCGGTTCCCCCGCTCCGCGCGACCGACCACAGGTTGTCGTGCGCGACGAACACGACGGTGTTGCCGTGCAGTGTCGGATAACGCACGAGCGTCTGGGCGGCAGGCTCCGCCCGTGCGGTGAGCGCGGCGGTCGTCAGGACGACCCCGAGGGTCAGCCGCCGGATCTCGGCGGTCAGCGTGGTAAAGCACATGGTTCTTGGTCTCAGGTTAGTGTTCTTGTCAGGACACGCGCACGAGCGTCGCGATTATACGCCGCGCCCGGTCCCGCCTGCCCGGGTGCTCAGTCTCCGGGCGCGTGAGTGCGGAGCTCCCCGCGCCGGCCTCCGCTTACGGGCGTGGTCGCGACACCCACCCCGATCGGCTGAAATTATCCGTCGCTCGCACGAGCTCGCGTGCGGTACCAGGCTCGAAGGCCGAGTGGCCAGCGTCATCGACCGCCCTCAGCTCCGCCTCCGGCCAGGCGCGGTGCAGATCCCAGGCGCTGCGCATCGGACAGATAACGTCGTAGCGACCCTGGACGATGACTCCAGGAATTCTCCGGATACGCGGCACATCGTCCAGAAGTTGACTATCCCTGCGAAAGAACCCTTTATGGAGGAAGTAGTGGCATTCAATTCGCGCCACGGCGGTCGCGTGGCGAGGTCGGCCCCACTTCGCGACCTCGTCGGGATCGGTGCGCAGATGGCTCGTCGCGGCCTCCCAAATCGACCAAGCCCGGGCAGCGCGAACGACAGTTTTCTTGTTAGAACTTGTGAGTCGCTTGTAGTACGCGCGAACCATGCCGAGCCGCTCGGCCATCGGAATGGGACCGACGAAGGCCTCCCATTGGTCAGGGTAAAGCGATGCCGTCCCGTGCGGGCTCTGGTAAAACCAATCGATCTCGGAGCGACGGGCC
>DATKHR010000235.1:0-3982 GCA_035510155.1 Vicinamibacterales bacterium
GCCATGGGACTGGCGTTTCAGAGCCGGCCCGTGCCCGGCGGGACCACCGACTCGATCGCAGGTGAGCCAGCGGGCGCCCCGCAGTGGGTTCGCCTCACGCGCGTCGGCACAACCGTCACCGGATACTCGTCAGTCGACGGCACATCGTGGCTGATGATGGGGAGCGCGACGATCGCGCTCGGAGACTCGGCTTACGTCGGCATTGCCATGACGAGCCACAATTCCGGCGCGACCGCCCAGGCGACCGTCTCTCAGGTGAGGGTGACTCCGCTCTCGCTTCGGACCGGCGAGCAGTCAGCCGACATTGGATCCCCGCCGATCCCCGGATCGACGACCCACAGCCAGGGCGTCTACACGATCACCGCAAGCGGCGCCGACATCTGGAGCACCTGGGATCAATTCAGGTTTGTCTTTCAGCAGGTGACCGGTGATGTTGACATCGTGGCACGCGTCGACTCCGTCGTCGGCGGGGACTCGTGGGCGAAAGCCGGGGTGATGATCCGCGAGTCGCTCGATCCCGATGCGCGCTACACGATGGCTTTGATCTCAGGGGGGCAAGGCTGCTTATTCCAGTGGCGACTCGATCCCGGGGGACTGGCTGACGGCGCCTGGGGCGGTGGCGGCACGGCGCCCGTTTGGCTGCGGCTGGTTCGAATCGGCTCGACCATCGAGGCCTTCAAGTCGGCCGACGGGTCGAGCTGGACCTCGATGGGCGCACAGGTCGTGCCCATGGCGGACACGGTGTACGTCGGCCTCGCCGTCACGAGTCACAGCACCACGCAGACGACGACCGCGGTGATCGATCAACTGACGATCACGCAGCCCGGCTTCCAACAGCCACCTACGGTCTCGCTGACCGCACCGGTGCCCGGCTCGCCATTCACGGAACCGGCTGACATCGTCGTGAGTGCCGACGCAGCCGACCCACAGAACCAATTGGTCCTGGTTCAGTTCTACGCGAACGGAACCCGGATCGCGAGTCTGACCGCTGCACCATTCTGGATGACCTGGCCGGCAGTACCAGCGGGCACGTACTCGTTGACCGCGGTCGCCTCCGACGCGGCTGGCCTCAGCACAACATCCGATCCGGTGACGATCACGGTCACGGCCGTCGGGAATTCGCCAAGGTTCGCGATCTTTCAAGCCTCGGCGGATGATGCGACGCTGGTAACGAGTTACCGGCTGGACATCTTCAACGTGGGCGATGATCCCAATGCGGCGACGCCGTTGTCCTCGTACGATCTCGGCAAGCCGGCCCCTGATGGCTCGGGCGTTATCACCGCTGATTGCACCGCGTTCCTCGCGGCGCTGGCGCCCGGGACATATGCCGCCACGGTCAGCGCCGTAGACGGGGCAGGCGAGGGTCGCAGTTCGCCAATCACGTTTGTTCGCTAGCCAGTTTTGGTCCTTCGTTCTGCGCCGCCTCGCGACCGGACGGACCTACTCGACCTGCCAGCCGACGCACGGGACCCGGCCAGCACGACTCCTCGCGGCCGGGTTGCCCTTCTTCACCCACGTAAGTCGTTTGACCGTGAGCGGTTAGCGGTCGCCTGCCCGGCGCGCCGCGCCTAACCGCCGGGGCTACACTCCGTCTAAGTGGATCAGATGGACGCGACCGAGACGGCAGCCGTCCTGGCCCGTGCCCGCCAGGGCGACGGCGACGCGTTTCGCGCGCTTGTCGAACGTCACAGCCGGAGCGCTTTCCGGCTGGCCTTTCGGATGACCGGAAGTGAGCAGGATGCGGAGGATGTGGTCCAGGAAGCGTTCCTTCGTGCTTACAAACAGCTCGGGCGATTCGAGTCGCGCGCAAATTTCGGCACGTGGCTCTATCGGATCGTCGCGAACTGCTCGGTGGATCTGATGCGCGCCAAGCTATCGCGGCACGATATGAGCCGAAGCGAAAGCTTGGATGAAACCGTCGAGACGGCCGAGATCTCGGCGCACGGCGGCGCCGGACCGGAGCGGCTGGCCGAAAGCGCCGAGATCCAGCGGCGGGTGCGCGACGCGCTCGGCGCATTGAGCCCGCTCGAGCGCGCGGCATTCACGCTCAGGCATTACGAGGGGCGATCGATCGAGGAGATCAGCGCGACGCTCGGGCTTGGCACGAGCGCCGCCAAGCACAGCGTCTTCCGCGCCGTGAGGAAGCTGAGGGTGGCGCTCGCGCCGCTGAGGAGTCAGGTATCGTGAGCTCGCACTATTCCGAAGACGATTTGACGCTCTATTACTACCGCGAAGGGCGGTATGCCTCTCATCGCGAGCGCTCCCGAAGCGACCTGTCGCGGCATCTGCAAACGTGCGCGGCATGCGCGGCGCTCTATCACGACATCTCGAGCACGCTCGCCTTGGTCGTAGCCGACGAAGTGCCGGAACGTGGCGACCAGTATGGGCTGGAGGTGTGGCAGCGGATTCGGCATCGGCTGCCCGAGCGGCGATCAGGGTTCGGTCGATTCGCAGAGTTAGGACGGCTCGCGGGCTTCGGTGCCGGGTTTTCAAGGTTCTTCAAGTGGGATGGCGTCGCGCTCGCCGGCGCGGCGGCGCTGCTGGCGGTCGCGGCCTTCATCGCGGGACGCACATGGCAATCGCCAGGTACGACACCACCCGTCGCCGGGAATCTTGCCAGCCCAGGAAGCACAATCAATCCGGCAACCCGGGGGAACCCGGCGAACCCGTCCGGTTCGGACACTGCCCGCTCCCGCATCCTCCTGACATCAGTGGCCGATCACCTCGATCGCTCTGAACGCGTGCTGACGGAGATCATGAACACGGGTGAGCCGGGCGACATCTCCGCCGAGCAGCGGTGGGCGGAGGATCTGGTGACGGCGAGCCGTCTCTATCGTCAGGATGCGATGGACGCGGGCGAGCAATCGGTCGCAACCGTCCTCGACGATCTCGAGCGGACGCTTCTGGAAATCGTTCACAGCCCGTCGAAGATCGGCGCTGCCGATCTGGAGCAGATTCGGCGGCGAGTGGACGCGGCGGCGCTGCTCTTCAAAGTGCGGGTCATGAGCGAGGAACTGAGGCAGCGCGAAGCCGCGCCCGACGGCCGCTCGGCCCCGCGAACGTCAACCTCCACCGTCAGCTGACTCATATGACTATCACCCGATTCCTGATGACTCCTGTTTTGCTCGGCGTCGCGGCTGCGCAGGCGGCGGCCGGGCAGGCGGTCTCCGCGGCACCGGTGCCGGCCGGGCGGTTCGGCCCTGGTCTGTCGATGGCGATCCCGTCCGACCTCGTGGATCGCGCGCAGGATCTCTACGCTTTGGCGCGCGACCTCTCCGAGAGCGGCACAATCGATCGCGCGACAGCGGCCGCAAGAGCGTTTGCCGCAACGGCGGCCGGGCGGTTCGGCGGCGCTCTGCCGATGGCGATCGCGTCCGATCCCGACGATCGCGCCGATGACCTCTACGAGCGCGCTCGCGATCTCATCGAGAACGGCAGATTCGATCGCGCCATCGTCGAGTTCGACCGCGTGATCGCCCTCAAGAGCCGGCTGACCGATGCCGCCATGTTCTGGAAGGCGTATAGCCTGGCTAAGCTCGGCCAGCGCGCCGATGCGCTCACCGCCATTGCGGACCTGACGAAACAGTTCCCCGAGAGCAAATGGCTTCGCGACGCCAAGGCGCTCGAGGTCGAGGTGCGTCAAGCGTCCGGCCAGACGGTCTCCCCCGCTTCGCAGGACGACGAGGAGCTGAAGCTGATGGCGCTCAGAGGGATCATGCAGAGTGATCCTGAACAGGCGCTGCCGGTCCTTGAAAAGATGCTGACCGGCTCGAATTCTCCGAAGGTCAAGGACCGCGCGCTCTTCGTGCTCAGCCAGAGCCGGTCGGCGCGCGCCCGCGACATCATCGCGGGCGTCGCCAAAGGCAACGCGAACCCGGATTTGCAGCTTAGGGCCATCCGCTATCTTGGATTGATGGGCGGCGCCGACAGCCGGCAGGTCCTGGTCGACGTGTATCGAAGCAGCAACGATCCGGCGGTCAAG
>DATKHR010000236.1:0-10714 GCA_035510155.1 Vicinamibacterales bacterium
TTCGACGATGGCTGTCTTCCCGACGCCCGGCTCGCCGATGAGCACGGCGTTGTTCTTCGTCCGGCGACAGAGGACTTGCTGCACCCGCTCGACCTCGTGCTCGCGGCCGACGAGCGGATCGAGGTGGTTCTTCATCGCCGACTCCGTCAGGTCCCGGCTGAATTCCGCCAGGAGCGGCGTCTCCTTGACGCGCGTCAGCGTGGTCTTCTCGTTCAGCAACTGCACGATGTCGTCGCGCACCGTGTTGAGGCGCATCCCTTTTTCCATCAGGATCGAGGCGGCGACAGAGCGCTCTTCGCGCAGGATGCCCAGGAGCAGGTGCTCGGTCCCGATGTAGTTGTGCAGCAGGCGATCGGCTTCCTCGGCCGCAAACTGCAGGACGTGCTTCGTTTCGGCGCTGAATGGGATCTCGACCGAGGTCGAGACTTTTTCCCGGAAGACCGTTCGTCCTTCGATTTCCTTGCGTATGTTCTCGAGCGAGAGGTGCGAGCGCGCAAAAATCCTGCTCGTCAGTCCTTTACCCTCGCGAATGAGTCCGAGCAGGAGGTGTTCAGTCTCGATGGAGATGCTGCCCAACTGACTGGCCTCGTAACGAGCGAAAAACAGTACTCGTCGGGCCCTTTCGGTGTACCGTTCGAACATCCGAGCTACCTAGGTGAAAGCCGACTGTGTTGTGGTCACGGAACGTATGACCACAGTATAAGGCATCGGTCTCTTCAAACCCAACGGATTCCCTCCTATAACTCCCTATCGGCCTTAGGGTTCGCGCCCCACAGTGCCCGCCGGGTGGGAGACAGTCGAGGGCTCGTGGCTTGCCGTCGAAGTCACGCGGGAACGAGCCGCCCCTCCTGCAGCCGCAGCACGCGATCGCAGGCCGCAGCGAGACGAGGGTTGTGGGTCGCGATGATTGACGTCAGCCCGAAGTTGCGATGCATCTCTCGCAAGAGCCCGTGGAGGGCCTCGGCTGTCGCTTCGTCGAGGTCGCCGGTCGGTTCGTCCGCCAGCAGGACCGCCGGGTGCATGACCAGCGCGCGCGCGACCGCCACGCGCTGCTGCTCTCCCCCGGATAGCATCGCCGGCCGGTGGGTCAGCCGTTCTCCAAGACCGACGCGCGTCAGCAGGTCCTCGGCTCGCGGCCGCGCCTCGGCAACCGGCAGGCGGGCGATGCGCATCGGCATTTCTGCGTTCTCGAGGGCGCTGAATTCCGGGAGAAGGTGGTGAAACTGGAACACGAAGCCGACCTCTCGATTGCGGAACGCCACCAGATCGCCGTCCGCCATCGCCGTCACCTGAGCGTCGCCGATCGCGATGTCACCGGCATCGACGCGGTCGAGGCCGCCAACCAGATGCAGGAGCGTGCTCTTGCCGACGCCTGACGCCCCGACGATGGCGACCATCTCGCCGCGGTCGACGTGGAGATCGAGATCGCGGAGCACGATCAGCGCTCGGCCGCCCACTGTGTAGCTCTTGACGATTCCGCGCACGGCCACGAACGCCATTACGCGGGCACACCGCTACTCATATCGGAGCGCCTGGGCGGGGTCGAGGCGCGCGGCCTGGCGCGACGGGTAAATCGTCGCTACGAAGCAGATGAGAACGGCGACGCTCACCACCACGAGCAGGTCCGTCGAAAGGACCTTGAAGGGCAGGTGGGACACCTGGTACACATCGACCGGCATACGGATGAGCTCGTAGCGATCCATCACGCGCGCGACGAGATAGCCGAGCGCCGCGCCGACCGACGTGCCGACGATGCCGATGATGAGCCCCTGCATCATGAAGATCAGCGTCACGCTCTTCGCGCTCGAGCCCATGGTCTTGAGGATGGCAATGTCTCGGCTCTTTTCCATGACGAGGAGAATGAGCGACGCGATGATGTTGAGGGCGGCCACCATCACGATGAGGAAGATGGCCAGCGAGACCGCGATCTTCTCGAGCCAAAGGGCGGAAAAGAGCGAACGGTTCATTTCCGCCCAGTCCTGCGTGCTGTACTCGGGCCCCAGGCTCGACTCGACCTGCCGCGCCACTTCCGGCGCGCGCCAGATATCGTCCACGCGCAGCTGAATGACGTCCACCTGGTCTCGTGCGAACAGCCGCTCCGCGGTCTTGAGCGAGACAAAGCCCATGGTTGTGTCCAGCTCGTAGAGCCCGAGACTGAATGTCCCTGCCACGCGCAACCGCCGGGGGTAAGGCAGCCGGCCGCTCGGCGTGAGAATGCCTTCCGACGTGGTGACGTTCACCGAGTCGCCCTCGCCGACGCCGAGCGTCGCAGCCAGGTCCTTCCCGATCAGGATGCCTGGCAGATCCGCTCCGTCGCCCCTCTTGTGACGATCGTCGGTCGGGTCGAGCGCCTTGATACGGCCCGTTCGAATCGCCCTCTCGAGGTCAGTGACCGTTGGCTCGAGCTGCGGATCGATTCCCTTAATCTGGACCGGCTCGTTGCGTCCCTGCGCCGACACCAGAGCGCGCCCCAGGATCGCCGGCGCAGCGCCGGCGACGTGCGGCATCCGGCGGAGCGTGCCGATTTCAGCCTGGTAGTCGCGAAAGCCGTTGCGGCTGAGGACGTAGATGTGCGGGTTCGAGCCGAGGATCCGGTCGCGCAGCTCCTGCTGGAGCCCGCTCATGATGGCGAGCGCGATGACGACCGCCATGACGCCCACGCCGACGCCGAGCGTCGAAATGAGCGAGATGACCGAGATGAACGCCTGCTTGCGCTTGGCAAGCAGGTATCGCAGGGCGACGTGAAGCTCGAACGGCAGATTGTTCACGCGCCCTCAACGCTTCTTCATGAGAGGAAACAGGATCACGTCGCGGATGGACGGACTGTTGGTGAAGATCATCACGAGCCGATCGATGCCGACCCCCTCGCCTGCGGTCGGGGGCAGCCCGTACTCGAGCGCCTGGATGTAGTCTTCGTCCATCGCATGGGCTTCGGCGTTGCCGCGCGCCCGGCTGGCGAGCTGCGCCTCGAAGCGGCGCCGCTGCTCGTCGGGATCGTTCAGCTCGCTGAAGGCGTTCGCCACCTCGAACCCGCCGATGTAGAGCTCGAAGCGCTCCACGGTGTCAGGGTCGTCCGGCTTCTGCTTCGACAACGGCGAGACCTCGGTCGGAAAGTCGTAAACGAAGGTGGGCTGCACGAGCCGGTCTTCACAGAGCTTCTCGAAGATGGCCGTCGCCAGTTTCCCGGCGCCGAGCTCTGCGGGGTCCTCTGTCGCCAACTCTATGCTCAGCTCGCCCACGACACGGGCGGCTTTCGCCCGGTCGCGAAGATCGTCCGGGCTGACGGCGCGGCGCAGCCGGATCGACGCCGCTTCGGCCGCCGCCTCTCGGAGCGACAGACGCGCATAGGGCGGCCGAAGAGAGACTTCGTGCTCGCCGAAGGTGACCAGGTTGGTGCCGATCGACGCCCGCGCGGCATGATCGACGAGCTCCTCGGTCATCGTCATCAACGCCTGATAGTCGGCGTAGGCCTGGTAGAACTCCATCATCGTGAACTCGGGGTTGTGCTGCGTGGACATCCCCTCGTTCCGAAAATTCCGGTTGATCTCGAATACCCGCTCCATCCCGCCGACGGTCAGCCGCTTGAGGTACAGCTCGGGCGCGACCCGGAGATAGAGCGGCATGTGGAGGACGTTGTGGTGCGTCACGAACGGCCGCGCGAGGGCGCCGCCTGCAATCGGCTGCATCATCGGCGTCTCGACCTCGAGATACCCGCGCGCGGTCATGAAATCGCGAATCGCCGCGATCACTCGACTGCGCGTCTCGAAGACGCGGCGCGACTCGGGGTTGACGATGAGGTCGAGATACCGCTGGCGGTAGCGGATTTCCACGTCGGTGAGGCCGTGCCACTTCTCGGGAAGCGGCAGCAGGCATTTCGAGAGGAAGTGCAGGCGCGACGCCCAGATGGTCAGCTCGTTCGTCTTCGTCCGGAACAGACGCCCTTCCACGCCGACCCAGTCGCCGAAGTCAAGGAGTCTGTAGATCTTGAAATCGAGATCGGGGAGCGAGTCCTGCCGGATGTAGACCTGAATGCGCGCGCGGCCGTCCGAGAGGACAAGGAAGTTGGCCTTGCCGAATGCCCGAATCCCAAGAATCCGCCCGCTCGTGACCGTCGGCACGCGCGCGGCCTCCAGCTCGTCGTGAGTGCGCTCCCCATACTGGTCGACGAGCGCGGAAATCGTGTCCCGCGGGTCGAACTTGCGTGGGTAGACGTCGATGCCGAGCTTCGCGAGCTCGGCCAGATTGGTGCGCCGCTGCTGGATTTGCTCGTCTTGGGACGTCGCCATGACCTATGCGCTGCCTTCGAGTGTCTTCCGGATCCCGTCCAGCATCCCGTTGATGAACTTGACGGATTCTTCGGTTGCAAACGTTCGCGCCAGCTCCAGCGCCTCGTTGATCACCACGGCTGACGGCGTGGCCGGATCCCTGATGAGCTCGCAGGTGGCCATGCGCAGGATCAGCCGATCCAGCACAGCCATCCGCTCCGGCCTCCACCGCTCCGTCTTTTCCGCGATGAGCGCATCGATCGCGGCGAGCCGCTCCACCGTCTCCTCCGCCAGCGACGTCGCAAACGCGCGAAGCTCATCTGGCGGCGGATCGGCGTTCGGCCATTGGTGCGTGAAGAACGTGTCCGCAGCGGAGCCGATCTCACGACGCCCAATCTCCCAGTGATACAGGATCTGCAGCGCCGCCTCTCGCGCCCGATGCCGCGGGTCTTTCTTGGTCGCCCGGCGACCGCCCGGCATTGACTCGCGCCTCGCCTTCATGGTCGCCGGGCCCGTGGGCGCTCACCCGCGCCGCACGATCTGGGCCACGACGTCGGCCATCTCGAGCGCCGCAACTGCCGCCTCGTGTCCTTTGTTGCCCGGCCCTTCGCCCGCGCGCGCCAGCGCTTCCTCCGCGGAGTTCGTCGTCAGGACGCCGAAGGCAATGGGGACGCCGGTCGCGCCTGCTGCCACGGTCAATCCCTGCGCGACAGCCGACGAGATGTACTCGAAATGCGGCGTCTCTCCACGGATCAGACACCCCAGACAGATAATCGCGTCGAACCGCCCGGTCTCCGCGGCGTGCTGCGCGGCGAGGGGAATCTCGAACGCCCCCGGCACGCGGATGAGCGTGACGTCGTTCGCCGCCACGCCGGAGGACGTCAACGCCGCGAGCGCCCCCGACTGCAGCCGGTCGGTCACGAAGTTGTTGAACTTCGACACGACCACGGCTATCCGCCGGTGGGCGCCAGCTCCGTTCGATTCGATGACGGTCATGTTTGGGGCGCTACTGGCCTTTGAACTCGGCCCTTCGCTTCTCGAGAAACGCCGCCGTGCCCTCGCGCATGTCCTCAGTGGCCCCCACGAGCCCGAACAGCGTGGCCTCGTATTGGCACGCGGCGGCGAACGGCATATCCGCTCCCCTGTTCAGCGCGCTGATGACGTAAGTCATCGCCACGGGCGCGCTCTTTGCCAGGTGGTCGGCGAGCTTGCGCGCCTCCGCCATCAGCTCCCCTGCAGGCACGACGCGGTTGACGAGCCCGACCCGAAGCGCTTCGGACGCGGAGATTGGCGAGCCGGTGAGGATCATCTCCATGGCTTTGCCCTTCCCGACGAGGCGCGGCAGTCGCTGCGTCCCGGCGTAACCAGGGATCAGGCCGAGTGTGATCTCGGGCTGGCCCAGCTTCGCCGTCTCCGCCGCAATGCGCAAGGTGCACGCCATGGCCAGCTCACAGCCTCCCCCGAGGGCGTAGCCGTTGATCGCCGCGATCACAGGCTTGCCCAGATGCTCAATCAGGTCGAATACCTGCTGGCCTCTGAGGGCGTGCTCCCGGCCTCCGGTCGGGGTCTGGACCGCCAACTCTTTGATGTCCGCGCCGGCAACGAACGACTTCTCACCGGCGCCGGTCAGGATCGCCACGCGGGCCGAGCCGTCGCCCTGTACTTCGAGAAACGCCCGCCGCAATTCTTCGAGCGTGTGGGAGTTCAGGGCGTTCAACACGTGCGTGCGGTTGATGGTGATCGTCGCGACCGCGCCGTCGCGCTCGACCAGCAGGTTGTCGAAGGCCATGTCAGGTCAGATGGGAAACGGATACATCAGCCAGCCGAGCACGATGGCCGAGACGAGGAAGCCGGCGAACATCAACCCGCCGAATCGCAGCTGCTCCGGCCGGTCGTCTTTCGCAATCACGGCAAAGACGAGCGAGACGAAGAACGCGAACAGCGTGAGCAGGGCGAAATGACTCTGCATCACGCGAGGCCCCTCATTTGCGGCCGAGCGCGACGTCGTAGGCGTCGATCACCACGAGCAGATTCAGCAGTCCCGCGACGATCAGGAACGCGTTGCCGTATTCGTAGGTGACCGCGCGAACGTCGCCCGCGCCAAATCCGAGTGCCGACGCGACCATGTAGATCAACCCGATCCCCAGATCCGCGATCGCTGCCAGGGCGACGAGCGGTTCGGAAAAATCGAACGGAAAAAGGCGTCCGTGGATGGCCAATCCGATCGCGAACATCAACGGGAGCGCGATCAGAAAGACGACGCCCTTCTGCCGGCGGCCCAGCCACAGATGGCCCGCACCGGGGATGGCCCACGACGCAAGACACAAAAGCACGAGCCCGCCCGATTGCGTTTCGTCGGCGGCAGTGGCGCGCACAGTTCGCTAGTCTACATCGTAAATGAGCAGCAACGCGACGACGGCGCCGAGCGCGAAGCCCGCGGCGGCACGAATCCCGTTCGAGGGCGCGGCTCCACTCGTCCACTCGTAAGCCAGGGTTGCGGCGTTGGGAAAGGCAGCGCCGACGAGCATCCAGAGCCTCGTCTCCTTCGCGAACGCGCCACGTGCGAACCTTCGGGCGACGAGCGCGACAAGAGCTGCGGCGGCCGCGCCCGCGTAGATCCCCGTGCACCGCGCGCACACGGGCAGCTGGTGGCCCCAGAGGAGGAACGAGCGGTCCGGCAGCTGGTGGCACACGACGCCGCCGGCGGCATACACCGACAGGGCGAACAGATATGCCGGGATGCCCGGCTGCGCGAAGGTGGCCATCCAGGTCGCGGCAGGAAGAGCAACGGCCCAGCCGAGGGATGCGCCGACGAGCACGCGTCGAATCACTCCGGACGGATCAGCCATGTTCTGGCGGAATGGTACACTCTCCGCGTGCGATCGCCGGGCTTGTCCGCCCGTCATCTGGGTGGCGTCGCCCTCGTCTCCGCGACGCTTCTGATGACCGAGCTTGCGCTCACGCGCATCTTCTCGGTGATCATGTACTACCATTTCGCGTTTCTGGCGATCTCGATTGCCCTCTTCGGGATCAGCGCCAGCGGGGTTCTGGTCTACGTCGCCCGGCGGCCGCTTCAGCGGTGGCCCACTGATACGCTCCTTGCCCTGGGCGCGCTCGTCTACGCGGCATCGACGATCACGGCGCTCTTCTTCCTTGTCCGGCTGCGCGTCGGGTTGAGATATTCGCCCGAGAACCTGAGGCTCATGCTGACGATTTACGCGCTCGCCGCTCTGCCGTTCTTCACGGGCGGGGCGGTCGTGACGCTGGCGGTCTCGCGGTTGACGCAATGGATCAACGCTGTGTACGCCGCCGATCTCATGGGAGCTGCGGCCGGCTGCCTGGCGCTGATTCCGCTCCTCGACCAGCTTGGGGCGCCCGGTGTCGTGCTGACGGCGGCCATCCTGGCGGTCGCCGCCGCCGTGCTGTTCGCCCCCGCCAGGCGGACGGCGCCGCTTGGAGTGAATGGGCTCGGGACCCCTGGAGCGAGGCCCGCCCTCACCCGTGGACGCGTCGCGTGCGCCGGAACTGCGGTGGTTCTCGTCGCCCTGGCGGGTCAGTTGTCTGGTGTCGCCGGCTTCGACGTGGTCGACACAAAAGGGCACATGGGGGACCGCGTCCTGTTCAGCAAGTGGAATTCGTTCTCGCGCGTCGGAGTTTACGAACGCGAGCATGGCGACTGGTCGTTGAGCGCTGCCTACCGGGGCCCTCGGCCCGACTCGCGATTCATGGACATCGACTCGGCGGCGTCCACTCCGATTCTCCGGCTGAACAACGATCTGTCCAACGCGCAGTACTTGCGCTTCGAGCTGACGGCTCTGGCCTATCACCTGAAAGCGCCCGGCTTTCGCGCGCTCGTCATCGGCCCGGGCGGCGGCCGTGACCTCGCCTCCGCGCTCGTCTTCGGCGCCAGTCAGGTCGACGGTGTCGAGATCAACCCCATCATCGCCGACGACGTCATGCGCGGGCGGTTTCGCGACTACTCGGGCGGCATCTACACCAATCCGCGAGTGCGCATCGCTGTTGACGACGGGCGGAGTTTCGTGCGGAGAGCGACCGCTCATTACGATGTGATCCAGGCCTCACTCGTGGATACGTGGGCCGCAACCGCCGCCGGCGCGTACACGCTGACCGAGAACACGCTGTACACGGTGGACGCGTTCGAGGACTACCTCGATCACCTGACCGAGGATGGCGTGCTGACGATCACGCGGTGGGTGTTCGACGGACTGCGCCTCGTGTCGCTGGCCCAGGAGGCGTGCGCCAGGCGCGGTTGGCCGGTTGCCGATCGACTGATGATTGTACGGCACGAGCGCATCGCGACGTTCATGCTCGAGCGAGCGCCGTTCACGGCTGCCGAAATCGCGCGCGTCCGCGGCGATGCGGCTCGTCTTGGGTTTGAAGTGCTGTATGCCCCCGGCCCTGATGGTTCGAAGGGTGCCAACGCCGTGGATTCCGCGGGCGATCACGCGTCCGTTTCCCCGGTCGGGGCGCCGTCCCTACCGGCGGAAGACGAATGGGTGGACGGCACGCGGACCAGCGACTACGCGCGACTGATCACGGCGGCCGATCGCGAGCGGTTCTACGATTCGTACATCGCGGATATTCGACCGACGACCGACGATCGGCCGTTCTTCTTCCACACGACGAAACTGAAGAACCAGTTCGACGTGGCGTTTGGACGGTCGATGCTGTTCGGCAACGGCTTGAGCGCGCTTTTAACGCTGCTCGGCATCTCCGTTGCGCTCGTCGTGATCTTCGTAGTCTGTCCGCTCCTCGTCGCTGATCGCGGCCTGACGCACCCGCCGGGATGGTTCGCGTGGCTCGTGTATTTTGGCGCGCTTGGCGCGGGCTACATGCTGATCGAGGTCTCAGTCCTGCAGCGGTTCGTCCTCCTGCTCGGCCATCCCGTCTATTCGCTGACGGTGACGCTGTTCTCGCTGCTGCTCGGCACGGGCATCGGAGCGGCGTGGAGCCGGCGGTTCGACGCGCGCACGCTCCGCGGATCGACCGCGCGATCGCTCGTCACGATCGCGCTCGCCGCCGTGGCGGTCGTGGCGATCGTGACACCTCTCGTGACCTGGGCCATCCCCTTCTCGCGCGTCGCGCGGATGGGCATTGCTGTCGCCACGCTGGTCCCGATCGGGCTGGCGCTGGGTGTGCCGATGCCAGCAGGGCTGCGCATGCTGTCGCGGGAGTCGCCGGAGCTGGTGGCCTGGGCTTGGGGCATGAACGGCGCGCTCTCGGTCCTGGGGGCGACGCTGGCCATTTTCATTGCGATGAACTGGGGATTCGCGGCCACACTCGTCGCCGCTGCCGCCACTTACATCATCGCTCTGGCCGCGATGCTGATCGCTTCCAGAACTCGTTCAACATCAATGCTTTAGGCCATCGTGAAACTTCGAAGCCCTTTCCGCGTCTAACAACGTTAGTCGGCTGAACACTGTTCAGTTGCCGCTCGGCCGGAACGGGTTGACCCGTACCGCGACCGGAAGAACCCCGAGGAACAGGACAAAACGATCCATGGGCATCAGGGAACGTCAGGAACGCGATCGCGAAGCGGTTCGTCGATCCATTCTGGACGCCGCGCGTGAGCTGTTCGTCGCCGAGGGGTATCAGAACGTCTCCATTCGGAAGATCGCCGAGCGGATCGAGTACAGCCCAGCGGCGATTTACGGCTACTTCCCTTCCAAGGACGACATCTTTTTCTCGCTGGCTGAAGAAGGCTTCCACCTGCTCGGGCACCCGAGCGATCACGCGTCGCTTGACGGTCTCGCGCCGATCGACCGCCTCCGCGCGATCTTCTGGCGCCTGTATCAATTCAGCCGCGAGCAGCCTCAGTACTTCGCGCTCATGTTCGTCGATCGGTCGGTGCCGCGCATCAGCCGGGAGTACGAGCGCTTTGCCTTCGCCCGCGAGATCAAGCAGGAGGTCATCGCCGAGATCGAGAAGTGCATGGCGTCCGGGGCCCTGCCGGCCTCGATCGACGCGACGGCGGCAATGCGGGCGCTCGGCGCCGGCATTCTCGGCGTCGCCGTCATGCAGGTCTCGGATCGGCTCGCTCCGGGCGAGGACGCCGACAAGATGGCCGCGAACGTCTTGGAGCTTACCCTTGCCGGCCTGAAATCATGCACCATCCTCCAACCTATCACCAGCCCCACGTGTCCGTTCGGCGAGGAGTCAGCCGCGGGCGAAGTCGAGGTCCATTGATGAACTACCTACGTCTCCACCCGCTCGTGACCGTGCTCGTCGCGATTGTCGTCGTGGCCGTATCGGCGTGCAGCTCGGGCAACGCCAAGACCACTGATGTGCAGAAGGCTGCTGCGGTCGAGGTCTCGGCGGTCGCTGCCACTGAACAGCCCATCGCGCGATTCATTCGCGTGACCGGCTCGCTCACTGCCGAGGAGCAGGCCGACGTCGCCGCAGAAACCGCCGGGCGCGTCGTCGCCACC
>DATKHR010000237.1:0-22409 GCA_035510155.1 Vicinamibacterales bacterium
CGCGAAGGCGGCGGCGCCCGACGATTCCAACCGGCGCCTCGCCGAAGTCATGTACCGGCAGGTCAACGGACTCCTTCTAATGTCGCGCGGCGAGAAGCGGGAAGGGCTCGCGGCGCTCGCGTCGGCCGCGGCGCTCGAGGCGGAGCTGCCGAAGCCGATCGCGCGCCCCTACCCGATCAAGCCCGCAGGCGAGCTGTACGCCGAAGCGATGCTGGCGTCGGGGGACGCGGCGGGCGCCCTGCGTCAGTTCAAGGCGTCGCTCGCGCGCACTCCAGGACGGGCGGCGTCGGTCATCGGCCTGGCGCGGGCGGCGAAAGCGGCCGGTCACGCGGCCGAGGCGTCCAAGGCGGCGCGCGAGTTCGTCGCGATGTGGCACCTCGCCGACGGCGAGCGGCCCGAGGTCGCCGAGGCCAGGCGCCTCGGTCAGTAGCCTTCGTGCGCCGACAGTCAATGGCTGATGGCTAGCGGCTGAGGCCTCATCGGCGATCCCTTTATCGTTGCCGCAGTCTGTTTTGCAGTCGAACCGCCCTGACGATCTGCTTCGCCTTGCGCGTCCGTTCCGACCGTGCGCCCTCGTCCAGCCGCGATTCGAGATACCGGCCTTCGCGCTGCAGGCGGTGATAGCTGGCGAGGCGTCCAGGGGTCAGCTGGCCGCCTTCGACTGCCGAGGCGACCGCGCACCCGGGCTCGCCGGCGTGCGAGCAATCGCGGAAGCGGCAACCGTCGGCCAGCGCTTCGATATCCGCGAAGGCGTGCTCGAGGCCGTCTTCGGCGTCCCAGAGCTGCAGCTCGCGAAGTCCCGGCGTGTCGATCACGATGCCGCCGTCCGGAACGCGGAAGAGCTGACGCGACGTCGTGGTGTGGCGACCGCGTCCGTCGCGGCCGCGAATGGGCTTCACATCCTGGCGGCCGTCGCCGAGGAGCGCATTGATCAGGGTCGATTTCCCGACCCCTGAGGATCCGAGAAACGCGCTGGTTCCACCGGTGCGGATGATTTCCGTCAATGCAGCCATTCCATCGCCGGACATGGCGCTCGTGACGAACACCGGCACCCCTTGTGAGGCCGATGCCATCTCGTGACGCCATGCCTCGGGATCTGGGCACAGGTCTGCCTTGTTCAGCACGATGATCGCCTGCGCACCGCTCTCCCACGTGAGCGCGAGATACCGCTCGACGCGCCGCAGGTTCAAGTCGCGATTGAGCGACGTCACGAGCAGCACGGTGTCGATATTTGCGGCGACGACCTGCTCTTCGGCCGATCGGCCGGCCGCCACACGTGAGAAGCGCGACCGGCGCGTGAGTATTCGGTAAATCGTCGCGGCGCCTTCCGCAGGCCGTAATCCCGCCAGTACCCAGTCGCCAACCGCTGGCAGATCGGCGTTCGAGGCCGCCGCATGCCGCAGGCGCCCCGACAACTCGGATCGCCACTCCGCACCTCCAGTCGACAGCCGGTATCGCTCGCGACCTTCCCACACGACGCGCGCCGGCGTCCACCTGGCGCGCTCATCGTCCGTGATCTGCCCATCGAAAAACGTATCCCACCCCAGATCCATCAGTGCGCGCACGGTCGTCTCCTCTCGTGGGCGCCTCGGCGAAGCGCACACCATCAATGCTCACATGTCGTGGTGGTCAGCGAGAGTGAGGGAAGGACCCGAGGTGACGACTGAATGTCGAACGTATATGACCGGGGCTAGCCGGCCGCGGGACCCTTCCTCCGGCATCGGACAGTCATAGGCAACTCCCGTGGGCATTGTACCAGAGCTCACACGCGGTCGATCGTCGCCTCGCGCACGTAGTAAAAGAGATCCAACCGCCGGGTCCTGATCGACGGGTCGGTGACTTTCAACGCAATCTCATAGCGGCCGGGCGACGCCGGCCGCCACGTGTGCGTCCACAGGCTCCAGGTCAGCGTGCTCGCGGGCAGGGGACAGTTCTCGACCGGTCTCCACGGCTCGGTGGCCTTGAACCGGATCGCAAGCGCGCTGGTCGGCCCCTTCGAGGCGGCACCGCCCCAGATGATGCCCACGACCCTGTACGTGATCGTCCCCTCGGCATCCCACTGCTCGATGCGAACTGGTACTGCTGCGGTGTCGATGACGGCCGGCGTGTAATCTCGCGCCAGCGCAGGCGAACCGGCCTGTTGCGTCCGCGACGCGAACTCCCGCATCTGCGTTGTCGCCGGCGCGTCTTCACCAACCAGGTCCACTCGCGTGACCCACTTGATGCACGCGCACCCGTACCAGCCCGGCACGACGAGCCGCACCGGCGCGCCGTGATCTCGGGTGAGCGGTGCGCCGTTCATGCGCATGGCAAGGACGGCGTTCGCCAGATCATCGCGCGAGAAAATCCAGCTCGCGCCGGGCACCGACGTCCTCGTGGGCGTCGCCTCATCGTCGAAGCCGGTGATGAGCACGCGAGAACCGGGCGAGGATGTGCGGGTGGGGCGGAGGCGATCGAGGACCGCCTGGAGCGGCACACCCTCCCAGTCCGCGACGCTGATGAGCCCATAGTTGGCCGGATCGGCGTTTCCGGAGCACTCCAGGAGGTACCGGCCCGCTGGGCCGCTGAGACGCTCCAGCTCGTCGAGGGCGAGCACCCGGTCGCCAAGGGCGACGGTCCAGCCTGGGGCCGCAGGCAATGAAGGCGCCGCGGCCGTCCTGATGAAGAAATGCTCCGTCGGGGTGACGAGCCGGTCACGGGCGAGTGACGAGAGATCCGAGAACAGGCGGGCATCGAGTCCTGAGCCTAGCAGCTGCTGAAGGGGGGCGACGCGAGCACCGGGCGTGCCGAATGGGACGGTCCCGACGAGGCGTCCCGCCGGAGCAGATTTGAGGGCGAACATCTGGCGGCGCAGAAGAGCGGCTGCCGCAGCGCTCACCAGAAACTCGCGGCGGGATACGGACCGATCCACGCGCGCATCCTGAGCCATCAGCCACCGCTCACGGCTGATGGCTGATGGCTCACGGCTGGTGGCTCCCGACCTAGTGGCTGGTCGTCTTCGTCGGCCAGACGACGCCCTGGTCTTTCTTGGTCACGGGCGCGAGGCCTTTGTAGACGAACCTCTGCACGCGCTTACCCTCGTAGGTTTCGGTCGTGTAGATGTTGCCCTTCGAATCCGTGGCGATGCTGTGCACGGCGTAGAACGCGCCGGGGTAGCGGCCGCCGTCACCGAAGGTCGTCAGCTCCGTCAGCGACTGCCGATCGAACACCCGGACTTTTTCGTTCGCGCCGTCGGCGAGATAGAAGTACTTCTGCTGCGGGTCCCTCGAGAACGCGATGTCCCACACCGAGCCGTCGCCGAGCGTGGTCTTCGCGACGATCGCTTCCTTCTGGAACTTGCCGTCTTTGGTGAATACCTGAATGCGGTCGTTCGGGCGATCGCAGACATATACGAGACCGTCGTTCGAAGGCACGGCGCAGTGGACCGGGTTGCGGAACTGCTGGGCGGGCGGCGCGGTGGGGTTGTAGCGGCCCAGGTTGGTGTCGTCGGGCTTGTTGGCGTAAGCGCCCCAGTACCTCTTGATCTTGCCGGTGTCCATGTCGATGACGGCGACGCGGTGATTGCCGTAACCGTCCGCCACGTACGCTTCGTTTGCGCTTTCGTCCAAGCTGATCTTCGCGACCTTGTTGAACGCCCACATGTCGTTGCTTCCCGCGCTGGCGTACGCGAAGCCAAATTGCTTCACGAACTTGCCATCGCGCGTGAACTTCAGGATGTGCCCGTCGTTGGCGCCGTTGCCGCCGATCCACAAGTTCCCTTTGCTGTCGGGCGTGATGCCGTGGTTGGATTCAGGCCATTCGAAGCCCTGTCCCGGCCCGCCCCACGCCTTGACCATGTTGCCGTCCGGGTCGAACTCCAGGATGGGCGGCGCGACGTTGCAGCACTCCGCCGCCGGCGGATTCGCGGTGGCGTAGATTTCCTTCGGGTTCAGGTTGCCCTCACCGCGATGGATGATGAAGACGTGATCGCGCCCGTCGACGCCCACGCCAATGACGTTGCCGTACAGCCAGTGGTTCGGCAGCGGCTTGGGCCACATCGGATCGACCTCAAACCGAGGCGCCTGCACCGCGGTCTTTGCCTGCGCGGAGGCCCGCTGCTCGAGAAGGTACTGCCCGACGCCGAGAGCCAGCGCCGCGGCGACGAAGCCGGTTCCGACCAAGAGATTGCGCTTACGAGTCATAGGTGACCTGCCCTCCCATGAAGACGCGTGGAGTATACAATTTTCGAGGTGAAAAAGGCTGCTGCTGTGTTTGCCGCCCGCGACGTCGTGATACGGCTGGCATTCCTGTCATTCCTGACGCTGGTTCCGGGGCAGGAGACGGCCTGGGCCCACGATATCCCCAACGACGTCACGGTCCAGACCTTCTTCAAGCCTGAAGGGCCGCGGCTGCGACTGATCGTCCGCGTCCCGTTGGCCGCGATGCGTGACGTCGACTTTCCGAGGCGCCGCCCGGGCGGCGTGGGCAGTCTCGGCGGCGTTTCCGACCTTCTGGACCTGACTCGCGCGGACCAAGCCCTGCGGGACGCCGCGACCCTTTGGGTGGCCGATTTCCTTGATGTCTACGAGAACGACGAGAAGCTGGCGTATCCATCGATCGCGGCGATTCGGGCCTCACTGCAGTCCGATCAGTCTTTTATCTCCTATGACGATGCGCTCGCTCATGTGACCGGACCGCCGCTGCCTGACGACACCGAGTTCGTGTGGTCGCAGGGGCTGCTGGACATCCTGTTCGAGTACAAGATCCGGTCAGACGAGTCCCGTTTCTCAATCAACCCGCGCTTTGCGCGGCTGGGGATCCGCACGCTGACGGTCCTGCGTTTCCTGCCGCCCGGCGGCGCCGTGCGAGCGTTCGAGTTTGAGGGCGACCCCGGCATCGTCCGACTCGATCCACGCTGGTACCAGGCCGCCCTGCAGTTCGTCAGGCTCGGGTTCGAACACATTCTCGACGGCACCGATCACCTGCTGTTTCTTTTTTGCCTCGTGATTCCTTTCCGCCGCATCCGCTCCCTTGTCGCGGTCGTGACGTCGTTCACCGTCGCACATTCGATCACCCTCATCGCGTCCGCGAACAACCTCGCGCCCGATGCCTTGTGGTTCCCGCCGCTCATCGAGACGCTCATTGCGACGTCGATCGTCTACATGGCGCTCGAGAACATCGTGGTCGCGAGTCGGACAACTGCGTCGGGTGGGTCGGGAATGAGGGTGCTGCCGGCCGAGCTTCAACGGCGTTGGCTGATCACGTTCGGGTTCGGGTTGGTGCATGGGTTCGGGTTCTCGTTCGCGCTGCGGCGGACGCTGCAGTTCGCCGGCTCGCACCTGCTGACCTCGCTGCTCTCGTTCAATGTGGGCGTCGAGCTGGGCCAGCTTCTCGTGCTCGTCCTGCTGATCCCCGCGCTCGATCTGCTGTTCAAGTACGTCGTCGCCGAGCGGACGGGTACGATCATCCTGTCTGCGCTCGTGACGCACACGGCCTGGCACTGGATGACCGAGCGGTGGGCGGTCCTTCGTCAATACCGATTCGAGTGGCCGGTGCTCGATCTGGCGTTCTGGGCGAGCGCGATGCGCTGGGCGATGGTGGCGGTCATCGTGGTAGGAATCGCGTGGCTGATTCGGCTGTCGCGGGGACGATCAGTGCCGCGCGTCGAGCACCGCGACGTCGTAGCGCTCGAAGACGCTGTCGGAGGTCACGATCGTCAGTCCGTGTGACCGTGCCTGGGCGATCAGCAGGTCGTCGGGGAGAGGAGCGTCGAAGTTGCGTCGACTCAGCGCTTGTCGATCGTGGCGATGGTGATCGCGTCTCCCTTGAGCTCTCCCGTTACCTTTACCGGCTGACCGGCGAACGTCTCGAGATCCCGCTGGTTCTGATTAGCGATCTGAATCACTTTCGCGTCGACCAGCAACACGTACTTCGAGCCGCCCTTGACGCACGACACCGTACAGTCGTGGTCGGTCATCTTACCCGCGCCTTCGGCGGCCTCTTCGTGCTTGGCCTTGCACAAGCTGTCGCTGATCTGACCGCTCAGCGTCGCCTGGGTCTGGTCGGCGGCCCGTGCGGCGATGACGGAGAACGCAAGGAGGAGAGATGCGGCGACTCCGAGGAGACTGGGTGGCGTCATGGTTTGGCGATCATAACCGAGACAGGCTACGGGGACCGTCAGCCCTCCGCCGGCTCCAGCGCCGGCGCCTGTCCACTGACGACCCGCAGGCTCTTGCGCGCAGTCTCGGCCAGGATGACGACTGCGCAAACCATCATGATGGCGGTGCAGGTCGTGTTGACGTAGCCCTGCACGTGGACCGTCGGGTCTGGCGCGGACGTAAGCGGCCAGAAGTTGTCGGTGATGTTCATCCACCCCGCGACCAGCGTGGTAATGGTGATCAACCCGCAGGGCACACCAGTCACCCACCAGTATCTCGCGCGGCCGATATTGATGACGAGCGTGGTCGCGACGGCAAGCGCGACGACGCCCAGCAGCTGATTGGCCACGCCGAACATCGGCCAGATGGTGCTGATGCTCCCGGTCCAGATGAAGTAGCTCCAGCCGAGCACGATGAGCAGCGTCGCCGAGAACGAAGCGGTCAACGAGCTCGCACGCGCATAGGACGGCAACGCGCGGCCGCCGAACTCCTGCAGCAGAAAGCGGGCGATTCGCGTACCAGAGTCGATCGTGGTCAGGATGAACACAGCCTCGAACATGATGGCGAAATGGTACCAATACGCCATCAGGCCCTTCATGCCCGGCAGTCCACTGAAAATCTGCGCCATGCCGACCGCCAGCGATACGGCTCCGCCCGTCCGCCCGATCACGTTCTCGCCGATCTGACGCTGCAGCTCTGGAAGGTTGACGATCGATAGACCGAGCTTCGCGAACACGGCCGGCGGCGCGTTGATGGCGAAGTAGTCGCCCGGATAGAGGGCCGTCGCCGTGATGATCGCGACGATCCCGACAACGCCTTCGACGAGCATGGCGCCGTAGCCGATCGGTCGGATGTCAGACTCGCGGTCGATCATCTTCGATGTGGTGCCGGTCGAGACGACAGCATGGAACCCGGAGATCGATCCGCAGGCGATCGTAATGAAGAGAAACGGAAACAGCGGGCCCGGAATGATGGGGCCCCCGCCGCCGATGTACTGGGAGAACGCCGGCGCATGCAGCTGTGGATTGAGAACGATCACGCCGAGCACGAGAAACGCGATGGTCCCGATCTTCATGAAGGTGCTCAGGTACGCGCGAGGGGTCAGGAGCATCCACACGGGGAGGATGGACGCTGCGATGGTATAGGCCCCCATGGCGATGGTGAGCTGGTGCTTGGACAGCACGAACACGCTGCCCATCGTCGACTCGGCGACGTTCTTGCCAAACACCACCGCCAGGAACATGACGATGATGCCGATGATGGTCGCTTCGGTGATGTGGCCCTTGCGCCACTGAAACATGTAGAAGCCCATGAAGAAGGCGAGCGGGATGGTGACGAAGATCGTGAAGGTCCCCCATGCGCTCTCGGCCAGCGCATTCACGACGATAATGCCCAGACCGGCCATGGCGATGACCATGATGAAGAGGATCGCGACGGCCGCCGTGAGCCCAGCCGCCGGGCTGACCTCGCTTCGGGCGATGTCGGCCAGGGAGCGACCACCCCGCCGCGTCGACGCCCACAACCAGAATGAGTCCTGCACGGCGCCGGCCAGGCACACACCGCCCACGAGCCACAACAGGCCGGGCGCGAACCCGAACTGCGCGGCGAGCACGGGCCCGACGAGCGGACCGGCTCCGGCGATCGCTGCGAAATGGTGGCCGAAAAGGACCCAGCGGGTCGTCGGGTAGAAATTCGCGCCGTCGTATTTCGTGTGGGCCGGCGTCGCCCGCGTGTCGTCGAGCGCCCAGACTTTCGCCGCAATGAACGCGCTGTAATACCGGTAGGCCAGCCACAAAACGACAAGCGCCGGGACGATCACGTAAAGAGCGTGCATAACCTGAGGATTATACTCACGAGAGGATGATGCCCTTTCGCCGACTCTTCGACTATGTGCGCCGCTATCGGCGCGCGTTCACGCTCGGACTGGCTTGCACCATTCTGACGCAGGCGGTGACGCTCGTCTCGCCCAAAGTCCTGCAGTACGCCATCGACGACCTCACCCGCGGCGTGACGCGGGCGAAGTTGATCGAATACGGCGCGGCCTTGCTCGCCATTGGACTGTTCGGTGGAGTGTTCCGGTTCCTGATGCGCCGGATTCTCATCGGGGCCTCGCGCGACATCGAGTACGACATGCGGAACGACTTCTTCGCGCATTTGCAGAAGCTGCCTCCGGCCTACTTCCAGGCCCACCGGACCGGTGACTTGATGTCCCGGGCCACCAACGACTTGAACGCCGTTCGCATGATGATCGGGCCTTCGATCATGTACTCCGCGAACACGATCCTGACCTTCGTGGTCGCGCTCGCCATGATGATCGCGATCGACCCGCGTTTGACGCTGTTCTCGCTCGTCCCGATGCCGTTCGTCTCGCTGTCGGTCAAATATTTCGGAAGCGCGATCCACAAGCGCTTCGAGGAGATTCAGGCGCAGCTCTCCGACGTCAGCGCCGTGGCGCAAGAGGCGCTCGCCGGCGTGCGGGTCGTGCGCGCATACCGCCAGGAGCAGGCGGAGGTGGATCGCTTCCGCCGGAGTAACAATGAGTACCTGCGGCGAAACCGGGGGTTGATCGTCCTGCAGGGCTTCTTTTTCCCCAGCATGTCGTTCCTGCTCGGCCTTGGCGCGCTGTTCGTGATCTGGCTCGGCAGCCGGGACGTGATCCGCGGGCGAATCACCGTCGGCGAATTCGTGGCGTTCAATGCCTATCTCACGATGCTCGCCTGGCCGATGATCGCGTTCGGGTGGGTCACCAACATGCTCCAGCGCGGGATGGCGTCGTGGAAGCGGATGCTGGAAGTGTTGGACACCAGGCCTGACATTGTGGATCCACAATCCCAGGGTCCCCACGGCGGCACCCGCCGTGGGGTGGAATCCGCAATCCGCAATATTCAGGGTTCCATCGAATTCCGCGACCTCACGTTTTCATATGGAGAACGCCCGGTTCTGCGCTCGGTGTCGGCGAGAATCGCGGCCGGCGAGACCGTCGCGCTGGTGGGCCCGACCGGATCGGGAAAGTCGACGCTCATGGCCCTCCTGGCGCGGCTCTACGATCCCCCGCCCGGAACCGTGTTCATCGACGGTACTGACGTGCGCGACCTGCCGCTGGAAGTCCTGCGCGGCGCCATCGGGTTCGTTCCGCAGGAACCGTTTCTCTTTTCGGACACGATTGGCGACAACGTCGCGTTCGGGCTCGACGGGATCAGTCGGGCAAGTGGGGTGGGAATGACGGGAGAGCCAGGACAGGCGGACCGCGGCGCAGCCATCGAAGTCGCGTCGGCGGTCGCGCGCCTGGACAAGGACGTGGCGGACCTGCCGAAGGGCTACGACACGATTGTCGGCGAGCGCGGGATCACGCTCTCAGGCGGGCAAAAGCAGCGCGCCGCCATCGCCCGCGCCGTCATCGTCGACCCACGGATTCTGATTCTGGATGACGCCCTGTCCGCCGTCGACACGTATACCGAAGAGGAAATCCTTTCTCGGCTGCAAGCGGTGATGCGCGAGCGGACGTCGCTCATCGTGTCCCATCGTATCTCGACCGTCCGCCGGGCTGACCGGATCCTCGTGATCGACGAGGGGACCCTCATCGAGCGGGGCACGCATGACGAGCTCGTCGCGCGGGGGGGCCTTTACGCCGAGCTGTACCGGAAGCAACTGCTCGAAGAAGAGCTGGCGGCCTCTTGACATCTCACGACGAAGAAGTCCTCGGAAAAGCCTACGACGCGCGCCTGATGCGGCGGCTGCTGCAGTATTTGAAACCGTACTGGCGGCAGGTGCTCGTCGCCCTTGCCGCGATTTTCGTCGGCGGTGCCGCGTCGCTCGCGCAGCCGTACTTGATCAAAATCGCGATCGACCGATTCGTCATCACCCGGCAGCTCGACGGCCTGAACGTTCTCGCGGCGCTGTACTTGCTCGTGCTCGTCACGGCGTTTGGCGCCGAGTACCTGCAGACGTGGACGATGCAGCTGACCGGGCAGCGGATCATGTTCGACCTGCGCATGGCGATCTACGAGCATCTGCAGCGGCTGGATCTCCGGTTCTACGATCGAACGCCGGTGGGGCGGCTGATGACCCGCGTGACGTCGGACGTCGACGTCCTCAATGACCTGCTCACGTCCGGCGTGGTAACGGTGTTCGGCGACGTGTTCGCGCTCGTCGGCATCATGGTGATGATGCTCTGGATGAACTGGCGGCTCGCGGTCGTGGCGTTCGCGGTGCTGCCGCTGGTGGTCCTGGTCACGCAGTGGTTCCGACAAAACGTGCGCGACTCGTATCGCGTCGTGCGCGGCTGGATCGCGCGCATCAACGCCTTCCTTCAGGAAAACATCACCGGCATGACCACGGTGCAGCTCTTCAGGCGCGAAGCGCTGAACTTCGCGCGGTTCGACCAAATCGACCGCAACCACCGCGACGCCAACATCGAGTCCATCTTCTACTACGCGGTGTTCTATCCCGCGATCGAGGCGATCGCGGCGCTGGCTTCGGCCCTCATCATCTGGTACGGCGGGGGGACGGTCATGCGCGGACTGTCGCGTTCTTCCGGGGGCCCTCCCCCGGAATTGACGCTCGGGGGGCTCGTCGCATTTCTGCAGTATGTCCAGCGCTTCTTCCGCCCGATCAGCGACATGTCGGAGAAGTTCAACGTGCTCCAGGCGGCGATGGCCTCCTCGGAGCGCATCTTCAAACTGCTCGACGAGCGCGTGTTGATCACCTCACCCGCGCTCGCAGTCCGCCGCCCGGCAGGTTCCGGCGGGCATATCGTGTTCGAGAACGTCTGGTTCGCGTACGACGCGCAGCCTGGTCGGGACGAGGCGGCTGTGGGCCTCGGAAAGGGCGACGAGGTCCCCGGGGTGAACTACGTCCTCAAAGACGTCAGTTTCGAGGTCCGTCCCGGCGAGCGCGTCGGGATCGTCGGGGCGACCGGCTCGGGAAAGACCACTCTCGTCAACCTGCTGCTGCGGTTCTACGACGTCCAGCGAGGGCGCATCACGATTGACGGCGTCGACATCCGGCAGCTGGATCTACGCGAGCTGCGCGGTCTGTTCAGCCTGGTGCTGCAGGATGTGCACCTCTTCAGCGGAACGATCGCGGACAACATCCGTCTGGGCGAGCCGTCGATCGACAACGAGAGTGTCAGGCGCGCGGCGCAAGCCGTCCATGCGGACACGTTCATCAGCCGTTTGCCGAACGGGTATGCCAGCCCGGTCGCGGAGCGAGGGTCGACGCTCTCGGTTGGTCAGAAGCAGCTGCTCTCCTTCGCGCGAGCTCTGGCGTTCGATCCGTGTGTGCTCATTCTGGATGAGGCGACCTCGAGCGTCGACACAGAGACGGAACTGATGATTCGCGACGCTCTCAAGGTCCTGATGGCCGGACGAACCACGATAGCGGTCGCGCACCGCCTCTCGACCATCCAGGACATGGACAAGATTCTCGTCATCCACAAGGGCCGCCTGCGCGAGCAAGGCACCCACCAGGCGTTGCTCGCTCAGCGCGGAATCTACTTCAAGCTGTTCGAGCTCCAGTATGCGCGGTAGGCCGGAGGGCACACTCGACGCGGGTTGCGCCCTCTTGGAGCAGGTCCTGACAGGTCCGATGCGGCAGGCGATGGCCGCGGAGTTGTCGGCCGAAAGCGATCTGCGGGCGGCATTGTATCGACTTCGATCGTACTTTCGCGCAAACGTCCTGTACACGGGCGACAACCCCATCAGGCTCGAGCGCATCGTGAACGCCTACGACCGTGAAACCCGGCAGGAAGGGTTTCATGTTCTTCACGACTGGGATGGCCGGGCAGACCGCGTCGCCGAGGACTCGATTCCGGTCGACGTGCTGAACTACATCGCGCGTCTGCGCGGCGGCAATCCCGCGAACCAACAGGTCGTGGCGATTCTCATCGACTACTACCTGCTGCACCTGCTTTCCTTGTTTGCGCTCAGAGTGTGGGAGGAGGGCGACGCCGACGAGAACCTTGATCGCCTCGACGAGCTGCTGGCCGCGCTCCAGGGGCCTGACGGCAGCGGCCAGCCGTTCGTGAAGAACGTGGAAACGCTCATCCTGATTGCCACGTCCCACTTCGAGGTTCAGGAGCGCGGATACGACCGGCTCCTGGCGCGTGTCAGGAGCTTGAACCGTTCCCACCAGCTCAAGGTCGCGCTGAGCCACGCGCAGAGCATGGGCAGCCATTTGCGATTCGGCTTCGAGGCGACGTATGCACGGGACACGGTCGCGATGCGCGACGACAATGTCGCGGACTATCCGTGGCTATGCTTCGCGTTGTTGACCGTTATGACGGAATACTCGCGCTTGCGCGATCGAGGCGCCGGAGAGGCAGAACGCTCGCCCGTCGTGGAGGCGCTCCTGAACGGGCTGTCGGGGGACGCGCGCGCGTTTGTCGGCGCGCCAGCGGCGTTCATGTCCCGCTGGGAGGCCGATCGTGCAGGGTTCAAGGATCGCTTCCTCGCGTACCGGCACGATTTGCTGGGAGAATTCGAGTGTCACCGTCCGTCGGACCAGCGGTACTCGCCGCTGGCTTTCTTCTTCAACTTTGCGCACAACGTCCTCAAGGGCACCGTCGTCGATGCCCTGCTTCGAGGGGAGCCGTGGCGGATGACCTTCAACGACCTGTTGACGAGTCTGCCTCAGGACGGACCCGACAGCGCGGGCAAGACACAGTTGGCCACGACGCTCATGAACTATGCGCGCCTGAATCCGGACCGCATTCGCGGTCGGCTCATGCCGGTGATTGTGTATGACCCCGACGCCGGCCGACAGGCGTTCGGCACGACAATGAGGCGCCTTCGGGACACGGGCGGCGAGTCTTGACTCAGTCGTCGGTTCTTGGGCCTCGGCAACGGGAATCTTTCAGGTTTGGGCCACCACGGGTTCGACTGTGGCAGGCACAGGCTCATAGACACACAAGGGATCGGATGGGGCGAGGGACCAAGATCGAAGGACCAACTTAAGAGCGCGGCGTCTGCTGTCCTCCCGGGAAGGGCCGCGCGGACAGCGGCGACGGCTCGGCCCGCTTGAGGAACCGATCGAGTAAGCTCGGTAACGTTGCCCCCGGATTCCACCCGAGGCGCAGCACGGTCACGTGAATAGCCTGGCGGCCGAACTCCAGCGCCTCGATGCAGCTCCACATGTACACGTCAACCTGCCGGCCCTGGACGGACGGTCCCGTGTCCAGAATCGTGTAAATACCGTTGTATTTCCGCGGGAGGCCATCGACGTCGACGACAGAGCCGACCGGCAGGAGCTCCGGATCAGCGGCGGCAACCCCGCTTTGAGCGGCAACGCCCGAGGTCGTCGTGTTGCCCTTGCAGTAGGCCGTCGCGCTGAACGCGAGCCGCGAGCCGGGCGCCGGAAGGGCCGTGGCCTCCCGCATCGTTGCCTGCCGCGCCGCGTACTTCGAGTCGAGGGCGGTGACCTCGTACAGCGAGACGAACGCCCCTGCGGCGATCATGGTCACCAGCGCTTTTCGCCAGAAGGAGGCGGAAATCATGGTCTTGGATAGATTTTAGAGGGAGGACCTGGAATTTCAGCCAGATTTTTCAATGACAGAACTGATAATCCAAATCTGAAATTTGATTGTTGAAATTCTGTGCAAAAGAGAGGTATTCAGTGCGGTTTGTGCATGATGTCGTGAATGCGCTTCCGGCTGGTGACGAACGCCAGCGCCAGCGGGTAAGACAGCACCGCCAGCGTCAGAGCGCCAATGAGGGAGCCCACGGTATACGGCCAGAGAAGCGGCCTGAGGATTCCGGCCAGCTCGTGCCAGAACCGGCCTCCCAACAGCGACAGCTCGAAGAGCGAACTGAGACGCGTTGCCAGCCCGGGTGGCGGCCGGCGACCCGTGACGCGTACCGCCGTCATGGTTACGAACGCGTAATAAGGCGCGATGATCCAGGGCAGGTTCGAGTAGATACCCAGCAGCACCGCGACGCGATTCAGGTTCAGCAAAAAGGCAAAGACAACGCCCAAGATCGTGTGCAAACCGAGAAAAGGCGAAAAGCCAAAGAACACGCCGAGGGCAAAGGCGGCTGCCGTCCGTTCCGGTGTGTCCTGGATGTGCAGCAACGTGCCCAGCCAGCGGCGGATGAGGGCCCGGGTCAGATGAATCATCGAAAGTGCCTGTAGCCCGCCGGAATCGGCGACATTTCGGGGGCTCCAGCGACGGCCCGCGCCACAGTCGCGCCAGGTTCCGCTGTGCAGGTGCCGATGCGGGTGAGCGGGACCCCAGCGATGGGAATGAGCGCCTGGAGCCGGCGTCGCAGCCGCGGGCGGACGGCAAACAGCAACTCGTAGTCGTCGCCGCCGGCCATCGCCTCGAACACCGGGTCTTTTCCCGCACGCGTGAACCAGTCCCGTGCCCCGGGATCGATGGGCACCGCGTCCGCGTCGATACGGACGCCAACGCCGCTTGCATCCGCGATCTGGCGCAACCCATCCGCGAGCCCGTCGCTCAGGTCGATGCACGCGCTTGCCGCGCGATTTCTGGCGAGCAGCGTTCCGAGGCGGACGCGAGGCTCGGGGCGCAGGTAACGGTCGATCAGATTGGATTGCGAATTCCACCCCACCGCGGGTGTCGCCGTGGGGCCCCCGGGATTCCACCCCACGGCGGGTGCCGCCGTGGGGACCCCGGGATTGAGGGCTGGCGAGGGCGACCGAAGAATCTTCAGCCCTACAGCCGCGCTCCCGATCGAACCGCTCACGTAAAGGTCGTCACCCGGGCGGGCCCCCCGGCGCGTCAGAGATCGTCGCCGCTTGATCGCGCCGGAGACCGTGATGTCGATCGTCAGCGGCCCGGGCGTTCGCGTGATGTTGCCGCCAACGATGTGGGTCCGATGCCGAGCGGCGAGCGCGCAGAGCCCGCCGGCCATGCCGTCGAAGTCGGCGATGGCGAGGGTTGACGGCAGCGCCAGCGAGACAAGCGCCAGCCGTGGTGTCGCTCCCATCGCGGCGAGATCGCTCAGGTTGACCGCCAGCGCCCGGTGGCCGATGGCATCCGGCGGCACGAACGCGCGATCGAAGTGAACGCCTTCCACCAGACAATCGACGCTCAGCACCTCCACGCGGTTGCGCTCGGGCTCGACAACCGCCGCGTCGTCTCCAATACCGACGAGCAGCCAGTCGGGGGGCGCCGGCAGCCGCTGCTGGATGCGACCGATGAGCTCTTGTTCGGTGAAGCCGCCGACAGTGGTGGCTTGTGTGGCCTGGCTTGGGGGGCGTCCGCTCACGAGCTACTTCGCATAGTCCACGGCGCGTGTCTCGCGAATGACCGTGACCTTGATCTGACCGGGGTACTCCAGCTCGTTCTCGATCCGGCGCGCGATGTCCTTCGACAGCCAGACCGCCTCTTCATCGGAGATCTTTTCGCTCTCGACCATGATGCGGATTTCACGACCGGCCTGCAGCGCGAACGACTTCGAGACGCCGCGGAACGAATCGGCGATCCCCTCGAGTTTTTCCAACCGCTTCACGTACGATTCGAGAATGTCGCGACGGGCGCCAGGTCTGGCGGCCGAGATCGCGTCGGCCGCCTGCACGATCATGGCCTCGAGCGATGGCCAGTCGATGTCCATATGGTGCGCCGCCATGGCCATGACGACCGCCTCGCCTTCGCCGTGCTTCCGGAGGAAATCAATGCCGATTTGCAGGTGGGTTCCCTCCATCTCGCGATCGATCGCCTTGCCGATGTCGTGCAGGAACGCCGCGCGGACGGCGACGTGCGCGTCGAGACCGACTTCCTTGGCCATGATGCCCGCGAGCCTCGCGACTTCGGCCGAGTGCGCGAGGATGTTCTGGCCGTAGCTCGTGCGGTACTTGAGACGGCCCATCAATCGTTGGATTTCCGGGTGGAGGTCGTGCAGACCCAGCTCGAACGCGACGGCCGCGCCTTCCTTGCGCACTTCTTCTTCGGTCTCATCCTTCACTTTTTGCACGATCTCTTCGATGCGAGCGGGATGAATTCGTCCGTCGGCAATCAGCCGCTCGATCGCTTTCTTGGCGATTTCGCGGCGGTAGGGATCGAATCCCGACAGGATGATCGCGCCCGGCGTATCGTCGACGATGAGGTCGACGCCGGTCGCGAGCTCGAGCGCTCGAATATTACGCCCCTCGCGGCCGATGATGCGGCCTTTGAGATCGTCGCTCGGCAAATCGACGACCGACACCGTCGTCTCGATCGCGTGCTCCGCGCCACAGCGTTGAATCGCCTCGGTGATGTACTGCTTGGCCTTGTCGGCGGCCATCTCGCGCGCTTCCGCGTCCAGGCGCTTGAACAAGTTCGCGGCGTCATGCCGCGCCTCGCCCTCCATTTGCTTGATGAGGAGATCCTTGGCTTCTTCTGCCGTGAGCCCGGCGACACGCTCGAGCTCGCGCTGCTGAGAGGCGACGAGCTGATCGTACCGGGCTGCGGCGGCCGCGGCAGCCTTTTCGCGGTCAGCCAGCGCCCGCTCCCGCGCTGAGTGCTCTCGTTCGACCCGCTCGAGGGCGCCTTGCCGGTCGGTCAGCGCGGCGTCACGGCGGGAGAGGGTCTGATCGAGTGCCGCCGACTGCTCGCGATGCTGCTGCGACTGGCGCTCGGTCTCCATGAGCAGGTCGTGCGCCTTTTCCTTGGCCTCGAGCAGGGCGGCCTTCTTCGACGTTTCTGCGTCGAGTTCGGCGCTCTTGATGATCCGCGCGGCCTGTTCCTCGGCGCGGGCGATCGTGTCTGCTGCAATGCGCCGGCGGCTCGCGCTCCAGGCGGCGAAGACCGCTGCAGCCACCACGAGGGCAACCACGGCGGGCAGAATCACGTTGACGTATATCGGTGACACGCGCGACGTCCTTTCTATGGACCCGCGTGAACCAGCGCACGAAACTGAGAGCTTGGAACGAGAGAAAGGCCCCGCTTTGCCGTGTGGGGAGGTCGATGAACCTGCGTAAGCAGGTGGAACCGCTCAAAAAGCCGCGCTTCAGGCTTCCTCGCTACAGAGGCATGCACACCACGCGGCGTCGCGACTCACTTGGGTAAAACGTTGGCTCAAACGAGCCTACCACCATCACGCGCAAAGCAGGGAACTCAAACGCTCCACGGATCCTAGTCCAAGGTTCGCGACGTTCGCAAGGTTCGCGGGGGACGCAGAGTTCCCAAGGCTGCTCACGCCAGCAGAATGCGATCGAGCAGGCGCTCCAGCTCTCCGGCCCGCTCGGCCAGCTCGCCGTCGCGGGCGTTGTTCGTTTCACGACAGCGGAAGTACTCGTCGGCGATATTCAAGGCGGCGATGATCGCGAGGCGCAGCGTATCCCCCGTCGGCGTCGAGTCGGCGGCGACGCGCATCTTCTCGTCGACGTAGGTCGCCAGCCGCGCGACGTATTCAGGATCCAGGCTGCTGCGGATCGGATACCGCTGCCCGTGAATCTCGACGGGAATGGCTTTGCTCTCGCTCACAAATTGAGCGCTTCCAGCTGCTCCAGCATCTCGCTGACGCGGCCGCGGATCACATCACGCTCGTCTTTGAGCGCCGAGAGCTCCGACGCCAGGCTGTCGCTCGACGCCAATCGCGCGCGCAGGGCTTCGAGCTCGCGCGACAGCCGTTGGTTCTCCTCGGCCGCGCGCGCCTGATCGCTGCGCATCCGCTCGACCATCGTGACGAGCGTTTTAAGCTTCTCTTCGAGTCGATCAATCGGTTCCAGGTCGACGCTGCGGGTTGCCGTTTTTGCCATGGGGTTCTCGTTGCTCGTAGCTCGCGGCTCGGAATGCCGAGCGTTTATCGTTGAATGGCGCCGTGCTCGCGGGCGAGCGCGGCGAGAATCGTTTCAAAGCGTGCCTGGACCTCGGCGTCGGTCAATGTTCGATCATCGGACTGGAACGTGAGCCGGATGGAGAGACTCACAGACCCTTCCGGCACGCCCTTGCCGTGGTAGCGATCGAAAACGCTGATCCCGATCAGCCGGACGACATCGCCGCCATCACCGCCGGCGGCCGATTGAATGGTGCCATGAATGATCTCCGCAGGCAAGGTGTTGGCCACGACGATCGAGAGATCGCGGACGACGAACGGATAGCGTGGCAGCGGGCGCGCCGCGTGGAGGGTGTCACCTCGCGCGCGCTCGAGCTTGTCCAGGTCGAGCTCGGCCACAAACACGCGATCCTGCCGCGGGAGTCCGCGCCGGTCCGCGATGGCCGGCGACAGTTGACCCATGATCCCGACAACCGTGCCCTTGGAAGGGCCGTCGTTCACGATCATCGAGGCCGTCTGTCCAGGCACCAAAAACGGTTCCTCAGCCGGCGCGGTCCGAATTGACACGTCGAGGCAGCGACACAGGCCCTCGACCAGCCCCTTGACGTCGAAGAAGTCGACTTCCCGCGGCGGCGCGGACCAGTGCTCCGCGGTCGCGGCGCCAGTCCACGCCACGGCGACGCTGCGAGCTTCGCCCAGTGTTCCGAAACGGGTGCCGATCTCGAACAGGCGCACATCCCGGCGGCCGTGATGGCGGTTGTGCGCGGCAACGTCGACCAGCCCGGGGATGAGGGATGGGCGCAAGGTATCGAACTTTGCGGACAGCGGGTTGGCGAGAGCGATCGGCGTGCCGGCACCCGTGGCGTGAAAGGCCTCGGCGGCCCTTGATTCGATGAAACCGAACGTCACGGCCTCCGACAGGCCGGCGGCAGTCGCGACGCGCCGAACGAGCTCGTCGCGCCGGATTCGGGGATTGGGCGCCGCAGGCGGTACCGTGAGCGCTGGAAAAGTCGGCGCCAGTCGATCGAATCCATAGTGGCGGCCGACCTCTTCGATGAGATCGACTTCGCGAAGGAGGTCAACGCGGAACGAGGGCACCAGCACGTCCCAGCCGACACCATCCCGCCTGGCCTGGCTTTCGGGCAGCACCTGTAGACCGAGGGCCGTCAAGATCCGCACGACGTCGGGATCAGGCACGCTCGCACCGAGCAGCCGGGCGAGGCGGTCTTTCCGCAGGTGCAGCGTCGTTGGCGTTCGTCGGCGGGGGTAACAGTCGACGACAGGCGCGTCGACCCGACCGGCTCCAAGTTGCTCGATCAGCTGAGCAGCCCGCTCGATGGCGACGACCTGCGCGCCGATGTCGGCCCCGCGCTCGAATCGGGACGACGCCTCCGTCTTGAGGTTGAGCCGCTTGCTCGTCCGTCGAACGGAGGTCGACTTGAAATAGGCGCTCTCGAGCACGATCTGCGAGGTCCCGCTCGACACTTCGGCGTCGGCGCCGCCCATCACCCCCGCGATGGCCTGGGCGCGGTCCCGGTCGGCGATGACGAGCATGTCCGACTCGAGCTGTCGATCCACGCTGTCGAGCGTCCGAATCGTCTCCCCCGGCCACGCTCGCCGCACGTGGATTTCAGATCCGGCGAGCCTGGCCAGATCGAAGGCGTGCATCGGCTGGCCGATCTCGAGGTTCACGTAGTTGGTGATGTCGACGATATTGCTGATGGGCCGGACGCCCGCTCGGTGGAGCCGCGTGGCCAACCATGCCGGCGAAGGGCCAATCGTCACATCGGCCACCGCCCCCGCATATCGCGGGCACAGCTCGTCGTCGTCGATTGTGACCGTCAATCGATCGGATCGGCCCGCCGGCAGCGAGACCAGGCGCACTGTGGCGCCGGAGTCGGCTGACGGCATGCGCAACGGGAGCCCGAACGCCGTCGAGACTTCACGCGCCAGTCCCAGCACGCTGAGGCAATCGGGGCGATTCGCGGTGATCTCGAAATCGATCACCGCATCGCCGTCATCGAGCGTTTCGACCGACGCCACCTCGAAACCGCGCAGGCCAAGCGTACCGGCAATCTCGCCGGCCGACGGGCTGACGTCGACGAACTCGCGTAACCAGGAGAGAACGAGGCGCATCGCGATTTACTTGGGAAACTGTTCCAGGAATCGCAGATCGTTCTCGTAGAACAATCGGATGTCCTCCACCTGGTACCGAAGGATGGCGATCCGCTCAATACCGATGCCCCACGCGAAGCCTGTGTAGCGTTCGGAATCGTACCCGACGGCCTCGAAGACTGCGGGGTGCACCATGCCGCAGCCGCCCAGCTCGATCCATCCGGTCTTCTTGCACATGGCGCACCCGGCGCCGTCACACTGCCAGCAGCTCAAGTCGATTTCGGCGCTCGGTTCCGTGTACGGAAAGAAGCTTGGCCGGAACCGGATGCGCGAGCTGGGCGAGAACATCTCGTGCGCGAAGGCCAGGAGCGTCCCCTTGAGGTCGGCCAGCGACAGGCCCTCATCGACGGCGAGCAGCTCGATCTGACTGAACGCGGGCGAATGCGTGACGTCGAGATCGTCCCGCCGATACACGCGGCCCGGCGCGACGATCCTGATTGGCGGCTCATGGGCTTGCATATACCGAATCTGCATGGACGACGTGTGCGTGCGGAGGAGGGTGCGCAGGTCGTCTCCGTCGGGCCCTTCAGAGCCCTCGCCCCTGATGGGAGTCACCAGATAGAGCGTGTCCTGCATGTCGCGTGCGGGATGGTCCGCCGGCATGTTCAGCGCGTCGAAGCAGTGCCATTCGTCCTCGGCCTCCGGCCCCTCGACGACGGCGAATCCCATCCGCGAGAAGATCTCGTCCAGGCGCTCTCTGACGATCGTCAACGGATGGCGGTGGCCGAGGAGCGGGGTGCGGCCTGGCAGGGTCACGTCGATCGCGCCCGGCACGGCGCGCTCCGTGGCCGTTTCAGCATACCGCGCCCAGCGCGCCTCGATCGCCTGCTTCAGCTCGTTGGCGTAGCGGCCGATGGATTTCTTTTCGCCGGGTGCAGCCGTTGCCACGAGCTGCATCCAGGAGGCGACGATGCTGTGTTTGCGACCCAGGTAGCGGTCGCGCACGGCCTGCGCGTCACGCGTGGACGTGGCGGCTGCGAGCTCACGTTCGAACGCGACGACATGCGCTGCGACGGATTCCGGGTTTGGAGGAAGGTCGGGCATGCGGGGGCGCCTACCCCCGCGAGATTGCCGCGCCTTTGGCCTGCCGGGCAAGCACCGCGAACGCCGACGGGTTCGACGTCGCGAGCTCGGAGAGGCTCTTGCGGTCGAGCGCCACACCGGCATTCTTCAGCCCGCTGATCAACTGGCCGTAGGTGATCCCGTGCTCGCGGGCGGCCGCGTTGATGCGGACGACCCAGAGGCGACGGTAGTCGCGCTTCTTGCGGCGGCGGCCGACAAACGCGTATTTCAGCGCGGTGTCAACCGACTCTTTCGCGGCGCGATAGAGCTTGCTCTTGTTGGCGTAATAGCCCTTCGCGAGCCCCAAGAGCTTCTTGCGCTTGGCGCGGCGAACGGTTCCTCTTTTGACGCGCGGCATTTCCTGATCTCCTCAGTTGCCATGATTCACGAATCACTTATACGGCAGCATCCGCTCGAGCTTCCGCACGTCCACGTCGGCAACGGTCGTCGTTCCCCGGAGCTTGCGCTTGCGGGACGTCGTCTTGCTGCTCAGGATGTGCTGTTTGAACGCCTTGCTCCGCAGAAACTTTCCACGTTTCGTGCGCTTGAAACGCTTGGCCGCTCCGCGATGCGTCTTCAGTTTGAGCTTCTTCGTCATGTCGTCGTTACCTGCCTGGCCGCCGTCTTCACGCGGCTGCTGCTTTGGGGCTTGCGGCTCAGGATCGTGTGCATCTGGTTGCCTTCCATGCGCGGCATCGTCTCAGCGATGGCGACGTCGGAAAGCTCGCCTACCAGGCGCTCGAGGATGCGCCGTCCGATCTCGGGGTGCGCCATCTCGCGCCCCTTGAAGAAAATCGTCGCCTTCACCTTGTCGCCGTCCTCCAGAAAGCGCTCGATGTGCTTCTTCTTGAACTGGTAGTCGTGCTCGTCGACCTTGGGGCGAAACTTGATCTCCTTGACCTCGATCACCTTCTGGTGGCGGCGAGCTTCGCGTGCGCGCTTCTGCTCCTGGTACTGATACTTCCCGAAGTCCATGATGCGGCAGACCGGCGGCACGGCCGTCGGCGAGATCTCGACGAGGTCGAGCCCCTTCTGCTTCGCGATGGCCAGCGCCTGCGGCGGCGGCATGATGCCCAGCTGCTCGCCGGTGTCGTCGATGACTCGGATTTCCCGGACGCGGATCCGTTCGTTGACCCGCGTGCGGTCATCACGTCGTGGACTTCTATCGAAAGCTATAAAGCCTCCTCTTTACCTCGCGCGAATCGCAGGACGCGCACGCGCGTAATCGCTTCACGTGGAACGCTGTTCAGGTCCGTCTCACTCATCCCGCGCATCAATGTGCCGGATTGGCTCCGGAACCTTGCGGTCCCCGCCGCCAAGG